>JBGPIK010000158.1:0-13419 GCA_041484845.1 Binatia bacterium | reverse complement strand
CGGCGTCAAGCCGGATATGGACCAGTGAGAATTTTGGATTTTGGATTTTAGATTGTTCTCGGATCGGAAATTAGCTTTCTACAGTCAAGAGATCGCTCCCTTGCGCACTCGCAGGGTTTTAATCGATGCCACTGTCATCGCGAGGATTTCATTTGCTTCCTTTGTCAACTCTGTTACTTGTGCTGCAGGGACAACGCCGGACTCTGTGAGCAACTCCAGCCAGTAAATGGCTTCATCTGCTTCTTCCTCGACAATTGCGAGTTTGGCCATGACATCGGCAGTGGACTTTCCTCGACACGCCGCTCGATAGTTAGCACCGATCGAGGTAGCGCAGCGGAGCAGTTGCCTGGAGATCACGTCGGCAGTTAGATTTTTCGGCAGTCCTTGCACAAGTTCAATGACGCGTAAGGCCAGGTTCTTTGTCCGTTCCTTAAAAATTTCCTCGTTCATGGTTTTCAATCCAAAATCCAAAATCGCAAATCCAAAATTACTTGATCACCTTGTCCGCCCGCGCCAAGACGTTGGGCGGAATCGTCAAACCGATCTGCTTGGCGGCTTTCAGGTTGATGATCAACTCGAACTTCGTCGGCTGCTCCACGGGCAGATCAGCCGGTTTGGCGCCTTTTAGGATTTTGTCAACGTAAGTGGCGGCGCGCCGGTCCAAGTCGGTAATGCTCACGCCGTAGTTCATAAGCCCCCCGGCTTCCACAAATTCTCGCCGGCTGTATATCGCCGGGAGCCGGCTCTTTATCGCGAGGTCCGCAATCTGTTTTCGCTGAGAATTGAAGACGGGGCTCTGCAGCACGAGGACTGCCTCAGCACGTCCCCCGCGTGCCTCTCGGAATGCGGTCTCAATATCCTTGGGATCTAGTACGTCTAGGTATTGAAGCTGCACGCCGAACGCCCCTGCGGCGAGTTCCGTCGCTTTTAACGATTGTGCGTTGCCCGGTTGGGTCGAAGTCCCGAAGACGGCCACGCGGGAGAGCCTAGGAACGATCTCTTTCAGAAGCTCCAGTTGTTTTCCGCTTATCTCCGGGGCAAGGGTGGACAGTCCAGTAATGTTCCCGCCCGGCCGCGCAAGGCTGGCGACGTGCCCGCTTCCAACAGGATCGCTATCCTGCGTCATCACAATGGGGATCGTGACAGTTGCTTCCTTGGCGGGACGAGTTCCTGTCGAACCACCCGTCACGATGATATCAACCTTTAGACGCACTAGCTCGGCCGCGAGCGCGGGAAGACGATCGAGTTTTCCCTCTGCATGTCGCCACTCAATGACAATGTTTTTGCCCTCGACATACCCAAGCTCACGCAGTCCCTGCCGGAATGCCTCGATGCGGGCCGCGTTAGCGGAAGGGGAGACACCGCCTAGATATCCTATCCTAGGGATTTTCCTTGGCTGCTGCGCCTCAACGGGAACGCTAAGCGCAAAGAGCATAGCGCATAGCCCGAAGCTAAATGCGACCACAGACCAACGACTACGGACAGCGGCCGCTTCAATTACTGCCGGCTTACAATTTTGACCGATCTCTGACTTCTGACCTCTGATCTCTGTCATTTGATCACCTTATCCGCCCGCGCCAGCACATTCGGTGGAATCGTCAGGCCATTCTGCTTGGCCGTCTTCAGATTAATTACCAGCTCGAACTTTGTGGGCTGCTCTACCACGGATTGCAAACTTATCAACCTTATAAGACTGATATTCACAGACCAAGAGACTGGCGGAGTTTCAGGTCGATCGCTTCTATTTCGGACTTCGGCATTGCGCCCAGTTTTCGATCGATCATCGACCGTTTAACAGTTCGGAAGATGCCGGTTACTAAGGAAGGGTAGAGCAACCGGGCCCCCTTCCAATCAGCTATCAAATGATCGCCGAAGAGACGGCGTCTGATGTTACTGGTAATAGCCGCCACAACGATTTCTTGCCGTGAACGGTTGTAAGCCGCAGAGCTGAGGACAACAGCCGGGCGGAGTTTTTTCCCTGATTCCTCCGAGAACACGAAACCGACCAGCACCACATCACTCCGACTTTAAGCGGTCATACGCAGAATCCTTAGGATTGTCCCACAGCTCCGCCAGCACCGGATCAGCCTTAGCGGTTAAGGCCACCACTCCCTCTTCTTCCTCTCCGAGATCCTCGCGAAGGCACTCTTCAATCGCCTCGAGCACATACTGCCAGATCGTAAGGTCGTGTTTTGCCGCTGCCAGCCGAAGGCGTCGTCGCACTTCGGGTAGCACGTCAATGCTAATGCGCGGTCGCTTGGTCGAAGATTCCAGTGGACGTCCCATAATAGCGCCCCTCCTGATGAGACAAAGGCACAGAGCCTCCATGGTGTCAATGACACCAAATCACCTAGAGCGAGACCTCCCGATTACTTGATCACTTTATCCGCGCGCGCCAGCACGTTCGGCGGAATGGTCAGGCCGATCTGCTTGGCAGTCTTCAAGTTGATCACCAGCTCAAACTTCGTCGGCTGCTCGATGGGCAGATCGGCAGGCTTAGCGCCTTTGAGGATTTTGTCTACGTAGGTGGCCGCTCGGCGATAGAATTCGGCAGTATTCGGCCCATAGGATAGGAGGCAACCGTCCTCTGCCCAAACCGGTGCGAAGCATATAGCCGGCAATCTATTCTGCGCAGCCAGGTCGTTAATGCGCTTTCGATAAGCACCCAGAACGCTGGCTGCGGGGACGAGGAGAGCATTGGCGCGTTTGTCTCTTGCGGCGTCAAATGCGCTCTCAATATCATCTGGCCCACGCACCTCAAGGACTTCAAGTTGCAGATCCAACGACCGAGCTGCGACCTCCATCTCTTTGACATTGACAGTGATCCTTCCGAGAACAGCCACGCGAGATGTTTTCGGAACGGCTTCCTTGAGCAGCTCCAGCTGTTTCCCGCCCAACTCCGGCGAGAGATTCGACATACCTGTAATGTTTCTACCCGGGCGCGCCAGACTGGCAACAAATCCTAACGCAACTGCATCATTCACATTCGCCATGACAATAGGGATGGTCGTGGTCGCGGTCTTAGCAGCTTGGACGGTCGCAGCTCCCGCACCGGCTACGATGATCGCGACCTTAAGCCGAACCAGCTCGGCAGCAAGTTCGGGTAGCCGGTCTAGTTTTTCGTGAGCGAAGCGGGACTCGATCGTGATGGTTTGTCCTTCGATGTAGCCGAGTGATCGCAAACCTTGGCGAAATATTTCTTCGTTCGCCCCAGGTCCGTTACCCCGAGATAGATAACCTATGCGCGAAATTTTCCCCGGCTGCTGCGCATCAGCGGGAATGCTAAGCGTTAAGAGCATAGCGACGATTGCTTTACTCAATACGGTTGTTTTTTGTTTCCTCATGTTTGCGCTCCCTACTCTTCGCGCTCTTCACTTGATCACTCTGTCCGCCCGCGCCAGCACATTCCGCGGACGAAACGACCTTGTTATTTCACCACGCGTAACATCCTGTCAAAGAGATTTTACGATTTGCTCCGACTCCGCCTGTGGAACCTAAGGGCAAGAGCAATGCCAAGGACAAAACCTACAGAGGATGTAAAGCAATCTGCCGATTTAATAGAGAAACTCGCAGTGATCGGCTGCCGATGGCTAAGGGCTTGGCATAAATTCATTCATGGCCCAGACCTGGTTTAAATCCCGAATAATTCAAATGTGGCGGCTAAAATCATTGAACCGTTTTTTTCGCGAAAGCGAACAACGCACGCATCGTTTTGTTAAACCCATCGGGCTTCTTCATCGCTTGCAACTTCTGAAAAACGTCGTTTTTAGCCTGTTCGAGAACTGAAGGGGTCATCTTCTCAAGTTGTCTTCGTATCCCCGACGACCAAAGCGACAACCAAAACTCTTCCTCGCTAGCGTAGGCGAAATCTTTTTCTTCGACTGTAATCCGGATGGCCGTGAAACCCGCTTGTTGGAGCGCCGTCTCTAACTGCAACGGCGTGTCGAACTTGGCAACGTTCTTCGAAGCGGCGACCTTTGACGAGAGTGGCGGCGCAAAAGGCCGAAGCACCTCGTAGCACCAAGCCTGACAGGGATTGTCCGCGGACCAAGTGCTGAGCCCGACTCGCCCTCCGGGCCTGATCACACGGTGAAATTCTTGGAGAACCCGCGCAGGATCAGCGAACATCCAAAGGGCAAAGCCACACAAAACCCAATTGAACGATGCGTCTGAAAAATTCATTCGTTCAGCGTCCATCTGACGGACTTTCGCATGACGCAAGTTTTGGCTCTCGATATCCTTAACGGTCTCCCGAACCATTTCCGGCGAAAAATCAATACCGATGACACGTCCACGTAGACCGACCTTCGCTGCTGCCGGAAACAGCACAGCCCCTCGCCCTGACGCAACATCCAGTACATCATCACCCCGGGCCAGTTCGGCAACGTTGACCAGACGTTGACCGAAGTAAGAAAAAAATCGTGGACCGATTCGGTCATAGGTAGTGGCAGCCTGACTGAATACACGTAGGCTTTCTTCCCGCTTCTCGTTACTTTTGTCAGTCATTGCCAAATCCTTGACGTAAAACTTGTCCCCTTCAAAAGCAGCATCGGGATCTTGTTATGATGGTGCAACGCTAAAGTAACGAGCACGTGCAAACAACACCCCGTAGTTCGCCCACCATCAGTTTCACCACTCAAGGGCCACAATCTCTTGCCGCGATCTCAACTTCAGAAACATTACGAGACTACTGAACTGCTTGCACCGCTGTTTGAAGCAACTTATCGAGACGATCCTTCCACAGCTTCGCGATACCCGTCGTACCATGGCCGCGCGTTTCCTCGCTGGTCGGAATCAGCACGTACTGGCCGCGTGGTACGCGTTTGATTTCGCGCTCCATGATTTCTAGCTCGGGCGGATTTCGTTCGTCGTCCGAAGAGTTAACGGCGAGGAGCTGCGCCTTGATGCTCTCCAGCTTGGGCGCCGGATTGTAGTCGCGGGAAGCCTCGTACTGATACAGCAAGTCGTTGGCGTCGGCTGGCCTCGTTCGCGCGAACCGCTGGCTCAAGAGCTGATCGGCTTTTTCCCGAGTTGGCGCCGCCTTGTAGAGTGCCTTGGCGCCACCACTCGTAACAATCCCAAAGTACACCTGGGCCAGCTGTAAACTGCGCGGTTGTTTCGTGTAGTTGCCGCCATTCCACTCCGGGTCACTGCGGATTAAGTCTATGAGCATGCGGCGCGTCATCCAGTTGCGGCCCGCCACTTCGACCGGCATGGACGCAAGCGGCACTAACGCATCCATGAAATCTGGATACATCTCTCCCCAGACCCAGGTTTGCATCCCGCCCCCGGAACTTCCCATGACTAGGCGCAAATGACGCACGCCCAGGTGCTCTGTGACCAGTCGGTGCTGCGCGCGAACCATATCGTCGTAGTTGTATTGAGGAAAGCCCATGCGCAGGCCGTCGGACGGTTTGGACGATTTTCCCGCACCGATAGCGTCCTGTAGAATTATAAAGTAGCGGCTTGCATCAAGCGGCTGACCAGGCCCAAACAATTGGCCAGCAAAGTCGCCGCTGAGCATATTTCTTGCGGCTTGACTCGTGCCGTGCAGGATCAGCACCGGCTCGCCAGACGGCGCACCCACTGTAACGTAATGCAAGCGTAGCTCGGGTAACACCTCGCCGGTATGAAAGCGGAAGTCGCGCAATACCCAGTCGCCTTCCTTCGGAGTAGGGTAGTCGGCAGCCCAAGCTGAAAAAGCGATCGAGAAAAAGAGTAGGTTGCAGGTCACAAACGACGAGACTTTGGTACACTTCATACGGACCTCCTACGCAGCTATTATAATAAGTATACTAATGCATTACTGCCGCTGAGTTCGTCGGTTTCCGTTCACTGTTCTCAAGAAGCTTAACTGTTTTGACTATCATCCACCTAAGGCAAGGCACGCGAGACCCAGTCCAAGGAGAATTTCAATTCAATCCTGGCATCGCCGCGTGATTACTTGATCACCTTCTCGGCCCGCATCATCACTACCGATGGAATTGTCAGGCCAAGGGCCTTGGCGGTTTTTAAATTAATCAGTAACTCAAACTTCGTCGGCTGCTCGACTGGAAGGTCGGCTGGCTTGGATCCCTTCAGGATTTTATCCACATAAACCGCTGCGCGCTTGTATTGCTCATCTCGGTCGGGTCCATAGGACATCAAACCACCACTTTCCACGAAATCTCCCCGCGAGGATATGGCTGGAAGTCGGTTTTTTAACGCCAGGTCCGCAATCAGTTTTTGATAAGCATTAACAATCGAAGTCGATGTCGTAGCCAGAGCGGTGCTACGCGATTTAATTGCCTCTTTGAAAGCAGCTTCGAATTTGTCAGCATTACTGACTTCCATGGAATGGAGCTGCAATCCAAGTTCCCGCGCGGAAATTTGGCTTTCTTTCCATGGTTGATCGAAGCCTTTATTTTTTGGATCCCAGAGAACCGCAACACGGGAGAGCTTCGGGATGGTTTCTTTCAGTAGCTCCAGCCGTTTGCCGGCTAACACCGCCGTAATGGAGGTGAATCCCGTGATGTTGCCTCCGGGCCGCGCCAGACCGTCAATCAGCCCGGCTGCTACAGGATCCGCCACTCCGTAAAAAACGATAGGAATTGTCCTGGTAGCGTTTTTGGCAGCGATCGCCTCGTCGGTCGAACTTGTGAGGAACACGTCAACCTTGAGACGAGCCAACTCGTCGGCAGCAGCCGTAAGCCGATCCAGTTTCCCCTCGGCCGATCGATGCTCGATAGTAACATTCTTCCCCTCAACATAGCCGAGGTCGCGGAGCGCCTGCCGAAACACCGCGAAACCCCGGCCTGTACCGAAACCACTTTGGAGCCAACCGATCTTCGGCATCCGTGCCGGCTGCTGCGCCTGAGCATGTCCTGACTCGGCAAACACCGACAGGATTGCTAGAAATCTAACGATGGTTTTCATATCCCCGCTTATGCCCTCGGCGCTTGACACTGGTAGCTACCGGAAGCTACATTAGTGTTTATGAGGTCCGTCGGCTTGAAAGTCCTGAAAAACAAGCTCAGCGAATACGTTCGTCTCGCCGAGCGCGGTGAGACGGTGCTGGTCACCGATCGGGATCGGGTCGTCGCTGAACTGGTTCCGCCGGAAAGAACGAGAAGCCCGGTGCTAGCCGATGCTTTGCTCTCCGAGGCCGTGCGCAAAGGCTGGATCACGCCCCCCGCGCTTGCAGCCTCCGATCCCCCGCCGCGCAATCCCGTGACGTCTTTTCGCAATTTACAAAAGGAGCTTGAGCAAGACCGGGACAACCGTTGATCTATCTCGATACTTCTGTTGCGCTGGCGCATCTGCTGGCGGAAGACCGCGCACCTCCTGAGGGTCTGTGGCGAGAGTCCCTGATTTCGAGCCGGCTTATCGAGTACGAGATTTGGACTCGGATCCACGCGCGTAAACTGGCGCGATCGCATGCGGACGAAGTGCGCGCTCTCTTGGGTCGCCTGGCCCTGATCGAGCTCGCTCCGCCTGTGTTGGCGCGGGCCTTGGAGCCCTTTCCCAAAGCCGCGAGAACTTTGGATGCGCTCCATTTGGCGTCGATGGACTTTCTCCAAAAGCAAGGGCAGTCCGTAACGCTCGCCAGCTATGACGACCGGCTCATCACTTGCGCGCGCGCTCTTCGCTTTCAGATCTACAAACTCTAGAGATTTAGCGGTTGGCTTCAGATTCATAGCGCAACAGTCGAAATTCGCAATTCTCACTGTCATTTAATCACTTTGTCCGCCCGCGCCAGCACATTCGGCGGGATCGTCAGACGGATCTGCTTGGCGGTTTTGAGGTTGATGACGAACTCAAATTTCGTTGGTTGTTCCACCGGCAAGTCTGCTGGCTTGGCACCCTTCAGAATTTTATCCACATACACCGCGGCACGCCGGTACTGTTCGAGGGAGTTTGGTCCATAGGACATGAGACCACCGGCATCTACATACTCAGATCCCGGGTACATTGCCGGCAGCCGGTTAGTTGCGGCGAATTTCAAGATCCGCTCTCGCGCAGTAGCTATTTGGGGGCTCGGGTTCGTAAGGAGGCCTTGAGCACGCCCCCTTTTCGCTTTTTCGAGTGCGGCCTCAACATCATCAGGGTTGTCTAGCGGAAGTGATATAAGGCGCATCCCCAACGCCTTAGCGGCAGTCGTCTGTTCGTTCATCATTCGCACAGACCGTGATCCGAAGAGCACGGCCAGGCGCGAGATTCTTGGAAACGCTTCCTTAAACAGCTCCAACCTTTTCGAACTTAGCTCTGGATATAGAAGCGTCAGCCCGGTAGCGTTACCACCAGGCCGCGCTAGGCTGGTAACGAATCCGTCTCCGACCGGATTGCCCGTATTAACAAAGACAATCGGGATCGTTTGGGTTGCCTTCTTAGCAGCCCGAACACTAGGGTCAGAGATTGCGAGGATTACATCAACTTTGAGATCAACCAGTTGCGCTGCGAGACCAGGGAGACGATCGGACTTCCCTCCTGCATACCGGGACTCAATGACGATGTTTTTGTAACCGAGGTCGCGGAGACCTTCCTCGAATGCGGAAACACGGGCTGGGTAAGAGGAGGGGGAGGCCGAAGCTAAAAGCCCTATCCGCGGGACTTTCGCCGGCTGCTGCGCCTGAGCCATTACGCCAACAGCAAGCTGTACCACGACGACCAGGATTGATAAGACAGCAGCTTTCTTCATTGCCCACCTCGTTCTTGAGGCTATTTATCACGCACATGGCAGTTGAGAAAAGTATTATTTACGGCAGAAGGCAACAACGTTTCACCGAGGGAAAAGGCCAAATTCGGCCTGAGATTGAACTGTAAGACGCAACGGACAAGTCTCGTAGGATTGAGTCGTCGGAGAAAACGGGGCAATCCTAGGGCTAATACCTGCGCGCTGACACCGCGTGCTTCACCACTGCATCGCTCCGGCTCCGGCGCGGTTCTAGCGGTCGCACTGTTTTTGGCTCGCAACGGCCCAAGTCTCTCGAAACAATCTCGGCTGCGGTAACCAGACTACTTGCCCGCTTGGGACGGGAAAAGGGGGACATTCTACTTTTCACGTTGTTCCCGGGGGCGACGACGTGACCGCAAGCTTGCCTCAGCCAAGCTGAGCTGCAATGTACTGAACCCAATCCGCTGATCCATGAGGTGTCTCTATTTTTTCCGGAAGACCTCTTGGCGGGCATTGCCGCGATTGATAATTTGGTAGCACATTGCGCCGACCAGAGCCCGCGCCGTTCTTGGGCATGCCCTGCTGTGGCATACCGAAAAACCCTTTCGCAAGAGAAAGTAGAATGTCCCCATTTCCGGATCCACGAGGGCGGGAACAAAGAGACCAAGCACAGTGTTCACACGGCGAATGTGTCCAAACTTGTTTGCGTTGGCAAGATGCTCGCAATTCCACGTGACCAGAAAGCCGCATTTGTGATAAGAGGCCAAAGCCAGGTGAGTGCTTCGCCACGTGGTTACTTGATCACCTTATCCGCCCTCGCCAGCACATTCGGCGGAATTGTCAGGCCGATTTGCTTGGCGGTTTTTAAATTAATCATTAGCTCGAACTTCGTCGGCTGCTCGACTGGAAGGTCCGCCGGCTTTGTGCCTTTCAGGATCTTGTCCACATAGACTCCGGAACGTTGCTGCGGAGGGTGTTGGACCGCTGAGGAGATCGACTTCAGATCATTTCTTCTCAAGCTGGTTCAACGCCTCTGAGATATCTTCGTTCTTTGCCCGAATTCGCGCATCCGTGTTGAGGAATTTCCAGGTAACTTTCCCGGATCGATCAATCACGAAGACAGCCGGATGTGGCACGATATGCCCGTTGAATAATTCGGGGTTGAATAGCCCATATCGGTCGATCACTTTGTGACCTATATCCGCCAGGAGCGGGAAACCGGGCGGGGCGCCATGTTCCTTCGTGACGCTTTCCACCATCTTGCGCCCGCCCTCCGGGTCGTCTGGACTGAGTCCAAGAATTTGAGTATAGGATTTCCGCTCGTTGTCCAGCAGGTCTTTCAGCTGTCCAAGCTGATTGATGCATGCGGGTCACCAATATCCCCGGTAAACGACCAGCACAACATTTTTCTGACCCCGATACTGCGAAAGCTGGTGGATGGTTCCCCGTTCGTCAGTCAGGCGAAAATCCGGAGCGACCTCGCCAACCTGCACCCGATCTATATCGGTAGAAGGCAGACCTTCACCGTCGAACGAGCCTAGCCGCGGCTGTTGCGCCTGGACAGAAAAACTAAGCGCAAAGAGCATGGCGCAAAGCGTAAGACGAATGACGTTCTTTCTCATGAGTTTTCTCCCGCGTTGTTTTTCTGCGCTATGCCCTTTGCTCTCTGCGCTCTGCCTCGCTCACTTGATCACCTTATCCGCCCGCGCCAGCACATTCGGCGGAATCGTGAGCCCGATCTGCTTCGCTGTTTGCAGGTTGATTACCAGCTCGAACTTCGTCGGTTGCTCGACCGGTAGGTCGGCAGGCTTGGCGCCCTTCAGGATCTTGTCCACGAAGGCGGCGGCGCGACGCGCAGCTTCGCGACGATCCGACCCATAGGCCATTAGCGCACCGTCCTCGACGAACTCTCCGGAGTTGAACATTGTGGGAATTTTGCTCTTCAACGCAAATTCCAGGATCTGCTTCACATGAAGGCGGGTCAATCTATCCGCGATCGTGTAGAGCGCGTCTGGCCGGTTCTGCGACATCTTGATGAAAACGCCGCCAAAATCGTTAGGGTCCCGCACGCCTAAACTTTGAATCGTTACGCCTAACGGTGGCGCAGCGACCTGAATTTGTTTGGCGATGAGAGTCATCCCTGTATCGGCCAAATTCCAGACAACAGCCACGCGAGAGAGCTTAGGAAAGGCCTCTTTCAGAAGTTCCAGCCTTTTGCCGCCCAAATCCACTTCGAGGCTAGACAGACCCGTGATGTTCCCGCCCGGGTGCGCCATACTAGCGACAAGCCCGGTACTAACAGGATCGGGAGCGTTTATCATGACGATGGGGATAATCGAGGTGCCGCGTTTCGCAGCCATGGTCGCGGCTGTGCCGACTGTGACCATGATGTCAACCTTCAGTTGCACAAGCTCGGCTACGAGAGTGGGGATGGAACTAAGATTCCCCTCTGCAGCCCGGGGCTCCAACACGATGTTTAGGTCCTCCAAATAGCCGAGATCCCGCAATCCTTGGAGAAAGGGCTCGTACCGCCCGAGGAAACCAGCACCGAGGAATCCTATCCGAGGGACTTTCTTTGGCTGCTGCGCCTCAGTTACAGAAACAGTTGCGAGCATGGCCGCAGTAAGCAGGAATACAGCGATTGTCTTGCTCATTCTTTTCTCTCCAATCCAAACCCAGCTCTACAATTGCTTCGTGTCTTCCTATGAAACTGGCCCGCAAAAAACAAAAGCCCGATCGGTATGAAACCGATCGGGCCTGAATATTGTCAATCTAGAGTTGCCGCTTGAACAGCGTCAGACCGGAATGAACCTGTGGATTTCGCCTGTCGCACACTCGCACAGTGGCCGAAGCCTGTCAATTGAAATTGAGCCGCGCTTGCTACTTGCTGCAGGATTGAGTCGTAGGAGAATTCAGTTCAATCCCAGGGTTAACGTTTGAGTTCAGGGGCTGCCGTAGGCAGTTCGCTGAAACGAAGGGTTGAAAAAGGCTTGAGCCTTGCTTACTTGACGCGCTTGAATTCATCGCCCATCGCGACAATAGTGTCTGAACCCTTGGAATATGCGCAGACGAATGTAAACACTGCCGACACCTGCAATGTGTTGTCCGTGTTGAGGGTTGCAGGATATTTCTCGGTGCCGTCAACAAACAAGAACGACTCCCCGCTTTTTACGATCTCGATTGCGGCCGAGCGTCGGCCTGCAGCCGGTGGTTAGGTTGCCATACAACCCGACGCTCGCAAGGCGCTTACTAGTCAATCTGGCTCCTGTTGTCGTTTTGAGGCGGTGTAAGGCTCCGCAGTAACACCATTACTCTCGATCAGAAAAGACATGAGATCCTCCCCGATGACGAATGGGCCGCCATATACGGCACGTACCCGAGAAGTCAGCTCGTCACTGCTGGGTCGAGGGATATCACCGCGGCTGTATAGCGAAATGTGCGAGAAGACAGCGAGTCGGGGACGAACCTCGTTCAGAATGCGGCCAGCCATCTCAGGGTTTGCCAAATAATTGTAAAAACGCTGAACGAATTCTGGCGCCGCCGCCTCCAAACGCCGGCTTCCAATTGCGATGCAATGCACCAGTAGCTCTACGCCTTTTGCGAACTTGACCAGGTTCGGCGAGTAGGTCGTATCTCCTGACAGTACGATAGCGTGATTGCCGTAATCGACGCGATAACCATAGGCAGGCTCAGCGTGCCCGTGATTGACGAGGAAAGCTGTTACCTTGACACCGTCCTTCTCGTAAGCCGTTCCTCCCTCCGGAGGAAGGTCGTGGGATGAAATCTTTGTGGCTGCTGGAATCAACTCCTTATCAAGCAGCCGAATGCGAGTGTTTTCAGCGAACATCGTTTCAATGCCACGGGCAACGCGGTCGATGCCCTGAGGTCCCCAAACCTCCAGGGGTATCTGCCGTTGTCCGCCGGGAGTGAGTGGTGCTGTGGCGTAGAGATCGGGAAGGCCGGCGACATGATCAGAATGCAAGTGCGTGATAAATACTGCGGTGATGTCACGCAAGGGCACCTTCGCTTGGTGGAGGCGCATAGTTGCGCCCCGGCCAACGTCGAATAGAAGCTTCTTTCCGCCAGCTTCCATCAACGTACTCATTCCGAATCGGTCGATGTTGAGGACAGGCGTGCCCGTGCCGAGAAGCGTGACTTTGATGTCGTCGGCATCAGCGTCTTTCGGGAGGGTCAAGAGCGCTAAGCCTGCGACGATAAATGCATAGGCGAGTCTCATATTTTTTTCTCCCATTGCTGAGTTCGTGGACTGCCCTGGGCAACCTAACCAATAATATCTGGTCCGTATAGAATCTCACAACTTCCGTATAGCACGGCTCATAAAACGCGATCTAAATCGTTTTTACTGCTGAAACAATAACTTGTAAAGGAACGTCGCGAAGTCAAAGCTACAAATGTTGAAAGTTGTTTTCGTATATTTGCCATCATCGATGTCTGCTAGAAAGCTCCGAACCCAGGCTGTCAGCGGAGCTTCAAACAATTAAATCCAATTCACGCCATTCTTCGAGATTGAACTGTAAGACGCGTCATTCAAAAGATAGCGGGAGTTGGCCGGGTCAGGCTTGCATAATTGAATGGGTTTCCCCATTCAATGCTTGATTCATCTATACAAGCCTGAGCCTCAACTTTTTCCCGGAGAAATTGTCAAGGCTTTGATTTCACTCAAACGCTGCTAATCCGGCAGTGTATCAGGATATCAGCCCGCAGTGTATTGGAATATTGGGCGGTTGTTCAAAGCCGACGCGCCG
>JBGPIK010000157.1:0-13538 GCA_041484845.1 Binatia bacterium | reverse complement strand
GAAAGCGTCTTGCAGTTTTGCGGGTAAGCCACGGGATGTGGCCGGCTCGGCGGTGGCTTCCGCGGCGACTCGCGTCATTTCTCCAATGGGAGCAGACGAGGCGTGCCCGCAGAGTCAAATGGCGGAGCGAGTGAGTCATGTATTGGAGCCAAAAAGCGTAGGGCTTGGCAATTTGGGACTATGAAGATCGCGCAGATCTCCAGCATTTATCTTTCGATTCCGGCAAAAAACCCACGGTAGAACCGAGCGGATCGTTTTTGAGATCTGCCAGCACCTCAAAAGGCGCGGTCATGAAGTAAGGCTGTTTGCTTCGGGAGATTCCAAAGTCGATTGCCCGCTGCACGCGGTTCTGCCGATCGCAAGCTCGTACGACCCACAATCGACCATCTATCTGGAGAAGGAATTCGAAGCACGCAGGAAATGGATTCGAGAGCATTTCTCCGTAGAGCAAATGGTGGATGAGTATGAACATCTTTACCGGGAGGTCGCCGGCAAAGCTCTCTCGTAAAGCGGCGCCGGGTCTGGACGCTCAGAAATCCTGGACTCCACGGAGGTTGCGAAGTGTCGGCTGCTACTGGCATGCGCGCATTGTTAGCACCGCCGTCCATTTCCAGCTCTTTGAATGGCTCGGGACAAGTGCGCGGACTCCCGGTGTCATCAGCAGACATTTTAGCGGGAGCCCGCAAGACTAGGAAATTTTTCTAAACGCGCTCGCCGCCATGAAGCTGCTGCGAAGACGCGGCAACCGATACTATAAATCTCATTTTGCCATGCGCTACCTTCGCTCGCAACAGGCCGATTTTCTACTTCCGGATCACGACGCTTGGAATCATTGGGGTAAGCTCCCGAACATTTTGACCAACGGAAATCGGCCAAAGGTTGCCCAACCTTTTTTCACTGATCGCGTCAAAGCCGAACGCTTGCTCCACGCTTTGGATGAGGATGGCCGAAAGCTTGCACCTTACCTGATCAATCGCTTGCCATTGAGCGGCTCCAGGCGTCTTCTCGATGTCGGCGGAGGATTGGGCACGTTGGCCATCGCGTGTTGCCGGCGCTATCCGAAACTCCGGGCGACGATTGTGGAGCACCCTAATGTTGCGCCCCTGACCGTCTGCGCCGTGAAAAAGTCGCGTCTAAAGAATCGAGTGGAAGTCATTGCGCTCGATGTTCTGAAAGATCCATGGCCGGTGGGTTTTGACGCGGTCTTGCTTTCGAATATTCTTCACGGGCAGGGAGTACGCGACAGCCGCGTTCTTATCGCGTCGGCCTATGACTCTCTGAATCCAGGAGGTCGCTTGATTGTGCGGGACGTCCTGCTGGGCGCCGACCGGATTACCTCCGCTTGGGGAGCGATTTTTTCCGTCGCGCTTCTCGTGCACACGCCCCGCGGGCGCTGTTATTCGCTGCACGAAGTGCGCGAGTGGCTCCGCCAAGCGGGATTCTCCAATCTTCAAGGACCCTTCGGTTCCAGCCCGGTGTTCTTTGATCCCGATTCTGTGTTGATCGCGTACAAAAACTAACGCTTAATCCGACATTTTTTCGGACCGGCTCGAGGGCCGTGAGCCCTGCAGCGGTGGGCAATGGGACAGTGCCTTGAGGGCCCCCCGCAAACCACCTAGGGTGATGTTCCAGACAGCCGGGGCCTTCACGAAACCGGTATGCTCAGTGCCCATGGATTCCGGTCTCACAGCCCTCGCTGACCGGTAATATACTGTGAGTTCTTGTTGGATTAGGGCTAACTATCCATTTGTTTGATTCCAGAAACAGGGTCCTGAAGTCGCGATCTATCCGAGCAATCAACCGTCGAGCAGCGCCAAACGCTCTAACAGTTAAGCACTCCGGGCGGGAGGAGTGCGGCACACGCTTGCGAGTGATGCGCCATAAGGAGAGCGCATCTTTCTATGCAAAGGCGCGGGGTTGTGGTAAATCCAATACCAGCCGCTGTCACCGCGAGTGCAAAAGAAAAGTCGCCGCAAAAGCGGCATCGGTTTGCTGTAAATTGGGAATGTAAGTTAATTGCCGATTGTAAAAACAATCCGAAATCTATCAGGGCGCGTGGGGTCGCCGGCTCAAATCCGGTCGCCCCGAGTATTCCTTTTCGTGTCGCAGTGAGACTTTCTGATCCGATCGCGCAGGACTTTACCTGGGCCAGAGAGAAAATGGTCCAGGAGCAGCTTATGGCTCGGGGCATCAAGCATCGACGGGTCCTCGAAGCGATGCGCAAAATCCCGCGCCATTTCTTTGTCGATCCCGGTCTTATCAGCCGCGCTTACGATGACAGCGCGCTTCCGATCGGCGACAAGCAAACGCTTTCACAGCCGTATATGGCGGCGCGCATGACTGAGGCGTTGGATCTTCGCGGCGAAGAAAAGGTTATGGAGGTCGGCACAGGCTCCGGTTATCAAACCGCCTTGCTTGCGGAAATCTGCTTTAATGTTTTTTCGGTCGAGAAGATTCGCAACCTAGCGCGCAAGGCGCGCGAGGTCCTGGACAAGCTCGAGTACCACAATATTGCGATCCACGTCGGTGACGGCACCATCGGGTGGTCCGAGCATGCGCCCTACGACGCCATGATCGTGACCGCCGGCGCGCCGGAACTCCCGAGTCCGTTATTGGATCAATTGTCGATCGGCGGCCGGTTGGTTATTCCCGTCGGCGATGAGCAAATGCAGGTGCTGATGCGCATAACGCGCGGCGCTGATGGATTCAGCGAAGAACAACTCGGCGATTGTAAATTTGTTAAGCTCTGGGGGAAATACGGTTGGCGGGAGTGATAAGAGTTTCACCTTTCGCATTAATCGCAAACCAGAAACTTGCAAAATCCAACGGGGATACTTCATTACGCTTTTGCCACACCCGATGAAGATCCATGCCGCCATTCTTCATGCCGCGATCGTGTGCGCCTGTTTCTTCGCTAGTTGCGCCCCTCAGACGGCCGGTCCTCCGTCCAAACGAGCCCAGGGTATTTATCATGTCGTCAGGCCGGGCGAGAATCTGTTTCGTATCGGCAAAGCGTACGATCTGAGTCATGAAGAACTGGCCCGGGTTAATGGAATCAAAGACGCCGGCCAAATTCGCGTCGGTCAGAGAATATTCATACCGGGAGCCACGCGCCAGCTTCCGGTTGAAATGATCACGCCGGCGGAATCGGTTCCGGCGGTTTCAAAATCACTTGAACCGGCGCCTTTGTTGTCGGAGGAGGGTTTGCTCTGGCCGGTCAACGGCAGAATCAATTCAGGGTTCGGACCGAGAGGCTCGAGCTTTCATGACGGCATCGACATCGGTGCCCCTGAAGGCACACCGATCCAAGCCGTCGACAAGGGCGAGGTGATCTATAGCGATCAGTTGCGCGGCTATGGAAACATCGTGATCGTGCGCCATAGCGGCAACGTGGTCTCTGTCTATGCTCATAACCAAGTGAATTTGGTCCATGAAGGTCAGAGTGTCGATCGCGGAGAATTGGTAGGTCGCGTCGGCAGCACGGGAAGGGTGACCGGACCTCACCTGCACTTCGAAATCCGCAAGAACAATGCGGCTCAAGATCCGCTGCGCTCGCTACCGCAGTTGTGCTGTCTACCGGCATCAGATATCGTGGGCGCGAAGGGAACCGATTAAGGCATGAAGGACCTGGCAAAAATCAGAAGCGATGTCGTCGGCAGTCTCTTGCGCCCGCCGCGACTAAAAGCGGCGCGCGTGAGCTTCGATGAAGGTAAGTTGGCGATTAACGCGTTACGCAAAATCGAGGACGAGGAGATTCGCCAGGCGGTTCGTCTCCAGGAACAGGTCGGATTGGCGGTCGTGACCGACGGCGAGTATCGTCGCCTTAATTTCCAAGACAGCTTCGGCGAGTCCGTGTCCGGCTTTGATGCGGGGCAGGCGAGCCTGAAATTTTATGAGCAGCGTATCGAAGGCAGCAACCCGCTGCAGCGCTGGGAGATTCCTCATAGCGGAGAAAGCAAAGGCACGGCCGTCTCTCAGCGCCGTCCGGTCGTGGAATGATTGCGACTGACCCGCAACACGCCGCTGGAAGAATATCGTTTTGTGAGTCAAGTGGCACAAAGGCCGGCAAAGGTGACGCTGATCGGCCCCGACCGTATCGCGCAACGATTCGACTGGCAGAACTCCACGGACGTCTATGCGACTATTGATGAATTCATGGCCGATGTGGTCAGGGTGGAACGAGAGATCATTGCCGGGCTAGTTGGGGCGGGGTGCCGTTATGTGCAGATTGATGCGCCGGGTTACACGGCCTATGTCGATCCGCCGTCGCTTGAAGCGATGCGCGCGCGCGGCGAAGACCCGGCAGAAAATTTTAATCGCTCGTTGAGGGCCGACAACCAACTGCTGGAAGGTTTCAATGACGCGACGTTCGGCATCCATCTTTGTCGTGGCAATCAGCGCAGCATGTGGCATCGCGAGGGAACCTACGACGCGATCGCTGAACGGCTGCTCAACGAGCTCAGCCATGATCGTTTTTTGTTTGAGTACGATAGCCCGCGCGCCGGCGGCTTCGAGCCGCTGCGCTTTTTGCCTAAAGGGAAATTGGTGGTTTTGGGCCTGGTGAGCACGAAGGTGGCGCTGTTGGAAAACGTCGATGATTTGAAAAGGCGTATCGATGATGCTGCCCGCTACGTTCCTTTGGACCAGCTCGCCATCAGTCCGCAGTGCGGCTTTTCTTCCGACGTGGTCGGCAATCTGATCAACGCCGAAGACCAAAAACGCAAACTCGAGATTGTGGTTGAAACGAGTCGGCAGGTGTGGGGCTGATCCTCGCCGCGTGAGAAATCTCAAATGTCAGATTCCGAATTTTTCTGAAAGCAACGCGAAGCGACAAACCTTCCGGCCGCAGCCGATGGGCCTGTGGCGCCCAAGCCCCCCCTCACAGCCCCATGAGTGCCAATTTCAACAGCCTGGGCCTGGCAGCACCTGAACGGTTGTGCGTCTGCGACCTCCAGGTTTGCCCCTTCGCTCCGAGCTCTCATGCGCCAGGGTGAAAAATGACTTTCATGAGAATCATTCAATTTGAGATTTGATTTTTTAGATCGCGCGGCGCGTGTTGCCGGTTTTCAGCTTTTGTGGTAGCTCACGATCATGAATAATGACATCGCGAGTATTCGTCGCGCCATTCGAGACATTCCGAATTTTCCCAAACCCGGAATTGTTTTCAAAGATATTACACCGCTCCTGTGCAATGGAACGTTGTTCGCTCGAACCATCGACATCCTCGCGGACCGCTACCGGAACCAAAGCATTGATACCGTTTTAGGCATCGAGTCGCGCGGGTTTATCGTGGGCGCGGCATTAGCCTACGCGCTTGGCGCCGGATTTTGTGTCGTGCGCAAGCCCGGCAAATTGCCGTATCAAACGCACAGCGCCAGCTACGACCTCGAATACGGAACCGATACCCTGGAGATCCATGTCGACGCGTTGCCGGCGAAGGCGCGGGTCATCATCGCCGACGATTTAATTGCCACCGGCGGCACGGCTGCAGCTACGGCACAGCTGGTTTCCAAGCTGGGCGCCCAGGTCATCGAGTGTGCTTTCGTGATCGAGCTCGCTTTCCTTAAGGGCAGGGAAAAGCTCAAACCCCACGGTGTTTTCTCTATCCTTCAATACGACTCTGAATAAACCTCGATCTGGGTTTTTCGCTTGTCGCTGTTTCTTGACACCCCCGGCAATTGTCTATAAGTTAACTGCAGATTCAGCTGAGGCAAGATAGCGATCTGTCTCAGCAATCTCCCGCACCGGGTTTTGATCTAGGAAAACAATATGAAACGCATAGAAGAAATGACACTTTGGGAAAGAGCTTACTTCCCGGAAGTGTTCCGTGGTCTGACGGTCACGGGATATCGTTTTTGGCGGAATTTGTTCGTTCACTTGCTACATCAATTGGGTTTGGCGCGTAAATTTCAAGCGGCGATCACGATTCAGTACCCGGATGAACGCGCGCCCTATCCCGACACTTTCCGCGGGCGCCACCGCTTGACGCTCAAGCCGGACGGCTCCGTGCAATGCACGGCCTGTTTTCTCTGCGCAACCGCTTGTCCCGCGGCGTGTATCTATATTCAAGCAGGCGAGTATCCGGACAATCCTGTGGAGAAATTCCCCATACGATACGAAATCGACACGTTGCGCTGCATCTATTGCGGTTTTTGCGTCGAGGCGTGCCCCTGTGACGCTATTCGAATGGACTCCGGCACGCATCCGGGTAATCTCGGCTTCAACCGGAAGGCGTTTGTCGAGAATAAGGAAGTATTGATGGAGCGATCGAAGGAGCTGGCCGAAAAAGGCAAAGAAGGGCTATACGAAGAATACGTGAAGCCATATCGTCATGTTTAACCGGTAAGAGCAACTCCGATTCAAGGGAGGGATCACAATGGCGAACTCCAAAAACCAGCACGATTCAAAGCAAAACGGAATTACCACGGCGCCTTTGCCGGCTTCGCAGAAAGTCTACGTTGATAGCCATGAGCATCCTGAAGTGAAAGTCGGCATGCGAGCGATTCACCTTTCGAATGGCTATGAAGGACAATCCGGCAACGGCCATACGACTGCTCCTTTTTTAGTTTACGACACATCCGGGCCCTACACGGATGCGACGATCGTCACCGAGATTCGTAAAGGCTTAAGTCCGCTCCGTTTGGGTTGGATCAAAGCCCGCGGCGATGTCGAAGAGATTTCCGGCGCGGGCTATGCCGCTGCCAATGGTAAGAATGGTTCCGCGAACGGCGCTACCGAACGCTTCCCCGATAGCTCGCGACGGCCCATTCTGAGGGCCAAACCAGGGAGCAACGTTTCGCAGATGCACTACGCCAAAGAAGGCATGATCACTCCCGAGATGGAGTACATCGCCATTCGCGAAAATATCGGCCGCCGACAAGCCCTGGAGAACGGCGCAGCGCGCACGCACGGCGGGAACAGCTTTGGGGCGTCGATTCCTAAGTTCGTGACTCCCGAGTTCGTCCGCGATGAAGTGGCGCGCGGTCGTGCGATTATCCCGGCGAATATCAATCATCCGGAAACCGAGCCCATGATCATCGGGCGAAACTTTCTGGTTAAGATCAATGCCAACATCGGCAACTCTGCGGTCGCCTCGTCCGTTGAAGAAGAAGTTGAAAAAATGATTTGGGCGACACGTTGGGGCTCCGACACCGTCATGGATCTTTCAACGGGCGATAATATTCATGAGACGCGCGAATGGATTTTACGCAATTCTCCGGCGCCCATCGGGACCGTGCCGATTTATCAAGCGCTCGAAAAGGTCGGCGGCAAAGCCGAAGAGCTCACCTGGGAAATCTACCGCGATACGCTGATCGAGCAGGCGGAACAAGGCGTCGATTATTTCACTATCCACGCCGGCGTGCTGCTACGCTATGTCCCGCTCACGGCTAAACGGGTTACCGGCATTGTCTCGCGCGGTGGCTCGATCCTGGCCAAGTGGTGTCTCGCCCATCATAAGGAGAACTTCATCTACACGCGCTTCGAAGAGATCTGCGAGATTATGAAGGCCTACGATGTCGCGTTTTCGCTAGGCGACGGGCTACGGCCTGGATCGATTGCCGATGCTAACGATGAGGCGCAGTTCGGCGAGCTCGCGACGTTGGGCGAACTGACCCAAATTGCATGGAAGCATGACGTGCAAGTGATGATCGAGGGACCCGGCCATGTGCCGATGCACCTGATCCACGAAAACATGACCAAACAACTCGAGCTGTGCGATGAAGCGCCATTTTATACCCTTGGACCTCTGACTACCGATATTGCGCCGGGCTATGATCACATCACGAGCGCCATTGGCGCGGCTATGATCGGTTGGTACGGCACCGCAATGCTTTGCTATGTGACGCCGAAAGAGCACCTGGGCCTGCCGGACAAAAAAGACGTCAAGGACGGCGTCATCGCCTACAAAATCGCCGCCCACGCCGCGGACCTGGCGAAGGGCCATCCGGGCGCGCAGCTGCGCGACGACACCTTGAGTCAGGCGCGCTTCGAGTTTCGCTGGGAAGATCAGTTCAATCTAAGCTTGGATCCCGACACCGCGCGTGAGTTTCACGACGAGACGCTACCGGCACAAGGCGCTAAAGTGGCTCACTTCTGCTCCATGTGCGGGCCGCATTTCTGTTCCATGAAAATCACTCAGGATGTGCGCGAATACGCCGCCCAGAAAGGGTTGGAGGAGCAGGCGGCTTTGGAAGTCGGCATGCAGGAAAAGGCGGAGGAATTTAAGAAAGCGGGCTCGGAACTCTATCGCGATCTAAGTGAGTCCCACGGAGATGATCCGAGCGACGTCGCGCTGAGAGCCGCGCCGAAGGTGAACTGAGAAAAGGACTGAGCGATGAGGACTGAGTACGGGGGAGAGGAAACTCCGCCCCGAGTCCTTACTCAGTCATCAGCACTCGTTACTCAGTCCTGAATGAGCCGGCGGAGTGCCTCGCGGTATTTCTCTTGTGTTTTCTTTACGATCTCCGGCGGTAAAATCGGCGGCGGGGATTTCATGTCCCATGGCAGGTTGATGAGATAATCGCGGACAAATTGTTTGTCGAAGCTATCGGGCGTTTTGCCGGGTTGGTAGTGGTCGGCCGGCCAGAAACGGGAGGAATCCGGAGTGAGTATTTCATCGATGAGGATAATGTCAGTGCCTTCGATGCCGAACTCGAGCTTCGTATCGGCGATGAGGATTCCCTTTTTCTCAGCGATATCGCGCGCGCGACTGTAGATGGCAACAGTTGCATCGCGCATTCCTTCGGCCCTTGCCTTGCCCACTTTCTCAATCATTTCAGCAAAGGTGATGTTGATGTCATGCGCGCCGACCGGGGCTTTTGTAGACGGCGTGAAGATCGGTTCGTCAAGGCGTGAAGCTTCCAACAGCCCTTTTGGCAGAGGAATGCCGCAGACGGCTCCCGTCTTCTCATAATCCTTCCACCCGGAGCCGGAAAGGTAGCCTCGCACGATGCATTCCACCGGCGCAGGATGGCTTTTCTTGACGAGCATCGCACGTCCTTCGAGTTGACTCGTATAGGGCTGGCAAACGGCCGGAAAACGATTCACGTCCGTCGTGATGAGATGATTGGGAATGATATCCTTCATCACTTCGAACCAGTAAACCGAAAGCGCCGTGAGAATTTTTCCTTTCTCGGGAATATCGGTGGGCAGGACGACATCAAAGGCGGATATTCGATCCGTAGCGACCAGCAATAGTTTGTCATCAATGCCGTAGATGTCTCTAACTTTACCCCGGTTGTAGAGTGTCAGACCGGGTAAAATATCGTTGCTCATTATCGATCCTTTCTAATCATATCTGGACGCCAATTTGTGGCAACACGGCTTTGCGCGCGCGCTGTCCGCTACGGGCAGGCAATACCTATCCACACCACATCGAGAAATTTGTGTCAACGCATTGCAAATGTGCCGCAAATGATTCGGACGAACAAACACGATCCTCCGGCGCCCCACGCCGACTGGTAATCTGAGGTGGTTTCTGGTTAAGCGCTGCGTTCAAAAAAAGCCGACCCGAAACCAACTGTTTCTGAGGTCGGCCAATTCCCCGACTGGTTACTTCATCGTAACCGTTCGGGAGATCGTCGGACGAATTTATACTAAATACCCTTATCGCGCAGTCAAGCGCCTTTTTTTCGCGCGAGCTGGAATTCTAATAGTTGCTCCAGGCTGAATACAAATACCCGTTCGTCTGAAGCCGTACTAATATCGGTGTAGAGATTGGCGACTTTAGATCCCGTGATGTCGCCAATGACTTGAAAAAGAAGCGGCTTGGCTTTTTCGATCAGTGTTGCGCGCATCTTTTTGACCAATTCGCTGCCTTCACTGCTTTTGGTTAGCTGTTGCTCGGCCAAGGTGAGTACCCCTTTAAGGCGCACGAGCACCATGTCCTCGATTACATAGCTCCGGGCCTCCTTCGGGCCGCGCCCCATGTAATCGATCTCGAACTGCACGATGGCCTGACTTATCTGAGCTTCGATTTCGCCTTTGGTTTTCATGCCAAGCCGGCCAGCACGACGTGACCACCCGCCAGGCGGGCGGCTCTGACAATTCAAAGCAACTGTTTCAAGTCAGCTTCATTGAAGCCGGTCAGTTTCTTTTTACCCTTGATGATCACCGGCCTTTTAAGAAGATTGGGATCCTTTAACATCAGCTTGATCGCCTCTTCTTTGGTGGGGGGCTTCTGCTTCATGTTCTTTTCACGGTAAAGCGGAGTGCGCGTGTTTAAGAAATTCTCTATAGGTCCTGCGCCGATCAGATCGCGCAACTCCGATTCGGAAAGCGGATTCTTGCTGTACTCTCTTTCTTCAAAAGCGATCTTCCTGGCCTGCAAGAAACTTCTTGCCTTACGACAGCTGGTTCAGGTCGCTTTGTAGATGAATCTGATCTTGTCGGCCATCGTGCGGTTCCTTTACTTGAAGAACCTTGCGACGCGCTCAAAAGCCGCCGGTTCAACCTCGTTGCGTACCGGCCATCCGCCTTTGAGCGGAATGGTCGCGTCAATGATGGCAACCGCGTCGCCTAACCAGCCGCGGAAACTTTGTACTTCACGGATAATTTCAATATCTTTCTCCCAATGGACCCGAGTGGCTACGGCCCACATGACTTCTCTTTCATTGAAAACGTCGATGTCCTCATCGACGATAACCGCGAGCTTTAAATTGGGCATTTCGACAAAGGCTTGCATACCGGCTTTGTTCGGCTCGTTTTCAAATTCCTTCTTGATCGAAATATAGCAAATGCATCGGCCGCAGCCCGACGCCGCAAGATGAATGGCCTTGATTCCCGGGATGTTCTTCTTAATGACGTTATAGACGCTGCCTTCCTTTGGGATGCTGCCGAGATTCCAGTGGTCCATGTGACCCGGCCAAAAATCTTGCACGATGCCGTTCTTCCGGGCCGTAATCGCTGTGACTTCAATCACGGGAACTTTCATCTCCGGCTGCGCGTAGCCGAGTATCTCGCCGAAGGGATTTTGGCTATCGCGGACCCCGGGCGGAATTTCGCCTTCAATGATCACTTCCGCATCTGCGGGAACGAGGAAATCTTCCCCCCAGGTGGTTGAGGGTGTCAGGCGCAAGGGCTCGCGCAGAAATGCGGAGGCCGTCAAATAGTCATTGTTTCCGTACGGCGTCATGCAACAGGTGGAAAGAAAAAAGGCCGGATGGTGGCCTAAAATAACGATCACCGGTGCACGCTTATTTTTTTCCTCATACTCGCAGGCCATCGCTTCGAGATGGTGATGTTTATGCGCGGAAAAGCTCATCCGCCGAGGTTCGTAATATCTGTTTTTGGTGAAAGTTATATCGTAAAAGTCGCGGTTGATCGCCTTCATGGCGCACGTCATCGTATGATAGGGGGCGACATCGCCTTGCTGGTGCATGGGCATCGGCAGTATTCTGAGATCGGCTTTATCACCGGTTAAAACAATCTCCTTCACCGGCGCCTTGCCGGGAGCGATAACTTCCACTGTGCCTTTCTGCAATTCCAGATTGGCGACTTCACGACTCACGTCCATGTAGGATTTGATCTCCCCCATGTCGAGTGAGTCACCGACATAGTGGCGGGTAACCCAGGGGTTATAAAACATAGGGGAATCGGATTTCTGACCGTTCAAAGCGGGTACGTTCTCAAACAGGACCATTTTTGGGTCGTTGCGGACGTCGAGATGTTTCAGGTACGCAACCGTCTCATAATTATTGGCGTCGATAAAGTTTTTTTCCCGAATGATTGAGCCCGGCCGCTTCTTGTCCTCTAGGGCGATAAAACTGCGAAGATCTTTAGCCATAAATTCTCCTCGGTATTTGTTTTCAGTCGAACGATCACTCTTACTTAGTCGAATCGTGACGCTAGTTCAAGCGATCGGTGCTCTGACGGGCGCGGCCAGGGGAGCGAAGCTTGTTTTTCCAACCTGAGCGCCACAGCAGAGTTATCAGACGGCGCATTTGCTCGGTTTTCTTGCGGCTCGCCGGAAACCACGGGAAGTCGCTTTTTAAACCAAGACGGTCCACCACGACCGTCTTTTGTTGGCAATATTTGCGAATCCCTTCTGCGCCATGGCGGCGGCCAAAGCCACTATCTTTCACGCCGCCCATGGGAGTATCGGGGATTATATAGTTGACCAAGCCATCGTTGATGCACACCGTGCCGGTATGGATCTCATCGACCATCCGGGCCGCCGTTTGCTTGTCGCGAGTGAAAATGCACGCATCCAAACCATAGCGCGAGTCATTGGCCATGCGAATCGCCTCGTCGGCATCGCGCACCTTGATGATAGGTATCACCGGGCCGAAAGTTTCTTCTCTGACGACTGCCATGTCCTGTGTCACGTCTATGAGGACGGTCGGCTCATAAAAAAATCCGCGAAAATGTGGATTCGCTCGACCGCCGGTGAGAGCTTTGGCACCCTTCGCGATCGCTTCGTTGACCTGGGCTTTGACCTTTTCGAATTGCTCTTCGGAGCTCATGCTGCCGAGTTCGATTTCTTCATGGCTAGCGCCTTGTCGCAGCGCGCGAACCCTTTCGACAACTTTGGCGACAAAGGTCTCGTATGCCGGCTCCTCGACGTAAATCCGTTCAATCGAGGTACAGACTTGTCCGGAGTTCATCAAGGCTCCCCAAACACAAGCATTGGCCGCGCGCTCCATGTTGGCGTCCTTGAGAACGATCGCGGGGTCTTTTCCCCCGAGCTCTAACGAGATAGGAATAAGTCGCTCGGCGGCGCGCTGCGCCACAAGCTTACCGACTTCAACACTGCCCGTAAAAGCGATCATATCGACATGATCAATGAGGGTCTGACCGGTTTCAGCCGCGCCTATGACCGTCTGTAAAAGATCATCTGGAAATCCGGCTTTCTGCGCCAACTCTGTAACGAAAAGCGCGGTGAGCGGAGTTAATTCCGACGGCTTGATGAGTACGGCGTTACCAGCCATGAGAGCGGGCACGGCGTCACCGGCGGTCAGCACCAAGGGAAAGTTCCACGGACTGATAATCCCGATCACTCCCAGTGGATATTGAGTGGAAGTGACCTTTTTTGTCTTGAACATGAAAAGGTGAGGCCGAATCTTTATTGGTTTTAGAAACCTCGCGGCATTCTTGGCCCAGAAACCGATGACATCGCAGACATAAAATAGCTCGTTGCCATACACCTCCGATCGTGGCTTGCCGCTCTCCGCCGTAATAATATCAGCGAGCTGTTCTTGTTCGTCGATCAGCAAATCGCGAAAACGGAAGAGTAGCTTTGCCCGTTCAGCAAAACTCTTAGCTTGCCACAGCAGTTGAGCCTTGCGCGCGCGGGTGGCCGCGGCTGCGACTTCCGCCGCGGACGCAACGGGTAACTCAGCGATCCGTTCCAGAGTCGCCGGGTTGCGCACGGATAGTGTTGAGTTATTCACTGAATGTTTGTGTTGCAGAGCGCTGTCGAGCGCCTCAGGCGCTTGTAGATCATGGAGCAATGGAGTGATGGAGTACTGTGAGTTAAGGGCAACACTCCAATACTCCCATACTCCATGTCGTCAGGTACATGCCGTTCAAATTGGTGT
>JBGPIK010000156.1:0-13633 GCA_041484845.1 Binatia bacterium | reverse complement strand
TGGCGGGCCCGCGGCGGCCGCAAGACCGCATTCCGCTGACGGGCAGCAAAAAAGCGTTTAAAGAAGCATTACCGTCATTAATGAAGAGCGGGGACGCGAGCAAGACGGTGGCGGTGCAGATGAACGGCGATAAGTTTCAACTGGGGCACGGTTCGGTAGTCATCTCTGCGATTACGAGTTGTACCAATACTTCGAATCCGTCGGTTTTAATCGGCGCGGGGCTGTTAGCCAAAAGAGCGGTTGAGAAGGGGCTTACGAGAAAGCCATGGGTCAAGACCAGTTTGGCGCCGGGATCGAAAGTGGTGACCGCCTACTTGAAAGACAGCGGCTTGCTGCCGTACCTGGAGAGAATTGGTTTTAACCTTGTAGGTTACGGCTGCACCACCTGCATCGGCAATAGCGGTCCGCTGCCCGAGCCGGTGCTGAACGCGATTCAGGAGGGCGATCTGGTTGCCGCCGCGGTGCTGTCGGGAAACCGCAATTTTGAAGGACGCATTCACGCCAACGTGCGCGCAAACTATCTGGCATCGCCGCCGCTGGTGGTGGCCTATGCGCTCGCCGGTACTATGGACGTTGATTTGTATAATGACGCCCTGGGGAACGATTTGCATGGGAAGCCCGTCTACTTGAAGGATATTTGGCCGAGCCCACAAGAAGTTCAACAGGTCATGAATCAGTCGGTGCGACAAGAGATGTTTAAAAAGGAGTACAGTCAAGCCACGGAAGGCGACGAGCAGTGGAAAGAAATGCCGGTTCCCGAAGGCGAACTGTTCAAGTGGGATACGCAATCGACCTATGTGCGCGAGGCGCCGTACTTTGACGGCATGTCGAAGACGCCTGCCCCGGTGAAAGAAATCAGCGGGGCGCGCGTGTTGGCATTGCTCGGCGACTCCGTCACAACGGATCATATTTCTCCGGCGGGCTCCATCGAGAAAAATGGGCCGGCGGCGCGTTATTTGACGGGAAATGACGTCTTGCCTAAAAATTACAATCAGTACGGCGCGCGACGCGGTAACCACGAAGTCATGGTGCGTGGCACGTTTGCGAATATCCGTCTGAAGAACATGCTTGCACCGGGGACAGAAGGCGGCGTGACGGTGCACCTGCCCGACAAGAAACAGATGTCGATCTACGACGCTGCGATGCAATACCAAAAGGAGGGCACGCCGCTGATCGTGATTGCGGGTAAAGAGTACGGATCGGGTTCGTCGCGTGACTGGGCGGCCAAAGGGCCGCGGTTGCTCGGTATCAAAGCGGCCATCGCCGAGAGTTACGAGCGCATTCACCGCAGTAACCTAATCGGCATGGGGATCGTGCCGTTGCAGTTCAAGCCCGGTGAGAATTTAAAAACATACGGCCTTACCGGATTCGAGCAATTCGCTGTCGTCGGGATTTCGTCTGGACTGAAGTTGCGACAGGAATTGACCGTAAAGGCGACTGCTGACGACGGCAAAGCGACCGAGTTCAAGGTGATCTGCCGCATCGACACGCCGGCGGAACTGGATTATTACCGCCACGGCGGGATCTTGGAATACGTCTTGAGACAGTTGCTACAGAACTAATTAAGCGATGGCTGTTGAGAATTTTCGGACGAAACAAATCAACCCTGTCTCCAGCTTGATCCGATGATCCGGAGAGAAGCGCTGGCGCTGTGCGGGAAAGCTGCGCTGGCTTTTCTCTCCGGGTCAAGCGTAATGTTCCGGCGCAGCGCCGAGGCCGCTGATCCTATGGCTATGAGTACCCCCGCAACCATTCGTCACTTTACCGCAAACAATCCCGGCTACATGACTTTACAGGGGACGAATCAGTACGTGGTTGGGAAGAACGGCGGCGTGATTGTCATCGACGTGGCGCTGAGTGCCGACTCCAATCTCGACGGCATTATCGAACAAGCGGAAGCCATGGGCGCCAGGAACATTGAAAAGATACTGTTGACCCACATTCACAGCGATCATTGCGGCGGGGCATTGGCGCTCAAAAAGCGCTCCGGTGCTAAAATCGGCATTCACCGCTCGCGTGCCGGCTACCTCGGTGGCGAAGACTTTCAATACGGCGACGGCGATCGCATTGCGTTCGGCGCCGGCGAGCTCCAGGTCGTGCACACACCCGGACACGAATCGGGCCATTGCTGCTTCTACGAATCTGCGGATCGGGTGCTTTTTAGCGGCGATCACATCATGGGGTTTGGGACGAGCGTGATCCGGCCTCCCGACGGCGATATGTCGGCGTACATCAGATCTCTCGAGCGCCTGCTGCAACTGAGCATCGGTTTGATCCTGCCGGGACATGGGCCGTTGGTAGGCAAGCCGGAAGCCAAAATCAAAGAGTACATTGAGCATCGCTTGATGCGCGAGCGGCAGGTGATCGACGCTTTGCGCAAGGGTCGAGACACCATCGGCGCGATCACAGAAATGATCTATGTTGATGTTTCGGGGCCGCTAAAGCATGTCGCGGAATTTTCTGTGGACGCGCATTTAATCAAGCTGATTCGCGAAGGCAGAGTCAAACAAGAAAGAGACCGCTACTTTTTGGTCAAAGATAAATGAGCCGTCCTTTTCGCCGTTTCAAAAGGGATAGGCGGTGACTCCGTCCCGATTTCCAGCTCGTTCCAAATGGCTTCGCTTGTTTCTGCTGCCCGCGCCGATGCCACGCCGTCGAGAAGGAGTACGAGCGAGCCTTTCGCTTGCAGCACCGCGGAGCGCCCAGCGCCCAAATCGGCTTTCAATCCATCCGACGGGCGCGGCGGCACTTCGAAGCGCAAGCGGTGGCGCCCCTCGAACACGGTTTGTAAGGCGCGATAAAACTTTTGTGCGCCGACCTCGTCGTTCCAGGCGCTGAGCCAAATTGTAATCAGATGGGTGCCATCGGGATAAGCCGAAAGATAATCGCCGGTCCAGCCGGAGGCGATGAGCGCCGCCTCTTGACGCGAATGGCTCGACGCGAGCAGAACCTGAACAAGATACTCTCCTAAAGTTTGCTCTATCACGGACTCTTCTTTCGCCTGTCGGAACAATCCGAAAGGCGTGATCTGAAGGGGAGCTTCGCGGCGCAAATAATATTTTTCAGGATGTAATATTTGCGCGCTGGATACCGGGGGATCGGCGAACAGTCCGTTGACGCCCTCCCAGCCTTTGGCTGCATACGCCCATTGAACGAACTGGCTACCTTCGCGATATGGAAATATCAGTTTCTCACGAAGCATCACGGGGAGAGATGAGCCCGCTCTGGCCAGTTCAACCATCAATCGACCGATGGCTTGAACTTGATCCGCCCAGGTGGCCGGCGACTGATTGGCTTTGAGGAAGCTCAATGCGACCCTCATCGCATCGCCCTCCGCCACGGCTCTAAAGGCAAGCTTGCGGTCCTCAAGGGTAAGTCCTCTTACCCGCTCTTGCCACTGAAAATGTTGTTCCTGCAGAGCATGCGTGAGAGCGATGACGGCCGTAAGGGCACTGGCGTCGGGCGTGGCGGCGCCGGCGAGAGCCTGACCCATTCTTACCGCCTCGGGGGCGAGGATAATCGCGCGGCGTTCCGCTTCATAAAAGGCGCTGTGCCGCAACTTGGAAAATTCCATCAGCGACTTTCCTAGATCGACGGATTCGGAAAGAAGACCAATGCGCTTGTAGACTCGCGAGATCTGGGCCACGCCTTGCGTACCGTACTCATCCGCGCCAGGCGCGCTTGTAGCCGACGGCTGATCGCTCATCGTGACTTGCCATTTAAATGGAAGGCCGCGGATTTGCGCGGCTGTCTGCGCAAGCTCGGCGATCGAGGGTGAAGACGCAGGGCTAACGGCTTTCGGTTGAGGCCAAGAACAACCCACGGCGGTTAAAAAAATAAGGGTGGAAATTGCCCAACCGGTTCTTGATCGAATAGCACGAATCTCGTTGGTACCGAAGCGGATGACGTCCACCTATTTTTCCATGATGATCACCGGGTATCCTGCTTGCGCTATCTGCCGAGCCTGCTCCTCCGCGGCGGCGTGATCGGAAAAGGTTCCTAACTGTACTCGGTAATAGGTGGCATCCTTTACTTGCAGGGGGGTGATGGTGACGTCGGGATGCGATTTGGCCAGTCGATCGCGCAGTTCCTGTGCATTTTGCCGCTGGGAGAAGGAGCCGATCTGAAGGGTGTAATCCAACGACGAGCGGATGAATCCAACGTTGGTTGGGCTCTCGATCACTTCCAACTGCACGGGGATTGTGCCCGGAACGATCATTCCCAGAGCCCGCCCCGCGGCGTATGATAAATCAAGGATTCGTCCTTTCGCAAAAGGCCCGCGATCGTTAACGGTGACTTCGACCGTGCTGGAGTTTTGCAGATTGGTGACCAGCACTCGGGTTCCGAGCGGTAAGGTCTGATGGGCCGCCGTTAAATCATTCTGGTCGTAGATGGAACCGCTAGCCGTAGGTTTCCCGTAAAAACCTGGTCCATACCAAGAAGCAATCCCGGTTTGGGTGGGACGAGTGCCGGGAGCGATCGGAATCGTCACTTTGGCAGGCGGTATGGAACAAGCCGCGAGTAAGAGCAACGGAACGACGAGCGGCGTTGCCCGCATCGCCCAACTTTGCCGCTTGTGGTTATTTCCCCTGTTTTTCATTGAGGTGCCGATTATACCGAAACAAAAGGTGAGAAAAAAGATAATCGACCACAAAAAACCCGTGATCGGAAAGTTTCACGCTCTCCTAAATAGACGTAGAAGGCGAAGCCCATCGGCTTTCGGGCCCAATCCTGAAGCAGCCCTCAGAAGATAAAAACACTAAAAAGATACGGACTCGTTTCCCGGAGTCGATGAAGATCGGATAGTTGTCAATCGCGTTGATCGCAGGATGCCTTGTGAAACTCGCACAGTACGTGCTTTTTCTTGACACGTCAATCGAGCGTGCGATGGCCGCTGCCGCAGGCGCATTTTGGCCGTTTACCCAGGCAGAGGATTGTGCTAGCTTACGGACAAAGCAAGGGAGTTCATTCCTTATGTCGGGTCATTCAAAGTGGAGCACGATTAAGCATAAGAAAGCCGCTAAAGACGCGAGGAAAGGTAAGCTCTTTACCAAACTCATCAAGGAACTGACAGTCGCGGCGCGCATGGGTGGATCTGATATCAATTCGAACCCGAGGCTACGCACGGCGGTCATGGCAGCGCGCGCGAACAGCATGCCGGGGGAAAACATCGACCGGGCTATTAAAAAAGGTACCGGCGAGCTCGAAGGTGTTACCTACGAAGAGATCCAATACGAGGGATATGGCCCGGGCGGTGCGGCGATTCTGGCCCAGGTGTTGACCGATAACAAGAATCGGACCGTTTCAGAAATTCGCCGTTTATTCACGAAACATGGCGGAAATCTTGGGGAGACCGGCTGCGTTTCTTGGATGTTCGATAAGAAGGGGCTGATCACCATAGAAAAGACCCAGATCGATGAAGACCGGCTGATGAGTATTGTGCTTGATGCTGGGGCGGAGGATGTGAAAGACGAGGATGATCTCTTCGAGGTTGTGACATCACCGGAAGAGTTCGAGAAAGTTAAAGAACGGTTAGATCAGGAAAAGGTGTCGCTATCCAGCGCGCAGGTTACCATGGTGCCGAAAAATACCGTTGATGTAGATGCAAAACATGTCGAACAGATTCTAAAGCTTAGCGAAGAATTGGAAGATCACGACGATGTCCAGAGCGTGTCCGCTAATTTCAATATTCCTACGGAGCTGATGGAGAAAGCCAGCTGATGGCGGTGCCTGGGCAGGAAACTGTGAATCGCGTCCCCATCCTGCCGCGCAGAATAATCGGAATCGACCCCGGGACGATGGTGACGGGATGGGGCGTTGTCGAAGCGATCGGCGCTTCCCTTAATCACATCGCCCACGGCACCATCGCTACGGTCGGCGCGCCGGCTCAAGCCGATCGCTTGAGTCTCATTTACCGCGGCGTTGAAGAGGTCATTCGATCGCACAAACCGGATGGAATGAGTCTCGAGAGAGTTTTTTTCGCCCGGAACGCGCAGAGCGCGCTCAAATTGGGCCAGGCCCGTGGCGTCGCGCTTCTCGCCGCCGCTCATCATGGGGTGGCGGTTCATGAATATGCGGCCGTAGAAATTAAAATGGCCGTCGTAGGCTACGGCCAAGCAAGCAAAGAGCAAGTGCAGAAAATGGTCGCTGCGCTACTTCACGTTGGAGGAAAAATAGCAGCGGATGCCGCCGACGCGCTTGCGGCGGCAGTTTGTCATCTTCACCGGGAGCCTTTTCAATCGCGAATTCTCGAGGCGCTTCCCGGCGAGTGCGTCGGCGCGCCCCGGCGCAAGGGTCGTAGAGCATTATCGCTCTTGAAATGAGACTGAAGCACCCCTCCCGCAAATTCTGGGCTAATCGTGATTGCTCAACTTAAGGGAACTCTGGCGCACAAAATGCCGGGTGAAGTTATCGTCGATGTGGGAGGAGTCGGCTATCAGATTTACATTCCTCTGAACGTTTTCTATTCGATGCCGGAAATCGGCGCACCCGTCAGCCTTTACATTCACACCCATCTACGGGAAGATGCCCTGCAACTGTTTGGTTTTCAGGAACCCAGAGACAAACAGGTATTTTTGCTTTTAAACAGTGTTGCGGGGATTGGGCCCAAGTTAGCGCTGAATATTCTTTCAGGCATTCCGGCGGAAGAGTTGGTACAGGCGATCCGGGACGGGGATCAGCTTAGATTGGTTTCGATACCGGGCGTGGGTAAAAAGCTGGCGGAGCGCATGCGGGTAGAGTTACGTGACAAGTTGATGACTCTCCCAACTCAATTGACGGAAAGTGCCGCCTCGGATAAGGAGCCGCAACTCATGCAAGATGCGGTTTCGGCGCTGGTGAACCTCGGTTATCGACAGGGCGAAGTGGAGAAAAACGTTCGCGCGGCGCTTCAGTCCGGAAAACGGACTCTCGAGGATGTGATTAAAGACGTGTTGCGCCGGATGAGTCGTTAAATTCGCGTATGGTCAAGTCACTGGACGAAACAGAAGCGGCGATGGAAGGCCGATCCATTTCTCCGAAAAGCTCGGCGGATGACCTGACTTTTGATCTCAATCTGCGTCCTCGAGGATTCGACGAATATATCGGTCAAGAACAAGTGAAAGAAAATCTCAAGGTGGCGATCGACGCGGCGCGGGGTCGTAGCGAAGTGCTCGATCATCTGTTGTTTCATGGTCCGCCGGGATTGGGTAAGACGTCTCTCGCTTACATTATTGCTCGCGAGATGGGCGTGAATATAAAGGCCACGTCCGGGCCGGTGGTCGAAAGACCCGGGGACCTTGCCGCGCTGCTGACCAACTTGGAACACGGCGATGTTCTCTTTATCGACGAGATCCATCGGCTCAATCACGTAGTGGAAGAAGTACTATATCCGGCGATGGAGGATTATCAGATCGACATCCTCATCGGCCAAGGGCCGGCGGCTCGGTCAATGAAATTACCTGTGAGGCCTTTTACCCTGATTGGCGCGACCACCCGATCGGGGCTGCTGACGTCACCTTTGCGCGATCGTTTCGGGATGATATTCCGCTTGGATTTTTATTCGGCCGAAGCGCTCGCGCGGATTCTCCAGCGCTCCGCTTCGATTCTCGGAGTTGTCGCGGACGAGGAGGGAGTTTTTGAAATCGCTCGGCGCTCGCGCGGAACGCCGCGTATTGCCAATCGCCTGCTGCGGCGGGTGAGGGACTATGCGCAAGTAAAGGCCGCAGGAAAAATCTCTAAATCGGTAACGGAAGAGGCGCTGCAGATGTTGGAGGTCGATTCCGTTGGCCTCGACAAAATGGACTCCATGCTGGTGCTGACTCTGATCGACAAGTTTTCTGGAGGGCCGGTTGGTGTTGAAACTCTCGCCGCCGCGATCGGGGAAGAAAGGGACACGATCGAGGACGTTTATGAACCTTTTCTGATTCAGGCCGGATTTGTCCAGCGGACTCCGCGAGGTCGCGTTGCGACACCGCATGCCTATGCGCACTTTGGCCGGAAACACGAAGTGCAGAAAGTCAATGGACCCAAAAGCCAGCCTGGTCTCTTCTAGATCGCGGTTTTCGTCACACTCAAGGCAGGTCCCCAGTGACCGGACTTGGTAAGGTTCTAATCTATCTCGGTATTTTCCTCATCGTTGTGGGGCTGATCTTTTCGTTGGGCGGCAAAATCCCATGGTTGGGACATCTGCCCGGCGATATTTACATTCAGCGAGAGCGTTTCACGTTCTACTTCCCGCTCACGACCTGTTTGCTCATTAGTGTCATCATAACGCTTGTTCTTTACTTCTTTCGAAGGTAGAATCTCTTGAATTTTTGAGGCGTTAACAAAGATTTGCTGATGGAAACGACGGACACGGTATCGATCGAGGAAAGTCTGCGGCTGGAAGAAGCAAAACGCCGCAAACGTGAGGGGCTGGTCATCCTGGTTACAAGCCTCATGGTGCTCGCTTTTGCCTATTTTGAGGTGCAACTTCCGGACGTGTCTCCCGAGTATTCTCTAGGCAACAACATCGTCTTCTTTCTCCTCATCAACATCAATATCATTCTGCTGATTCTGTTGGTTTTTCTCGTCGTCCGCAATCTGGTCAAGCTCGTTTTTGAACGGAAAAGACGAATCCTGGGTTCTCGACTTCGGGTTCGACTCGTCCTCGCATTCGTCGCGCTTTCACTGGTGCCCACTCTGTTGTTGTTCGTTATTGCCGGTGGCTTCGTTACCCGCTCTTTTGAAAGGTGGTTCGACCTTCAAGTTGAGAACGCTCTGCAGGGATCATTGGAGATCGGCCAGACCTATTATCAAAATTCCGCTAACAACGCGCTTTTTTACGCGCGCCAATTGAGCCAGCGGATTACTCAGGAAGGGCTTTTTAATGGCCAGCGCTTGGGAGAACTCAAAGAGTTTGTCCAAAACAAACAGCGAGAGTATAACCTCGGCACGGTTGAGTTGTTTGCGCCCGACCGGCGAGTGCTCGTCGTGGCCTTCAACGACCAGGTGCCTACAGGTGTTACGATCAAGGCCGAGTCGGAGTTTCTCAACCGGGCGTTGCGCGGACTCGAAGTGACCCGAACTCAGGCCTTCGGAGAAGGCGATGTCATCCGCGGCGGCGTGCCCATCTATGGCGCCGATAAACGCGTTCTTGGAGTTGTGGTGGTCGATTATTATGTGCCCAAAAGCATTACCAAAAGGGCGCTGCAGATTTCCCGTTCCTACGAACAGTACAAGCATCTGATGTTCCTCAAGACTCCCGTGAAGAACAGTTACATTTTGACGCTGCTGCTGATCACGTTGGTGATCATTTTCGCCGCAACTTGGTTCGGGCTGTATCTCGCCAAGGGAATAACGGTGCCGATTCAAAAACTTGCGGAAGGAACGCACGAAGTCGCGCATGGGAATTGGGATTACAAGATCGAAGTCGACGGCGACGATGAAATTGGCACCTTGGTCGATTCTTTCAACCAGATGACGGGCGATCTGAAGAATATCAACCTCGAGCTCGAGCGCCGGGGGCGATTTGTGGAAACGGTCCTGGCGAACATCGCGGCGGGTGTCGTGGCGGTGAACCCCGCCGGAAAGATCACCACGTGGAATAAAGCGGCCGAGCAGATCCTCGGGGTCACGGCCGATAAGGCGCTCGGCAATACCTATGGCGAAGTTTTTCGGCCCGAGCCGCTGCAGGTCATGGGCGAAATTGTCGAAAGTGTCGGGGGACATGAAAGCGTGGAAAGGGAGATCAAAATTCCTCTGCCGGACCGGCTTCTGACGGCGGTCGTTAGCGCCGCGACCCTGAAGGATGACGAGGGCAAAGCCTTGGGCGTGCTGGTTTTTCTTGAGGATATTACACAGATTCAAAAGGTGCAAAGAATGGAAGCGTGGCGCGAAGTCGCGCGCCGGATCGCTCATGAAATCAAGAACCCCCTCACGCCGATTCAACTCTCCGCGGAACGATTGAGAAAACGTTATGCGAAGCTGCTCGAGGGCGACGGCGCCATTTTGGACAAATGCACCAATACCATCATTCAACAGGTGGATGAGCTAAAAAACTTGGTTAACGAATTTTCTCAATTCGCCAGGCTGCCGTCCGCGCAGCTCGCCCCGCATGATCTTAACGACACGGTGCAAGAGGCGCTGTTTCTCTTTAACGAGGGTCACCGAGCGATCAGTTTTCAATTTCGCCAGGGAGAAATCCCGCTGCTCGAATTAGATAGAGAGCAGATGAAACGCGTTTTGATCAATCTGTTCGACAACGCCGTGACCGCCGTCGAAGAAAAAGGGGAAATCATAATCAGCACGACTTATGAAAGCGCCCGCGGAGTCGTATGTTTGGAAATCGCCGATAATGGATCTGGTTTGGCGGCGGATGTAAAGGAGCGAATCTTCGAGCCCTATTTTTCCACGAAAAAGAATGGAACGGGTTTAGGACTTACCATTGTAAACCAAATTATCGAAGACCACCGCGGTTACATCCGTGTGCGGCCCAATGAGCCTCGCGGAACCCGATTCACGATTGAATTGCCCGCGCGCGAGCCGCTGGCGGTGGCGGAAATCAAACGAAAGGTGGCGCACTCCTAGCATGGCTGGAATTGCAGCGAAGGAACAGACGATTCGAAAGACGATTCTGATTGTGGACGATGAGGATGACGTCCGTGAATCCGTTCGGGAGGTCTTGAGCGACGAGGGATATCACGTCGTCGACACCGCCGATAGCACTCGCGTGCGCGAGTTGATTGAGAGGGAAAAACCCGGGCTCGTGCTCCTCGACATTTGGATGCCGCAGATCGACGGTATCGAGTTGCTCAAAGAGATTAAGAGCCAGGCGCCGGAAATAAACGTCGTGATGATCTCCGGACACGGCAATATCCATACGGCGGTTACGGCGACCAAATTCGGCGCCTTTGACTTTATTGAAAAGCCGCTATCTCTCGATGGTCTTCTTTTGACGGTGCAGCGCGCTCTTAATGAAATGCCGGCGGCGCATGCCAGAAGAGAAAAGGCTAAGAGCCGTAAACCGGCGGGTGTCGGGAAGGCGACTTCGGAGCCAAGAAAAAACGGCAACGGCGCGCAGCCGATTCATCAAAAGACGCTTAAGAAAAGCGTGGTTATTTCCGGTCAGGGCCTGCATTCAGGAAATAAGACAGGACTGGTTTTGCATCCGCTGCCGACCCATAGCGGAATTTTATTTACCGGTATTTCCGCGGACGTGACCATCCCTGCCCATTTGGATTATGTGAGCTCAACGGGTTACGCTACTTCATTGAGTGCAAAAGGGTTCGCTGTTGGCACCGTGGAACATTTCTTGGCGGTTCTTCACAGCTACGGCATTACAAATCTGTTGGTCAAAGTCCAAGGAGAGATCCCGATTCTGGACGGGTCAGCGGTGGAATTCTGCAATCTGATCGAAGAAGCGGGCATCCAGGAAGAAGAGGAGGACTGGCCTGAAATCGTCGTGGACCGACGCTATCGGGTTGGGACTCAAGGAGGCGAGTCGATCACCATCGAGCCGGCAGACGGTTTCTCGGTCCGCTACATTTTGAAGTATCCCAAACCGGTGGGGACGCAAGAATATACTTACATCTTCAAAGGTCCGGAACATTTCAAGTCCGAAGTGGCGCCGGCAAGAACATTCGGCTTTCTTCGAGACATTGAGAAGCTTCAAAAAATGGGCTTGGTCAGCGGTGGTAAACTCGATAATTGCATCCTGATCGACGATGAAAGAATCATCAACACAGATTTGCGCTTTCCCGATGAGTTAGCGCGGCACAAGGTCTTGGACATTCTCGGTGATTTTTATCTGCTCGGTAAACCGCTTCGCGGCGCAATTACGGCTCAGATGACGGGTCACTCGGACAACATCGCCCTCCTGCGGGAGCTTAAAAAGGGCCTCGGCTTATAATGTTTTTGCGCTATTCCGTGACGGAATTCCCGACGCGTGCCGCGAACCCGATTGGGTAAAATCGTCTGACTATGGAAGCTCCGGCAAATTTCCCCCGGCTGTTTACTGTGAACGAAGCCAACCTGTTGCTGCCAACCTTGCGGCCGATCATCGAGCGGATCCTTGAAAATCTGCGGCGGCTCAAGATGAAAAGCGAAACGGTCATTCGTAACGAGCAACTCGATCCCGACGCGTCGAATTTTATGGAACAGTTGCGCAGAGACGATGAGGTCGCGAAACTGATAGAGCAGATCAAGACTTGGGTCGAGGAAATCCATAGCCATGGTTGCGTGTGCAAAGGAGTGGAACAAGGACTGATTGACTTTCCGTGCATGCTCGGCGCGGAAATCGTTTTTCTGTGCTGGCAATTTGGAGAGCCGAGTGTCGGCTACTGGCATCGGATCGACGACGGCTTTGCCGGACGCCGGGCGCTGATTGATGCGGAACAAGAAGACCCCGACGGCAATACCTCCTATCATTAGCGCCGCTCTCAGCCGGTATTCCGCTCGTCGTTTATCGGCGACAAATCGATTTGGCTTGATGACTGTAACAAAGATACCGCAGGGTGACGTCTTATCCTTGCGCATAAAATCGGAAGCCCAGCGCCTGGGATTTGATCTGGTCGGTATTTCGCCGGCGAAGGTCGCGCCGCGTGAGAAGTCCTTCGCCGACTGGTTGCGCCAGGGGTTTGCGGGCGAGATGGATTATTTGCACCGCAGCGAGGAGTTGCGGCGAAACCCACAGCAACTGATGCCGTGGGCCGTCTCGGTCGTTTCTGTTGCCATGAACTATTTTACCCCCGATGTTCGCCCGCAGGGCTGCGGTCAGCCGAAGGGTTGGATTTCCCGCTATGCTTGGGGAGATGACTATCACGAGGTGATCAAAAATAAATTGGTACTTTTGCTCGCGTTCGTCCGCGACGCGCATGACGGCGATGTCGAGGGGCGCGCTTTTGTGGATTCCGGCCCCGTGCTTGAAAGAGGTTTCGCCGGCATTGCCGGCATCGGTTGGATCGGCAAGAACACGCATCTGATTTCCCCTGAAAGGGGTTCATGGTTCTTTCTTGGGGAGCTGTTCCTGAGTTTGCCGTTGACTTACGATCGACCGATCAGGGAGCGCTGCGGAAGATGCGACTTATGTCTCAGGGCGTGTCCGACGGGAGCGTTCGCGGGGCCGTACGTCCTCGACGCGCGCCGCTGCATATCTTATTTGACGATCGAGATCAAAGGCTCGATTCCTCATCATCTCCGTCCGCTCATAGGCAACCACATTTTCGGCTGCGATATCTGTCAGGAGGTTTGTCCCTACAACGCGAAGAGTCTACCCACGACAGAGCCGTCCTTTGCGCCGAGGCAGGGGCTGTACGCGCCTGACTTGATTACACTGCTGTCACTCACGGCTGACGAATTCCGCAGCCGCTTTCATGGCAGTCCGATACGCCGCGCCAAACGTCGCGGATTGCTGCGCAATGTGGCCGTTGCGCTGGGTAATCTAAAGAGCCGCGATGCCGTGCCTGCGTTGATCCGCGCCCTAGACGATGACGAGGCTTTGGTGAGAGAACACGTCGCGTGGGCCCTGGGTCAGATCCGTACGGCTGAAGCCGTCGCGGGCCTACAAAAACGGCGGCTCTTGGAGACAGACAATGGCGTTAGGGAAGAGATCAACGCGGCGCTTGCAACGGCGCAGCATAAGTCTGCAGAGCTGTCGCGCGAATGCTTTTAGGCG
>JBGPIK010000155.1:0-13638 GCA_041484845.1 Binatia bacterium | reverse complement strand
TGTCGCACGTGCCTTGGGCGCGTACGGCGAGCACGTCGAGAAGCCGGGCGATCTTAAGCCCGCGGTCGGGCGCGCGCTGGCGCATCCGGGTCCGGCGCTGTTGGAAGTCGCCGTGAAGCCGTTGGAGCCGCGGCCGTGGAAGTGAAGAAAAACTGGAGTGATGGAGTATTGGAGTAGTGGAGTGATGGGTTAAAACCAATACTCCAGCACTCCATTACTCCAATCTGCGTGGTCGGAGGTATTTTCGCATGCTTTACAATCGTGACCGTTTGCTCGCGCTGATGGATAAACATGATTTAGCCGGGGTGGTGGCCGCAACGCCGGAAAATATCTTTTACTTAAGCGGGCACGCTTCCTGGAGCCAGAATGGATATCGCTACGGCGGGTCGCAGGTTTACGTGGTCTACCCGCGCGATTCGAAGCAATCGCCGGCGTTACTGATTCCCGGCGGCGACGTCGGTTACGCTTCGCTCGACGACGTGTGGCTGAAGGAAGCATACATCTACGGCCGCCCGCGCAAACATCACATCGAAGACATGTCGAAGCTTTCGCCCGTCGAACGGCGCACGGTCGAGCTTGCCGGAAGCGATTCCAAAGGGCCCACGGCGGAAAAAGCGCTTGCGCAACTGATCAAAGACAAAGGCATGGATCGCGGGCGCATCGGCGTGGACCATTTCGCCATTCCGATTACCATTTACGAGAAGATTAGAACGAATCTCCCGCAGGCAACGCTTCTGCCGGCGTCGATGTTTTTTCGCTACGTGCGCATGGTCAAAACGCCGGAAGAAATTCAGCGGTTGCGGAACTCGGCCGCGATTAATGAGCAGGCAATCAACACGATGCTGCGCGCGTGCGTACCGGGAGTGAAAGAAAGCGAGCTTGCGAGCATTTACAAAGGCGAAATCGCCAAAGCCGGCGGGCAGGTCTACTGGATGCATATGGCGGTAACCCGTGGCGGAAATTTTCCCGCGATCAAGGATAACGTCTTGAAGAAGGGTGACATTTTCCGCGTGGACATGGGCTGCTCGATCAATGGGTATCATGCCGACGTGTGCAAGTCCGGCTGCGTCGGCGCGGAGCCCACGCCGGAACACCGCAAGCGCTATGACGCGATACAAGCGGGCGTGCTCAAGTCCGTCGAAGCGCTCAGGCCCGGCGTGCGGCCGCAAGAGCTTTACGAAACGATGATTGCCGGCGTGCGCGCGAACGGGCTGCCGAACTATTCGAATTTCTTCCTCGGCCACACCATCGGTTTAGAGGCGAGGGAATTTCCGTTCCTGCTCGGGCCGGCGGAAGAAGTGGACGATCCGTTCCTGCCGAATACATCCAATATCCCTATGGAGCCCGGAATGACGGTCAACCTGGAAGCCTCCAATCACGAAGCAGGCTGGGGCACCGTGCAAGTCGAATACACGTGCGCGGTGACGAACAACGGACACGAGCATCTAATTAAGCCGGAGCAGAAATTGTTTACCTTGCCGCTACAGTGAGGGTGAAAAATTAAATGACTCCATATGCCCCTTTGTTTCTAAGGGTTTGTTTCCCTGAAACGGCGCCGAATCCTTGAGGTCACGCACCGGCTTCCACGCTAATAGTCTGGTTGTGGGCTGCCGCCGGTATTCCCCGTATCCATTCCCCAGTTGGCGGTCTCTTTGTTTTCACGGAGTACGACCCAACGTTCTGTTCCTATCTCAATCACGGTCGTGCGGCCATTGACCCTAAGTTTCTCTCCCCTGCTCGGAAGCAGCCGGTCGGTCACGATCTTAATGCTCCCTGTCTCGTCTTGAATCTCGTAGTATTTGATGACTAGTAACGAAACCGTATTCGTCACCGTCCCATAAATGCTGACTTCTTTGTTTTCATAATCGCGCGGGTGATCCAGAATGTCCTTGATCTTAGTCGACGTGACACTGTAGGCCACACCGCAAGCAACGTTCAGCAAGGTTAAACACAGAATAGAAACTCGAAGCGAAAATTTTCCTGCCATGATAATCTCCAAGTTTTGATGAGCCTTATCGTTGAATTGAGGCGCTTGCAGCCATAGCGGCGGTGCGAATCTAGCTGGATGACGTCGAGCGATGGCGGAAATTGCCGGCGGTGTTGAGTTCCGTTCGAAGGACCAATCCTGGAGATCATTCTTTAGAGCCAGCGTGCTTACCGCTAGATAGTATTTGAACTGCTCTCTAGTCGCGGGTTAATGCAGAATGTCATAAACAGCGCCAGCCGCTGCTCCCGCGCCCCCGCCGATAATCGCCCCCTTCTTGACACCGTAACCCGTGCCGGCTCCAATCGCAGCCCCGGTTCCCGCCCCTATCGCTCCACCCGTGATTGTGCCGCAAGCCGTGGCCATAAGACTAAGGATTAAAACTCCAACCCCTATATGAACAATTCGTTGTTTCATTGTCCGCCTCCGTCTTAAATTGGCGGCCGGGCCGTCGGTTTCAATGCTGACGGCCCGGCGATGGCCGATTCAGAGTTAATCCCAATCAAACCATTCGTGACGATCCCACCTGAGGTCTCTTCTATCGTTGTGAATGTCATTCAAAAGGTCCTGGATATGTTGGTGATCCCAGGCGAGTCTCCCGCGACCGGCATGGTGCCACCTATCGAATGCAAGTTGTCGTCTTGCCCGAGCTAACTCGGCGTGGTCCTGCCGCAGATCTCGCCGGTCGTTACCCATGTCCCGCCGGATACCGGTCCACCTGTGATTATCATGTCGCCCGTGCCAATTTTCCCACGCTAACAACGGCCCTGCCGATGCTACCAAGGACCCGGCAACCAGGGTTCCCAAAAAAATAGTCTTAAATTTGGTATTCATGACAACCTCCTTCGGCGTTTTCTGCGCCTTCAGCTCGTTAGACGGAAAGGAAACAAAAGAGTTGCTACGCCACTAATTGCGGCCCATTACCGGTACCGTCTTCTGCTCGCATTCGTCGCAGCCGGTTGTTCTTGTTGCGAGGCTAAAACAGGTAATTCCGTATCGGCGTTCAATTCCTTGGTCTTCTCGACTTCGGCCAGACGCGCAGAAAGCACGCGCACCTGTCCGACCGGTTTGCTATAGGTTTTAATCAACCAGACTTTTCCGGTGAAACGATTGACCATGTATGCGGTGTCTACCGGGCCATTCGGCGACGTGATCCTATAGACCCCGCCAAGAAACAATGAAACCACCAGTAGAAGAAGCCCGCCACCCATTGACCACAGTATTTTTTCTTTTATATACAATTTCCCCTTTCTCTTTTTTCCTTTGGAGCGATCTAAAAAAACTAGTATTCTCCCCGGTCTCGTCTTAATTTTTCGAGCTCATAGTGTTGGCGCTCAGCTCGGCGCTGTTCCTGCGGATGTCCTCATCGATACCGGTAGTCTCGGTATTCCTGACCTTGCAGCTGGTCACCAACCAATGCGCCAGCGCCCAATCCTAGCGCGCCACCAATAAGCGCGCCGGTACCCGGATGACCTACAGCACTACCGACCAGTCCACCCGCGGCCGCACCGCCAAGGGCACCGATTCCCGCGCCTTTCTCTCGCGTTGTTAATGGGCCGCCGGCACATCCCACAACCATAAGCGTCCCTGCCAGCAAGAGCATGGGCGCTTTGAACATCGCTTTTTTTGGTGTTGCGTTCATTTTATAACCTCCTTTATTCAAAGCATCGCTCTCGATCGCCGATTTACACCGGCTATTTCAATGATTCACCGCTGCTTTTTGTCTGCACTTTGCGGTTTTCTCCGCGCCGAGTTTTTCTGTATTCACGTCGAGTTTCTCACGAAAACTATGGCACCCATCTGCACACTCCCCTCGCGCTCGGAGTCCGCCGATCAGCGAACATTGGTATTTTCTTATTCCCGGCTTGTCCCGGTGAGAGCTAGACCCGCACGATTCATGGCGGAGGAGGGACAATGGCATGGTGTTGATTGCTGGAGGGCTTGTTCCCTCGAGCGCGGGTTACCGCCATGGTGGACGGGTTCGGCGCTATTTTTTTCGTCATCATTCCCTGAACAGGGTACAGTCAATGACCGTGCCACACTAAAACAATTCCTAAAATCCAATAGTTACCGTATCGGTAAAATGCTTTGCCAGGTAGAAAAGTAACGGGGTAGGTAGAAACTACGCGCCGTAAAAAACGTTCATCTTTTTGGAGAGGCTTGTCTTAACCATCGAGGAGGATACCCGGGCGCGCTGATCGTAGCGCGAAGATAAAATGGCCTGATCGCTTTCTAAGCGTGATGATGGTGTGATCAGGATTGCTTAGATTCTCTCCGGGTTCGCCGAACACGGCCTTGACGTTTGCGTCAGGCTCAACGTGGTGGGCCGTTGCGCAGGGCTGCGGCGGATTTGCCCAATCGGCGGGGGTAGCCTCCTAGGGTTACATCTTAGATGATTCAACCTGTGGGTCGATTCCGCGCAGCTTACTGCGGGGTTATTCATTGCGGGTAGTTGACATCGGGTCTGATAACACCTAGAGTTGTTTACCGACTTCAGTATCAGGCCTTCTGAAAGAGGAAGACACAAGCGTCTAAGGCCTACAATTCGTCTCTCCTTGTAGAACGATATCTAAACGACATCCGATCAGAGCGTTGGCTTCAGCATCGCCCATGTTCTGCTGTATTAGCAGTCTATTCTCAGGGTTAAGACATAACTTTCTCTCATAGGAGGAGAACATGGGTAGTAAATTATATGTAGGCGGTTTGCCTTATTCGGTGACGGAAGGGCGACTGCAGGAACTTTTTTCGGCGCATGGGACGGTCGAATCGGCCAATGTGATCTCGGACAAATTCACGGGACAGTCGCGCGGCTTCGGCTTCGTCGAGATGAGTTCCAGCAGCGAGGCGCAAAAAGCCATCGAATCGCTGAACGGCACTCAGCTCGACGGCCGTACGTTGACCGTTAATGAAGCCAAACCTAAGGCGCCGCGCAATGATGGAGGAGGAGGCGGACACCGCGACCGCGACGGCGGACGTGGTCGCTGGTAGTTTTTTTTCAACGGTCTCCATCTGGGGTAACGGATCGGATTGCCCCTGTTTCTTGCATCAAATAATCCGGTGTGGGCGATTCGCGAGCGCAGAGGGTTATGTACTGCGCGAGTCTGAGTTTGCTCGTTAAGACGCCGGCGCAGAGTCGTCGGGGCTCAAAGCTTTTGCGAGCCTCGACGACCGCGATAGTCTCGGGTTTTTATTGAGCCGTAAAAGGGGGTTGCCATGACGCAACGTGAAGTGGTTAAACAAACCGCGGAGCTGTTGAGAGGTATCATACGCAGCATAGACAAAAAACTTGAGTACAGCTTCGTTGATCAGATCCATGAAGGAAAATTCTCTCTTCGGCTCTCATCGCGTGGACGGGAAGGACTCGTTACTCTACCGACGGACGACTTGCTAGCGGCCGGCCGAGACGCTGTGCGCAAGAATACAATTCGACAAAAGATCAAGAGTAAGCGGGACCAGTTGCTCTCTAACCATGTAGTGGATGTCATGGGGAGAAGGGAAACGAGGCTGCTGAAACAATCCGGCGGGGCCGCGGACGAATCGAGAGGGTCCTTTTTCAGACGGCCACCGCCCAGGAGAAGATAACGGAGCCCACGGTGAGAGGAATAATTTGAACACCTCCCACTGATTCATCACGCCGGCAGGGAAGAACGGCCGTCGCTAATTTTCCAGAAAAAGTTAAGAGATCGGATCACTTAGTGCGCGGTATCAGTCGGCTATCTTTATGACAATCTTGCCGCGCCTGCGGCGCGCGCCTTCGAGCATCTCGTGTCCCTGGCGCGCCTCGTCGAGCCACAGTACTTCGCCCACTTCGGTCTTTAGCTCCCCAGCGTCGATCATCTGAGCAATTTTTGCGAGTCGCTCCGTGGATACCTCAACGAGGAAGAAAACCGTGCGAATGCCGTATTGATCGGCCTTTTCCGGGGACGGCTGAGCCGCTGAGGAGACCACGATACCGCCCGGCTTGATAATTTCATAAGAGCGCTCCAGCGTTTCACCGCCGACGGTATCGAGCACCGCGTCGACGTTCTTCAGACTCTCGTAAAAACGAGCGGCGCGATAGTCCATGACTCCATCGGCGCCAAGCGTGTGCACGTAGCGTTCGTTCTCAGCCGACGCGGTGGCGATCACCATGGCGCCCGCTCGCTTGGCCAATTGCACCGCGAACGCGCCGACATTTCCCGCGCCACCGTGGACGAGCACGAATTGTCCCGGCGCGACCTGGGCAAAATCGAAAACCATTTGCCATGCGGTGACCGCCACAACCGGAACCGACGCCGCGTGCGTGTGATTGAGCTTTTTCGGCTTGAGCGCGAGCATGCTCGCTTTAGCGAGTGCGTATTCCGCATACGCTCCGGTAAAATGCTGGTTGGTCGCGCCGAAGACTTCATCGCCAATTTTGAAATCCTTCACGCCGGGACCGATGGAATCAATGACTCCCGAAAGATCGGATCCCAAAGTCAACGGAAGCGGCTGGGGCAGGGCGCTCTTTCCGCTGCGAATCAACGCATCCCACGGCCCGACGCCGGCTGCCTTAACCTGCACGACGACCTCACCGTGACTCGGCTCAGGCTTGGGCACCTCCTCAAGCGAGAGCACTTCCGGTGGACCAAACCTGTGAATTCGAACCGCCTTCATGGGCTTCATCTAGGATAGTTCGATCAATTCTCTCTTTCCAGCTCGGGCCCAAGAGCGTTAAATCAAGCCGGCGACCGTTTGACAGCGACGGTCATCCATCCTATAAGTTTGCTACTTTATTTTATGCAGCACTGTCCGGCCCGTAGCTCTGGGGAATGAGCGGGGGAGGTGGCGGCGACTCGTTTTCCGAGAGCCCGATCGGGAGGTAATCCTGTCGGGCTTTTTTCTTAGCAGGGTCACCAGCGAGAAGAGAGATGCGAGCAACGTTGTCAAACATCACCATTGATTTGCTGATGTCCTCAGTGAATAGGCCATGACAAACTGTTTCGGGCGAAGACCAAAAGACTTAGTGGGAATATTGCGTCGTAGACGTCCGACCCTCGACTTTCGCTTTCTGCCGACTCGGAGGCTCGGGAGGCAATACACAGGGCTGTTCGTTCTTCAAGCCATTTTTTTGTCGCTCATTCTGTTGCTCATACCGCAGTTCGCCACTGCCCAACAGTCATGTGTCTTCCCGCCCTCTGGTATCGTAGCATGGTGGCCAGGCGAAGGGAATTTCCAGGACATCGTCGGCGCAGCGGACGGCTCGGCTGTAGGGACGGCGGCGTTTGCGCCAGGCGAGGTCGGAAACGCGTTCAGTGTTGACGCCAACTTCTCCGTGGCGGCTCCGATGACGAACCTGCCAGTCGGGAACGCGGATCGGACGATGGAGTTGTGGGTGCGAATTGACGCGTACAATTCCATAGCTGAAACCTTCATCGCGGGTTACGGCGTCGATGGGAACGTCGGTGGGACATTTCGGCTCAGTACCGATAAGTTTGGTGATGTCTTTGTGTCGACTTCGGGCAGCGACTTCTTCCCGCCCGCCAACTTAGCGCTTCATCAATCGCATCACATGGCCGTAACCGTCGCCGGCGGTATGGTAACGATCTTCGTCGATGGCGGCGCCGTCGGCCAACAGGCCATGATATTCAACACCCTAACGGATCACTTTTACATTGGCCGCTTCAGCGCCAACCAATGGCTGCAAGGGCTTGCCGACGAGGTGACGGTCTACAATCGCGCTCTGACCGCCGCCGAAGTCCACGCGATTTACGCGGCAGGCCGTGCGGGCAAGTGCAAGTCGGGGCTCAATCTCAGCATAGCCACGAGTCCCGACATCGACCCTGGCGTCGGTGGCGATCTCATTTTCACCCCAACCGTCACCAATGGTGGGCCTCAAAACGCCACAAACGTCACCTTGGTGGATACGCTCCCCGGCGGCGTGACATTCGTCTCCGCGTCGCCTAGCCAGGGCACATGCAACGCAAGTGGCGGCACGATATCGTGCAACCTAGGCGATCTACCGAGTCTCGCCACTGCGTCGATCGCGATTCGCGTCACGCCAACCACGCGGGGTACGCTCATCGACACCGCTCAGGTTAGCGCCCCCGGGTTCGACTCGAGATCCGCCACCGTAACGGTCGAGGTCCACGCTGACGCCCCGGCGTGGACGAATATCGGCCCGGTGGGACGCGGGCGTGTGCATGCCGTTGCTGTCGATCCGGGGAATCTCAGTCACTGGCTGCTCGGTGCCGCTGGCGGTGGAGTGTGGGAAACCCTCGATGCTGGTACGACGTGGACGCCGAAGACCGACGACCAGGCCTCGCTGAACATGGGCTACATCGCGTTTGCGCCGAGCAATCCTAACGTCGTCTATGCCGGGACCGGTGAGTTTGGGAGGAACGGAGGGCCCATCTACTCCGGGGCCGGCCTCTTAAAGTCGACCGACGGCAGCAACACTTGGACGCTCCTCGCGCCGGCCACCTTCACCAGGGCCGGATTCACTGGCCTACGAGTCCACCAGGCGAATCCCGACATCCTGGTAGCGGCGACGGCACCCGGAACGATCTGGCCCGGCTACCTTCCGATGCCTTCTCCACCGCCGACCGGTATTCTCAAGTCGATTGATGGTGGTGTGACATGGTCTTTGAAACTGGCGGGACAGGCGACGGATCTCGATGTCGACCCCACCAATTTCAACAATCAATTTGCCGGAATTGGAATCGCAAACATTTCCGGTGGTGTTGCTAATGGCGTGTATCGGTCGACCAATGCCGGAGAAACTTGGACACGCATCTCGGGCGCCTGGGATCCGCTGATCGCAGGCGAAGGGCGAGTCGCCATCGCCGTCGCGCCATCCAACCCGAGCACCGTGTACGTCGGTGTCGAGGACAGTGCCAACGGAGTGGCGCTCTTTCGCACGGACAATGCATGGGCATCGACGCCAACCTGGACACGGATTCCCAATATGGCCGGAACTGACGGATTCTGTTTTAATGCGTGCTCTTGGGGTATGGTAATGCTGATCGATACAGCCGATCCGAATACACTCTACGCGGGCGGAAGACTCACTCTGTGGCAGTGCACGAATTGCGGGGCCTCGCCGACATGGACACCCATAGATCGAGGCGGCGCCGACTGGCATGCGCTCGCCTGGGCGGGAAAGCGCCTGATTTTTGGAGCCGACGTGGGGATACTCAGCACGACCGACGTGCCGTTACCCGCGAATGCCACCACCGATGCATCCTGGACCGACCACGCCACCAACACGGTCATTCCGACTATGATTCATGGCGCCTTGCACCCGACCGACCCGAATTTCGGATTGGCGGTCGGCATCGACGCCATCAGCGGCATGAAATGGAGCGGGAACAACAATTGGTTGTTCAATGCTGTCGAGGGGAGCGGTGTTCTGATATCGTCCGCTCGGCCCGATACCGACTGGGCGGTATGGGTTGCGCCGCCAGCACGGACTACGGATGGCGGGACATCGTTTGTACTCGCCGGTTCTGGCATTGATCTAACAAATGTTTCCTCTTTCCCTCCTATGAGCAAGTGCCCGGCAAACAATGATGTCCTTCTCGCAGTTACAGATAATCTGTGGCGTTCCAACAACTTCTTCAGTGCCACCAATCCTTCGTGGGCCTCGAACAGTCCGGAGATGGGGAACTCAATTACGGCAATTGCCTTTGCTCCCTCGGATCCGACCTGCAGCACGTACGCTTTCAGCACTTTGTTAGGTCAACTACGCCTTACCAACAATGGGGGAGGGACATGGGTGGATCTCGATCCAAGCAACTCAGTACCCAACCGCCCTATCACCGGTCTCGCGTTCGATCCCACCAACGCAAATATTCTCTACGTGACGCTGTCTAGTTTCGATGAAGGCACACCCGGTCAGCCGGGCCACCTATTCAAGACCACTAGTGCGCTGGTGTCCGTCCCGACTTGGGTCAACGTGAGCCCACCGGTGAATCATCCACTCAATACCGTCGTGGTGGATCCGATTGACCCGCGGATCGTGTATGTCGGAGCAATCGGCGTGTGGAGGAGTATGGACGGAGGCGCGACATGGGCTCACATGGGTCCGGACAACGGGATGCCGAACGTGGTGGTCTCCGATCTCAAGCTCAACCGGACAACGAATAGGCTCGTCGCTTTCACCTTTGGCCGGGGAGCCTTTGTCACGAACGCCAATGTAATATCTGGGCCGCCGACGAACACTTTGACGATAAAATCTAGCAATCCCAACGCTGGGGTAAACATCGCGGTGAGTCCCACGGATAAAAACAATCTAACCAACGGCTCGACCCCGTTCACGCGGACGTATAACCTCAATACCCAAGTGACGGTGATCGCCGCGTCTATAGCCGGGAGCAATAACTTTATTAGCTGGAGCGGTTGCAACTTCTCAGCGGGGACGACATGTAACGTGATCATGGGTGCGGATATGGTCGTTACAGCTGGTTATGGTCCGCCGCCCCCGCCTGACACCTCGATTTCTTCCGGGCCGGCAGCGGTGACTAACAGCACCAGCGCAATCTTCATTTTCACTTCGACCGATCCGTCAAGTACGTTCACCTGTAGTCTTGACAACGTCGCGTTTGCCGCGTGCACGAGTCCCAAGAGCTATACCAAATTGAAGGTCGGCAACCATAACTTTCTAGTGCGCGCTACCGACGCATTTGGTACCGACCCGACTCCAGCGAGTTTTTTCTGGACGATAGATACCGCAGCCCCGAATACCGCCATCACTTCGGCGCCTCCGTTGTTGACGAACAATCCCGTGGCAACGTTCAGTTTTACTTCGACTGAAGTGGGCGGCGGCTTTCAGTGCAGCTTGGACGGCGGCCTGTTCGCGGATTGTACCAACCCGTTTATCTCTGCCTCTTTGTTAGATGGAAAACACAACTTCCAGGTAAAGGCGGTCGACGCCGCTGGCAACATGGATAAGTCGGTGGCAAAAGCCAAAGCATGGACGGTCGATACGATTCGACCGATTACCACCATCACCGGGAAACCTACGAACCCGACGACGAGTACGAGCGCGACGTTTACGTTCACGTCGGAGAAAAAAAGTAGTTTCAAGTGCCTCCTCGACAATGACGCTGCCGGATTCACGGCCTGCAAGAGCGGGCAGAAATACAGCGGGCTCTTGCGTGGGCCTCATAATTTCCAAGTTCAGGCGACCGATGCGGCCGGGAACGTCGAGCTGGCACCGGCGAGCTACGGCTGGACGATCCAGTGAAACTCGTGTAATTGCTACTCACGCGAGAAGCCTCATCGGTTCTAAAGCGACTCAAGTGATCTACCATCGTGGCACATCGTGACGAAACTGCGTGTTGCGTGAAAGCCACCGGCTGCGTGTCAACGTTAGGCTGGTGGCTTCTGCTCAATCTTGCACCGGTCCAACGAGCGGACGAATTCCTACTACGCTGAAAAAAAGATCCTGGAGAGAGACGTCGTGCGCCGGTCTGACCTCGCGAAAGCGGCGCGAAAACAGCAGATAAAAAACAAGCCGCGCGAAAAAGGAGAGGGCGAATAGGCTCACAAGACGATAGCCGAAAAGCGGCGGCAGCCTGGAGGCAAGAAAACCACCAATGGACGAGCCGAGGAAAATGGCCACGCCGTTGATGACGTTGAAATACGCGATGCAACGAACCCGTTTTTGTGGAGTCACGGCGTCATAGATGAAGTTGCCGGTGCAGAGCGTAACGCCGCTCCAGGAAAAGCCGGCCCAAATCTGAACGAGCATTAAGTACGCAGGGTTATGTGAAAACAACCAGAGGACAGGCACGAGCACGGCGAAAAAGGAACTGAGTCGCAAAACTCTCACGTTGCCGACGAGATCGGCATGTCTGCCCCAGAGAGGGAGCGCGATCAGTGATGCCAGCGAGGAGCCGACCTGGAGCGCCATGTAAGTCAGATAGCTGAATTGAAGATCGCGGAGCATGAAGACGGGAAAAAACGGAGCGGCCAAGTAGGAAGCAAAATTAAGGCACGCAATCGCAATGACGAACTTGAGAAAATTGCTCTCTCTGAAGCGCGCGAGAAACATAACAAAGGTGAACTCGCTGGCGGGATCCTTTTTTTGCGGGGGCTCGTCGATCCGGCCGATGAAGTGAGCCGATACATAACGCGTCAGCGCGGCGACGGAAAAAATAATCGAAAAGCCCGCCGTATACGACACATCTTCGAGCCAATGAAGAAGAAGCCCCGAGGCGATAACGCTGCCCAGAGTGACGATTCCCACAATCCGGTTGCGCCAGCCGAAATATCGCCCCCGCTGACGCGAGGGGATGTAGTCGCTCATCAGGCTGCCCCATGCCGGTCCCGCCAAGCCGCCGCACAGGGCGGCGAGAATCAATAAAATAATAAACAGCTCGACGCGGTAAGGCACTTCGATCAACGGGAGCATTCCAATGCCAAGAATGAGCGTTGCCTGGGATGCGACCAAGCGGACCAATAGTCGAACACGCCCGCCCACCCAGCGGATCACCCGCACGGCCAGGAATTGCGACAAAGAGGACAAAAGGTTGGGAAAGGCGGTAAGCAAACCAACCTGCTGCACCGTGGCACCGAGAAAAAGAGCCAGAGGAGTGGCATAATAATCGGAAATGCCGGTCATGACGGCAGCAAACACGCCGTCCTTGAAGGATGCTCGGAGGCTCTCTCTAACGTTTAGTTTTTTGAGTCGCATTTAGACAAGAGATGATGAGTTATATTTGCCCAAATTGCCACTGAAGCTTCAATCTCTGTGGGTCGATTCCCCGCAGCTTTGCTGCGTTAAGTAAATTGTCTATCAGAAGTCCGTCATTCCCGCATGTTTTAAGCGGGAATCCAGGCGAATTCGGAACTGGACCCCCGATAAAAACATTCGGGGGTGACGCCTTTAAGACAAATCTCATCGCCGAGTTCTGATACCCTGTAGCTTGCTGCGGGGTTATTCATTCGAATTTGACTATCCAGCCGAGTTGTTTAGTCCAACGGACCACCGGCCATTGAACCCCCGCTTTGTTTTATGCACAATAGCTTGCTCGAACGACCAGAAGGAAATTTCGCATGGCAGCCAAACTTTTCATCGACGGTCAGGCTGGAACGACGGCGCTCCGGATTCGCGATTGGCTCGCGGGTAGGGACGATATCGACGTGGTCACCCTCCCCGAAGAGCTGCGTAAAGATCCGCCGGCGCGTAAGCAGGCACTGCGCGACGCCACTATCGTGCTGCTTTGTCTCCCTGACGACGCTGCTCGTGAAGCCGCCGTTTGGCTGGCCGATTCCCCGGTGAAAATTCTTGATGCCAGCACCGCGCACCGCGTCACCGAGGGTTGGGTGTTCGGATTGCCTGAATTGATGGCCGGGCAGCGCGAGCGGATCGCTCAAGCGCGGCGCGTCGCGAATCCCGGCTGTTACGCTTCCGCGGTCATTATATTGGTGCGGCCTCTGGTCGATGCCGGCTTGATTACTCCCGAGACACCGTTCTCAATTCATGCGCTTTCGGGTTACTCCGGCGGCGGCCGGGCGCTGATCGAGCGCTGGGAAGACCCGAAGGGAGGTTTACTCAAATTGCCACACGAGGCGCCGTACAGCATCGGCAAGCTGCACAAGCATATCCCTGAGATCATGCGCTACGGCGCGCTGAAAACCGAGCCGCAGTTTCTGCCGTCGGTGGGCCCATTTCGCTGCGGCATGCGCGT
>JBGPIK010000154.1:0-13647 GCA_041484845.1 Binatia bacterium | reverse complement strand
GTCGAGCTTATGGGCCCAGTCTTTGACCCGGCTCTTGAACTCGTCACGGTTTTTCCAGTGCGCCATAGTCAAATCTTATCGGCCTTGCCCAGCAGCGTAAACAGGTCATCGACGATGCGAGTCACTTTGTCCAGGTCGTCTTCTTGCGCAAGAATCGCAAACGTCACTTTGTTCCGCAGTTCTCTGAGTTCTTTTTCGCTTTGTTTCCAGCCGAAGTGTTCCACGAAGGCGCTCTTTATCTTTTTGCTTACCTCTTCGGGACCACTCACACTGGCATCCAAAATAGTCCGGTAGACAAAATAGGTGAGTCCGTCAAATCCCTTTTCCGCCTGCTCTTTTTTCCGCCGCTCGTTGTTTTCGACGAGCTTAAACAGCTCTTCTAAAGCTTCAGCCGTAGACGCCTGCCGATCTTCGAAATTCTCCTGAACCGCCTTCGCCCGTTCCGCCATGGCTATGAGAAACGGGTCCTCGCTTTCTTCTTCTGCCGTCTTTTGGATGCTCTTGATCAGGTTGATAACCTTGGTGGTCGCGCCGCCTTCTTTCTTCTTGATGAGTTCGATGGTGTCCTTGTTGATCTCGAACAAGTCGTGCACCTTTTCAACCCCGCTCGTGCCCACGTACTCCTGAACCAGGGAGTTAGTCTTTCGTTGGAACGCTTTGTCGATGTAGACGGTTTTTGCATAAGCCGCTCGAACCACGTTGTAAATCCCCGAGAGCGTCGCGTAGATCTCCATATAAGGCCGCAAAAACGCATCGGGCGAGATGATCTCGTAGAGCATTTCGAGTTCCTTGTATTCCTTGAACAGTTCTTTGCGCAGCCCTTTGTCGCGGAAGTGCTCTATAAGGTTGTCGACATCCTTGTCGTTGAAGTTCTGCTCGATGAGCTTGACGTACTCCCGTCCCTTGCCTTCCATCTTCGCCTGGAAAAGCTGTTTGAGGAGGTCGAGATTTTTGACAATCGCGTTGACCTCATCGCTATTGAACGCGAGCGCCTTTTCCAGTTTGTCGAAGATACCGACAAAGTCGACGACAAAACCATGCGGCTTTACGAGATCCTGTTTTTCGTTCTCATAGGGGCGGTTCACCCGAGCGATGGCTTGCAACAGCGTGTGGTCGCGCATGGGCTTGTCGAGGTACATCGCGTAGAGGATCGGCGCGTCGAATCCGGTCAGCAGCTTCTCCGTGACGATGAGAATCTTGGGGTACTCGCCAAACCGTATAAAACTCTTCCGAATGCCGCGCTCCTTCTTTTCGTCCAGATGAAACTTCTTCAATTTTGGAGAATCGTTGTTGTTGCCCGTATAAACGACTTCGGAGTATTCCGCCGGTAAAAATTGATCGAGCAGGTCTTTGTAGTCAGCGCACGCCTCGCGGTCCACCGCGACCAGAAAAGCTTTGTAACCCAACGGCTCGACGTTGCTCTTGTAATGATCCGCGACGAACCGAGCCACCTCCCACATGCGCGTCTTGGCTTTGAGAAAGTTTTTCAGAGTAACGGCCCGTTCGAGGATCTTATTCAGCTCTTCGATATCGGCGATGCCTTCGGTCTCGGCGAGGGAAAAGAATTCCTTTTCCATGACTTCGTGCGGCACCAGCAGCGCATTCGGAGCCAGGCTGTAAAACAGCGGCAAAGTCGTGCCGTCCTCGATGCTCTCGGCAATCGAGTACTTGTGGAGATAGCCTTTGTCATCCTCGCAGCCGAAGGTTTTAAAGGTTCCCTGGCCATAGACGGTTTTATCGATGGGTGTGCCGGTCAGGCCGATGTAGGTGGCGTTAGGCAGCCCGGCCATCAGGTAATTGCCGAGATCGCTGCCGGTTGAACGGTGCGCCTCGTCCACCAAAACATAAATATTCTTTCGTTCGTTGATGTTCGCCGGCATGCCCTGAAACTTCTGGATCGTCGACACAACGATACCGCGATAGTCGCTTTTGAGCAGTTGAGTGAGCCGAGCGATGCTGTGCGCGTGCTCGACGTTGTTTAACCCAAGCGAAGCCAGGTTCTTAAGCATCTGGTCTTCCAGCTCGTTGCGGTCGATCATCATCAAGATCGTCGGCTTCTCCGCCTCGGGTGCTTTGAACAAAAGCTCCGCCGACTTGATCATCGTGTAGGTCTTGCCGCTTCCTTGCGTGTGCCAAATCAACCCGCGGGTCAGTTTCGGGTCCAGCGCCCGCTGTACGATTTTCTCCACTCCCACCGTCTGATGCTGGCGCAAGATGTACTTGCGCAACTCCTCTTCTTGCTCGGCGAAGACGATGTAGTCTTTCAGCAGCTTCAGCACATGCGGGATCGCGCAAAAACTTTTGACTTTCGCTTCGAGGTTGCCAACCTGCTCGTGCTTCCAGTTAAAAATGTTGCGCCGGAGCATATTCCAGGTGACGCCGTAGGCGAACCCGATCGCCTCAGTGGTGTTGAAGAGCATTTCCGGCACCATCACTTCCGGCGTCTCAACATGGTAACGGCGAATCTGATCCACGCCGAGCGCGATCGCTTCGTCCTTGCCGGCGTTCTTGCACTCGATCACCAGCACCGGAATGCCGTTGATAAGAAAGACTACATCCTCTCGCGTGCCGTAGTGGCCGTTGTGAAAATAAAACTCTTCCGTGACCTCATAGACGTTGCGCCACTTTTCCTGACGCCGTGCGCCGTCGCCGTAATCAATCAAGGTCAGGTCCAGCTCACGATTATCTTCCGCACAGAAGAATTTACTCTGGTTGCGCAGGTAGGTAAGGAATTCGCGGTTGCCGGCGATGTCCGGGTTGAGCCGCCGGAGCTCGCCGACCAACGCGCCTTCGGCCTCTTTGTATTTTGAATTGAACGCTAAGACTTGCGCGTGGAGCAGATCGTCAAAGTACAGCGATGCCAAACGAGCGCGGTCCTCAGGGGTAGCGCCGTCGGGATCAAAACCGCGCCGCCGCTCGGCCTCATCACGCGACACGTAGGCCCACCCGATCTCCTGCGCGTAGGTGAGGATACGAGCCTGGACGGTTTTGTGTTCCCCGGGTGCGGGCATGAACTACACGACGCGTTCGTCGGTGAAGGTCTTTAGGCTATCGAGACCGTCTGGCCCAAACGCTTCTAAGATCCCTGGCACCGTGTACAATGGCCAGAACAGCGACTCGTGATCCTTCGACTTTATAGATGAGTCGATAACTTTGAACCATCAGTTGACGAATTTGCCGGTCGCCGATCTCTGAAACGACATGGCCGCGCATTGACATTTGACTGAGGCTCCTAGCACAATCGCGGATTTCACGCACTAAGGATGCGGCATAATAAGGTGAGTCCCGGGACATAACGTTGGCGATGCTTTCCAGATCGATCCACGCGGATTCAGTCCAGACTACTTTTTTAGCCACTTTTTCATCCGTCGTTCGACCTCTTTCTGGCTAAGGATTCGTCTGTTTTTCAGATCGCGAAGGCCGCCCTCCACCTTTTCACGAACGTATAGATGATACTGGATATCCTCAAAACTGGAGTTATCCGGCAACTGTTGGATGAGTTGCAGAGCTTCTCTTTTTGCATTTCCCATAATCCGCTCCAAGGATGAATTGCGCACTACTATACCGCCCTGTAAAACGCTTGCCAATCATCGACCGACCAAACCGCGGCGTGGTTATCGACGACTACCGCCGCCATTAAACATCCTCTCGGGGAAATCCGCCCCACATTTCGCGCCTCGCCTCGGCGATTTCTTCCGGCGAGATGTTCACTTCCAAATCGGCCCAAAGGCCCTTCAGGCGGCGGCGGGAGCGGCGGTGACCGGCTTTCCTTTCCAGAGACTCAACGAAATCCAGCACCTCTTTTTGCTTATCCACGGGCAGTTTGAGCAGTTTTTCCAGAACTGATTTTTCTATGCTCATGGTCCCCTCCAGGTAGTCAGTCGCTCGTTCTTCATAGATTCACCTCTAGCACCTTTTGCTTAGCGTGAAAAACTTTCCCTGTTCCGCTCCTCGATCCTCGCGACTAGATCACTTAACACCTGCGGCATTCTAGCCCGGAATGTTTCCGTCCCGCAAATTCTCTCGGTGCTCAGAAGCGCAGCATAATGCAAGTCTCCGTCGGGACCAATGCTCACGGATAGAGTTCGCTTTGGTGACCGATACCATTCCACCGTAACGTGCCCGTCCGGCTCCGCGCCAATGGAAGGCATCGGCGTGCTGAGCGATAAAGCGGCCAAGAATTGATGCGCTAAATGGTAGGTCTCTTCGCGCGCCGCTTGAGCGCCGTAGCCATCCCAATTGGGCTCACGGCACTCCTCGAAGGTTTTCAAAAGCTCTTCGAAGACGGCTTTGTCACTATCTAAACCCATATGAGTTCCGGGACCGATGTCCACGGATTGGACATATCCCAAAAACGTGTCCAGAAAAACTGATTTTTTGAACTTATCATTTTTCCTGCCCACGGAGCAGGTCCACGAGCTTCGGAGTGATAAAGATACGCTCCCTACAAGCTTTGAATTATTGAGGGCGGCTTCGAGGTTCTCGACGATCTCACGGGCGAGCACGTCGGGACCGGCCAGATTGATGGATTCTTCGCGACTTTCGTCCCGGAGCCAGAAGATATCGAGGCCTTTCGTGACTAAAACCAGCCCGCTCCTCTTTTCTCCTCTAGAAAATTCGCGGCTTAGAAAAGAGTCCACCCCTCGCAGCCGTGTCAGCGAAGAATCCCTGTGCGACGGGCAAACTCAGCAGCCGTTTCTCGCAACAGATCAAAGGCTCGTGGCCGGAATAAGTCCCGATTACTCTGGCGCTTGATTTCGGGAGCTGCTTTCGCAAGAAGACGACACAAAGTGCGCAGCTCCGTCGGGCCGGGCTGACTTGGACGATACGGAAAAATATCGAGCAGAACAGCTACCATACCCTGTATTGTTCCCTCATGAATGTTGACTTCATAACCATTAAGGTCGCTGAGCGACTTCTGCAATCGGTAGCGTTCAGACTCAAGAAGGTACCAATTCCTCTTTCTTCCAGACAAAAACGAAGCTGCGGCTAGTCCTGCTTCGAATGGCATATTAAACCGCGGGCAACGCGGCGCAGATCGCGAGAGTTGAACCCGGGACAGGTCGTGAATAGATATATCGCAGGATTGAATCAGCCTGAAAATACGACGTAACCGATCTTTTGTAGGTGGTACTTCTAAAGTCGATCGAGGGTACGCGCCAAGGCCAACGATCCCAGCAATCAACGCAAGGTAAAGACGCTCATATTGATTGTCGAATGGAACGTTAATGAAAACATTGACTCTATGAAGTCCCATCCCAGTTGCAAAGGGTAGTCTTCGGGGGGTATTAGCCCTTGAGGTGCTTACTGACGAGTTTACTCATTTCAAACATCGTAACCTGACTCCTGCCACCAAAAACGGACTTCAATTTGGCGTCAGCGTTGATGATAACTTTACGTTTTTTGTCCTGAAGGTCATTTCTCTTGATATATGCCCAAAGCTTTTTACTCACCGTGGTCCTTGGAACGGCGCGGATTCCAACTACCGCGCCTAAGGCAGTATCTGGTTGCACCGGCTTCATGCGAGTCGTTGTCCCGTTTTTCCCTAAGACCTTGTCAACGATTTTCCTGACCTTTTTGGATTTTTTTGTCATGCTGCAAGAATAAGTACAGCGGATAACCTTGTCAAGCAAGAGGTTAACGGCAAAGCCGCCAACAATTGAGCTAAATGGTAGGTCTCTTCGCTCACTGCTTGAGCGCCGTAGCCGTCCCAATTGGGCTCACGACACTCCTCAAAGGTTGTCCAAAGCTCTTCGAACACTTTGCCCCCACTAAAGGCGTATTAGTTCTCCTGCCCTACATCGTTTGCGGAAGACAACCAGCTCCGCGGACCACCGGCGTGTTATCGAGAACGCAAGTTTAATTTACGCCAAAATCAGTCGGTGCGGCCATTTTTTAACTAACTTTATCTTATCGCCACGTCTGCCGCCAAGTCTGGTACTCCGACGGCCGCAGCCGGTAGCGGGCTATATTTCCTTCGTGAAGACTCATCAATTCGGTTTCCACCACCTCGACAAAACGTGGGCGATCTTCGGGCGACACTTGCTCGGTGGCCCGCTTCCGGATGGATGCCGTTGCGGCTTTTTTATTCAGCCCACCGCGAACAATCTCTGCAACGGTTTCAATAACCAGCGCTCGGTGACGCAAGCGAAATGGGTCCGGCTCCCCCAGCGACCTTCGCACCGCCGAGTAGCGCGCACAGGAGCGCTCGTATGCCCACACAAAAACGTCGCGCAGTAACTCAACACGATTTAATTCGTACACTCCAAGAATACCGTCGATGTAAGCCCGCTCGGGCACGTCCACGAACGACACTGGGCAGAGATTCTGGCGAACGAGCGGAATGTTTAAAGCGAGGCGTGAAACTCGTTTGTTGACGTCTTCGAACGGTTGCAGGTAAGGCAAATGAACCGTCACAAAGAACGATTGTTCGTAGGGGTCCGCAATTGCACTGGCCGTGTCGAGAATCTGTTGGAAACACTCTTCGATCAACTGTGGCACCTCTAACGGGTGATAGCTCGTTCCGGCGATCGCCACAGGAATCGCGCGCAGCCGTCCGCAAGCCCGCGGATCGGCAAGCAGGTTATCCGACAACAAGGCATGTAGGTTGAGAATGGTGTATCGGTTGAAGCCGATTTCCGCGGCCTGCTCGACCAGAAGCTCTATGGCGGCCTTGTGATTCAGAATCATCTGCGCTTCCTGAGCATTCTTGCCTTCGGCGCTCTCTCCCAGTTCCAGCAGGCGCTCGGTTTCGAGCAAGGAGTAGGTGTTGCCCTCCAGACGGCTGGAATTCCAGGACAGGTCGATCAGCAGGCGGTTGAATATTTGTCGCGCATAGGTACCAGCCGGGCGATCAGCGTCGGAGGGTCGCCCCAATTCGAGAAGACGCTGCCGGGTATCCGCTGGGAGATAGAAAGTTTCGTTAGGACGGTACGCGTCCAAAAACGCGCGGTTGTATCCGACAGGCTGCCGATTTTGAAGCGGCTCGCGGACGGCCTGTTTGATGCCCTGACCTTGAGGAGAGATCGGAATGTAAATTTCAATTTGTGGCGCGTGCGCTTTGATCGACAATGTGGCCGGTTGAGGACGAATCTCTGAATCAACCGGAACTATCCGATAGCGGCTACCACGACCGCGCCCCTCAACTTTCAATCGCCGATGTTTGACGAGCAGCGCCAACCGTCGCTGCAAAGTTCGGCGCGGCATCTTTGGATCCATGTTGCCACGGATGTCTTCGACCGAAGCTCCTTCGGGAAATCTAGCAACCGCCGTCAGAATTGCCTCTAGGTCTTTTTCCGAAACTTGTTTTGGCATTGGACTCTCGTTGTGGCGCGAAAACGATAATCGCGCCAAAATTGCGCCATATAGAGGGTTTATATGGCGCAATTGCATTATCGCGCCACATAAACTGGCGCGCAAGACCCTCAAACTATGCCTAAAGGTAGTCTCTTGGCGGATCAAGATGACCCGATCAGGGGGATCAGCTCACTAAACAGACTCAACAGATATGTTCAAAGAAGCGACTTTTTTCGACATATTCTCACGACATGTTCGTTTCGCAAACATATCCATGTTGGCACTCTGACAGAGTTCGCCGTTGCTCGTAACGACGTTCTCGATTTCGGACGAGAGTTTTGCCTCTTACAGTCCGATTGCGTGAATCAGCACGCTCTGATTCGGAATCAACTCCCCCGCGCCCTTCAGCTCCGCAAGTGCCTTGCTCGCGGCGATCGCTTTTCTGAGCACCGCCTTCGTTTCAAGCTCAGCTTTCGGCGGCAATAGTGGAAGATCGTTGTATGGCTTATCCGGGTCAAAAGACATCAGGTGGTCTCCGTATTGGCTTGAATACGTCTCATTCCGCAGTCAACGGTCGCGCGACCGTTCACTACAGCGGTTTGTCGTTCAGCAGCGCTCTCCGCAGGTCACGCTTGCTTGGTAGCTTACCTTTGAGTGCCTTCGGCAGCTTCTCGGTCAGATGGTATTCCGCCACGCCGATGGGGTTGGTCTTTGTCTTGAGCGAGAATTCCACCACGACATCGTCTTTCTCCGCGCACAAGATAATACCGATGGATGGGTTGTCGCTGTGCCCCCGCTCCTTTTCGTTAAGCAGGTTCAGGTAGAAATCCATCTTGCCCGCATACTCCGGCTCGAATGGGCCGACCTTCAATTCCACCGCTACCAGCGCCTTGAGAAAACGGTGGTAGAACAGCAAGTCGATGAAATACTCCTTTTTACCAAGCGTCAGCCGATGCTGTCGTCCGATGAAACAGAATCCGTAGCCCAGCTCAAGGATGAAATCCCGCAGGCGCTCGATCAGCCGGTCCTCTAACTCCCGTTCCTTCACCGCCCGCCGGATCCCCAGGAACTCTAAATTATATGAGCTCTTGAGCGCTTCCTCCGCCTGCTCCGCGAGATATTCCGGCAGGACAGCCGGGAAGTTGTGTGTCTTGCCCTCCGCCAGCGACCGTTCGTAGGCATTGGCTTTAATCTGATTAAGCAAAACGTTGCGGCTCCAACCGAGTTTCGCTGCGGCGTGGATATAGTAGAAACGTCCGGCCGGGGTTTTAACCCTGCCTAATAGCACGACGTGATGCCACCACGGGATCGCGGAAAGGAGTTCTCGCGCAACCTGCGCGAGAAATCGGTCCCGACTCTCCGCTGATAGTGTGACTTTCATTTCTCGCGCAGCCTGCGCGAGAAATGTCGCCGCCGAATGTTCGGCGTAAAATTGCCTCATGCGCCACAGGTTCGCCGCCGAAAATCCCGTCAATCCAGGAAAAGCCTTTTGTAGATCACGGGAAAGCATCTCCACCACCGACTGGCCCCAGCCGAGTTTCTCTTGCCGTTCGACAATGCCCCGTCCAATGTCCCAATAGAGCAAAATGAGATCCTGGTTCACCGCCCGCGCGGCGTGCAGTCGCGCCGACGCGATCCGCTGCTTCAGCTCGGTAACAAACTCAACGTATTCCCGGTTCAACGGGAGTTTGGTCTTCATCATCGCTCAGAAACTCCACCAGCCTTTGGAGAATTTGGTAACAATCTGTTGCCTTTTTCTCTTACAGTCTGTGAGAGATTGTCCGGCACAGCTTGTGCCAGAATTCCGTCGAGGTCGAAGTCGTGGACCCGAGTCTGCGCCGTCATCAACTGGTGTTCCATCGTCTCCCTCGCCCCGTCTGTGTCCCAATATCTTCATGTGTAGCCGTAACCCGATCGATCAAATCAGCGATGATTTTCGGCACGTCACCGACAAAGGGCTCCGTGCCGACGGTTTTGTCTGACTCGAGAAGAGCCGCGAAATACAGATTTCCTTCAGGGCTTATGCTCACGGATAGAGTTCGCTTTGGTGACCGATGCCATTCCACAGTAATCTGCCCGTCCGGCTCAGCCCCAATCGACGGCACCTGTGTGCGGAGCGGTAAAACCGCCAAGATTTGATGAGCTAAATGGTAGGTCTCTTCGCGCACTGATTGAGCGCCGTAGCCGTCCCAATTGGATTCACGACACTCCTCGAAGGTTTTCAAAAGCTCCTCGAACATGCAGATCTCTTTGGCCTAGCCAAGGATGTGGGCGTGAACCGTTTTGTGTTCGCCGGGTATTGTCATCGCTTCATGCCTGTCTACGGCCATCGGCGGTTTATATATGGCGCAATTATTAAATCGCGCCACAAAACCAGTTTTTTCTGGCGCAATATCGAGATCGCGCCAAAACAAAATGCGAATACCGCAACTGAGAGCCGGACTCGCCAACCTTCGGTCTTTTGATTTGGCTGAAAGCGTGAAAGCTCTGATCTGGCGCTCGGTTAGCCATCAGTCGGGCTTTAACCTCATATGTCCACGGCTTGGACATATCCCAAAAACGTGTCCAAAAATACCGGTTTTTGGACATATTCTTAGGATATGTTCGTTTTGCAAACATACCTTCAGTCAGGGGGCAATTATACGGTTAGGCCGTGTTTTGCGGGGAACTCCCGTGCCTTGCCGGCAGCAGCGGCGATTTGCTGCGCGATGATTTTCTGCGCTGGTTTTTCGGCCGGCCAGCCAGTCACGTTGGCATGGTTGGGATTTTCTAGCAAAGGTGCTTCGACGACATTTAGTTTCTGGTGTTTAAATACAGAAACTTGGACGTCCGCTCGCCCCCGTAGCGGTTGGCCAATCTGCCGAGCCACATCTTGACCGATTTCCCAAAGCTGGATGTGAGAGAGTTGAAGATGTCGAGTTACGGAAAGGTCAGGATACGGATGCGGAATGAACGCGTCCGGACGAATTGTCCGATCCTGTCGAATATAACGTTGATAGTGAATGAAGCGGGCAAGCCACTCGTCAGGATTTACCGTTGGCAGTGTCCCGCCATCGCTCATGCAGCCATAACCCGGTGGACAAGATCAACGATCGCTTTGGGAGCTTCCCCAAAGAACGGCTCAGTACCGTAAGCTTTGGCTGATCCGATAAGAGCGGCGTAATGCAATTCGCCCTCAGGGCTCACGCTAACAGATAGTGTTCGTCGGGGCGATCGGTACCATTCTACGGTGAGGTGACCGTCGGGTTCGGCGCCAATAGATGGTGCCGGCATTCCTAGCGGCAACACCTCCAGGAATTTTTGCGCTAACTGGTAGGTTGTATCTAACACTGGTTCCGCTCCGTAACCATCCCAATTAGGCTCGCGACACTCTTCTAGAGTCTGATAAAGTTCGCCGAATACCCCTTTAGCCCTCAGTCCAAAGGCATAGGAATCTTGCAAGTGGCGACGCCCTTGTTCGACTTGGGACGCAACAAATTGTGCTGTATCGCTGGCACCCGAGGTAGGTACGGCACTTAGGGAAATAATAGCTGAGGCGGTCACTTCCATTAACATCGGAACATCTCCAGCGCCCTTTCGGTAATACTGCCAAAGAACACCTTGTTCTTCAACCAACGCATTTCCAGCAGCCGCTGGCCGAAGAAAGCATCGTCAACGTCGAACCCCTGAGTCGTAAATACATCGATATCGAGTATCAGCGCGACTCCAGCATCCCCTGCACCGCTTGGCCGTTGGACGGTTCGAATTACATTGATGGCGAAAGGATGTTCTGGCACGGCAAGTGTATCGTAATGCATGAAACCATCGAACGGGAGGTCCAATTCGCGGGGAGTTGAGGGGGCCGGTTGGATAAATTCCTCGAAACGAAGCTCCCCGGGCGGGAGTTTAATTCTGTTAATATAGCGGAGTCCGATACGTTGAATGTCAGCCGGTTGCGCCACTTCCTCAAAAATCGCCCAGAGCCTTTGGCTTTCACCGAAAAGCTGGTCCCACGTTAAGTAAGGTTCCAGCCGACTAAATACGAAACTATCACGGTTGAATTGCACAATGTGTTTTTCATCGGACGAGCGGAACCGCATCCCTTTCCAGCCGACGTCGCTAACCTTTTGTATCGGAGGCTTTCCACCTTCAAGCTTTACTTCGCCGTGAAATTCCCGCAAGGAATCCAGGAAGCTATAGCCAGCCAACCTGGGCTCAAGTGCAGAACGGAGGGACGATTCTTCCAGAGTCTTGGTCGCACGCGCCCGGATCTCTATCACTGCCTCGACGATCGGCGCACGCGGCAAGTTCTCAAAAATCTCGTCGGTTTTGATGTCCACGACTCCTGGCGTACTCAAAGACACCTCAAGCCGCTCTTATTGGGATTGCGCCCATTTGGAAACATCGACGTGGTATAGCCTCATCGGTCTGAAACTAATTGTGAACTACTTTCCGCTATTTGACCAGCTTGCTCAATGTTGGACGACAACTTGTCTAATGTTTTTCTCGTAGGCTGTGGGAGAATTTCGTCAAGATCCAGCTCGTGCACTCGAATCTGCGCCGTCATCAATTGGTGCAGCAGTGTGCGGAAGAGGTCGGTGAGGGTCTGGAGTTTGCGCTCATGCACACGAGTCTTGTCTTCCACTGTTCTGAGAATGCGACCAATCTCTTCCTGCTCTTCTTTTTGCGGGTAAGCAACGAGTTCCGCATGAACGGTGTTGCGGTTAAGGGTCGGGTTTGACGCACCGGAGTTGTAACGTTCGAATCGAAGGGTTCTCAAGAAATAGGACGTGAATAGTGGATCGTGTCCCTTGAAGTCCTTTACCCAAAGCGTCGTATCATGCGGCCAGTAATCGACATCCAAATAATGTACTTTTCCCAGAGTGCCTTTGCGGCCGACCACTACTCCTGGTCCCTTGACCTTAGCAACGTTGTGGTAGCTGGCGATTCCGCCAGACGACACGACGGGTACATCGCCAAGCACCTGCGCCTTCTTGGTGATATCAAACCCCCTCTGCAGAACGCAGAAATTATCAAGGCGTGTTACCTCCCAACTCTCCGGCACGGGGCCGATTTCGGTTTGTTTTTGGGGTTCGCCGCGGAGGCCTTCGGTGAAGAGCTTGTGCAGGAGTGCCTTCTTCAGTTCAGTGGTCAACGCGATCAGCCGCTCCTGCTGCTCGATCGCCCGCTGTACCAGCCCTAACACCGTCGCAATCTTCTGCTGCTCGGGGAGCGCATGAGGTACAGCCAGCGTAAGGTCTTTGAGTGCCGGGGCGGTAATAGTTTTGATCGTGGTTTGCGGGGATGCACCGTTAAGCCCTTGAATGAACTCAGGCGTAAGTAGCGCCAAGCGAAAAAAATCCGGTAGAATCATCGCACGTTGTGGCGAAAGACGAATCAGATTGGCAGTGATAACCGCGCCTCTGAGTTGTTCCCTGACGATTCCTATCTTTCCCATCGTGCCACGCACAGACATTACAATATCGCCAGGTTCCAACCGGACTTTCGGAAACATCTTGGCGGTCTCTTCTGTAATAAAGCGAAACTTTCTTCTGTCGGATTCAATTTCACCGTTGTCGAGTAGCAACTCGCCTCGAACTTCAGGAACACCTTCGTCAACGTAGGTAATGCCGTAATACGTAGGATAGCGATAAACGAGTTTCGTTATGTCACCAATGGAAACTTCTTCCCAATCTTTCGGAAGAGGCCCGTTGTCCGGTTCGCTCGTCATGACGCTGCGATTTTTGCCAGGACACTTCTCAAAATCTTTTCAGTGCTCTTTGCTTCCGCCTCCAACTCCTCCAACTCCTCCACAATTTCGCCAATCGGGCGGTACTCCTCGGCCGCACCCGTGTGAATGTAACGGCTGGGAGAGATGTCGAAGTCTTTCTTGGCGATCTCGTCGCGCGTGACGATGCGCGAGTATTTCTCCACTTCCTTCCACGCGATGAAAGTTTCGGCGATGCGTGCGATGGCGTCGTCGGGGATATAGTTCTTCGGGTCGCCTTTGGTGAACTCACGGCTGGCGTTGAGCAGGAAGAGTTTTCCCTGTCGTTCCTTCTGCTTGGCCTTGTTAAGCACGATGATGATGCCGGGCGCGGTGGTGTTGTAGAAGAGATTTTCCGGCAGGTAGATAACGCCCTCGATCAAGTCCTGCTCGACGAACCATTTGCGAACGTCTTTTTCTTTGTTGTTGTTCGCGTTGCCGGAGCCGCGTGACGCGGCGCCGGCGTCGAGCACCACCGCCGCGCGGCCTTTGTCATTCATGCTCGCGAGGATGTGTTGCACCCAGCCCCAGTCCGCCTTGTTACCGGGGTAGCCCGCGCCTTTAGGGAAGCGGTCGAGTTCGTCGGCGTCGTAGTCCTTTTCCTT
>JBGPIK010000153.1:0-13824 GCA_041484845.1 Binatia bacterium | reverse complement strand
GGACCGCGGGGCCGCTGCCTTGCTGGCCGCTTAACTGAACCGGCGATAACGCAAAGAACCCAGCGATGCCGATTGCCACGATGGCTAAGTGGAACAATCTTGTCTTCGTCATACTTCGCTCCTTTCCCGACTAAGCCGGGCAAAAACTCCGGTGCAGATCTTTCGATTCTTGATTTTCAAGAGCCTAGCTCCGCTGAAACTATTCGCGCTCGATCTATTTCGCCAGCGGATCAGGGCGAATCTGGAAGTGCACGGCCATCGGCATCGAGCCCTTGCCACCCTCCATCAGCCACGGCGTGCGGTCGCCGCTCGAGCTCCACAATCCGCGACCCTTCCAGCCGGCTTTGGGATCGTCGATGCGCCCATCGAATCCTTTAGCGTAGAACCCGAGCGGGTAAGGCACGCGCAGCGTAATCATCTTGCCGTCTTTTAGCGCGATCAAGCCATCGTTTAGATTTCCGGTCGAGATCGGCACGTCCTCACCCAAACCGAACACGTTGTGTTGGTCAACCCAAGAGTAGTAGCTTGCCTCCGCGCTATTCTCGCCGATGCCTTCAAAACCCGGACCGGGATACTGATAAAACGTCCAGCCCTCGGGACAGTGATCGCCGGTTGCTTTAGGCCCATTGAGCGGCCCCTTGCATTTGCGTCGATCAAAGCTACCCAGATGACCGCTTGCGAGTGAAACCCATACAACGCCTTTGCTATCGATGTCGCCGCCGCGCACTCCGAAGCCGGGCTTCGGCACGTTATAGATTTCGGCGAGCGCCGTTTCCGGCGGATTAGACCCCGGAGCGAGGCGCACTACCGCTCCAGGATTCGCGCGGACCGTTCCCCAGATCGAACCGTCGACCGGGCTCGGCATCACGGCATAGAGGCTCGCGACGATCCGCTTGTCCTTGGTCGGATCCACCGGCTGATTGGGCTCGACGTAGTCATCGCGCTTACCGTTGCCGTTGGTGTCGAGTATGAGCGCGGTCCAGCCCTGCGATTTCACGATATCGCCGGTCTCGTCGAACATTTTGGTGTTGATCCACCCGATCACCGGCCCGCCGCCGCTGGTCCACAACGTATCATTGGCGTCGTAGCCAAACTGCAAGTGATGGGTTTGGAAGCAAGTATCCACGAACGTATACCGCCCCGTCTTGGGATCGAGCATTGTAAGTTGACGGTTCGTCCGGTCTACCGGAAACAGCTTGGCCGAGGGATGGTTTGAGCCCTTCTTACAGAAGTCGGGGTTGCCGGCGTCGCGGAATCTCGCCGCGAACCACACTCGACCCTTTCGGTCAAACATGCCGTTGTGATTATTGAGTTTAGTGTCCCAAATTTTCTCGTCGCCCCAGTAAGGCGACGGTTGCAGCACTTTGTCGCTTGCCGCATGGCCCGGCCCGAGCGCTTCCGGAACTTTTGCGTCCCGCATTGGCGCCATGAGTTTTGACGCGGTGCTCTTGATCGGATCAAGGACCGGTATGGCGTCGGTGCTGTACTCGGTTGACCCGTAAAGCGGGCCGTAGGCATTGACTGTCGGGTTGCGCCGATCCGACGCTATCAGGTCGTGAAGATAATGCTGGTCATCGAGCCAGTCCCAAGTGGTAACCACGATGTTGCGCTCGACTCCTTGAGGGCGCTCGGGCTTAGCGCGGGGCAATTGGCCTTTGGCGATCCGGTCGGTCCAATCCCCGAAGTAGCGGAACGGGGCGCCGCCAAGATCGCCCGCGAGGATATTGATCATGGAGTCGCCCGACTGTCCGGACTGGACGCGGCGCATCCATCCTTCTTCGGATGTGGAGAACTTGAGCGGGTGCGGAACGTTGCGCGGAAACGTGCGCGTGGAAAGCTGGCCGAGCTGGTGGCAGCCAACGCAGCCATTGTTCTTCATCAAGTTGAGCCACTCGCTTTGCGTCACCTTGGCTGGGATCACGCCCTTGCCGCCGAACTCGCTCGCGTCCGGAATCTTGAGCATGGAGAACCAATAGATCGCAGGATAATACCGCGCAGCCGCCGCTGGATTCGGCGCGATCACGGCTTTCAGGTTGAGGATTTTACCGGGAACGGCACGAACCTTAGGCGAATCGACGAGACCGTAGCCGCGCACCCAGACGCTGTACGTTGCCTTCGGCAAATCCGGTACAACATAGCGGCCCTGGTCGTCGGTAACGACCATCCGGGCGAATCGAGTCGGCAGATCGCGCGTCTCTGCGATGACCCAGACTCCGGCTTCCGGCCCTTTGGCGCTCGTGACCACGCCGCCAATGTCGTCGTTGTCGATGCGGACCGTCGCGGTGGTTTTTTGTTGACCCTTGAGTCGGGCCGGCAATCCGGCCACGCCAAGCGCAATCCCGATTGCCAGCAGGCCTAAGCACACGACTCTATTCGTCCTCATGTTCGGCTCCTTTTGTCTTTTCCAATGTTAGCGGCTGGAGAGTATCGAATCATGAAGCGACATGTCAACCTGAACTTGACCTGCGTAGGTGACACTCAAGGCTATCGCAAGGGAGCGCAAACCCGCTTGAATCGAAAACACGGATCTATATGAAAAATACCCGCATTTACCAGGTGAACTTTCACAGACCGGGTGACGCACAATGCGATGGGTATCGGCGCAAGACGCCTCCACCCAATCTTACGGCCGGATATTTTTCACGAGGAATTTGTAGGATGGGTGGAGCGAAGCGATACCCATCGTTTTGCAAAGGGATCGGAACCTAAAGCAAGGACGTGTGTATGTGTCCTCAGATTACATTCGCAATAATAGATTGTGCTTCAATCTTGCCAGCTCTCGGATCCTGCAGCGCAACTTCCCTCAGCATCGAAGTGATCGAGCTCAACGAAGGGACCAGCGTCGGCTCGAAGCAGCCCGCGAATAATCGATAGCACTTCTCCAGAGCCTGCGGCTTTTTGGCAAGAGCAGGAAGCCAGCGTCCGATTTCACCGAGAGTTTCCTGCGGCCGGCTTTTGAATAGTTGGAGGCTCTCCCGGTAAACCGTAGCGATCTTCTTTACCAGTTCAGCATTGGCCGTGAGAAATTTCCGGCTTGTGGCAAGTGGCACCCAGTGACAGTCGAGATCCAGGCTGTCGGCAACCACGCGAAATCCTTCTGCCTCTGCGATAAAGGCTTTCTCCGGCGGCAATAGCGCCGCGTCAATTTGTCCGTCTCGCAACGCCTCCAAACTCTTGTCGTTGAGCCCGAGATCGATCAGTGTGAGGTCGCGCTTAATGTCCAGATCCCATTTGCGCAGCAATGCCAGCATGACCACGCCCGCCATGCGGCGCGGCTGGTTGATGCCGATCCTTTTTCCTCTTAGATCCGCTATAACGCCGATCGTCGCGTTCGCCGCCAGGTAAAATGCCGGGCGGTTGAGAACTCCTCCGACAATCACCAAATCATTTTCTTTAAGAAGCGAAAAAATCAGGGACGGAGCGTTGGGCGTCCCGACGGGGGCGTCTTGCGAGAGGATATCCTCGACCACCTTTTCTTCGTCTTGCTGATTCACCACCTCGACCGCGATATTTTCCTTTGCAAAAAGGCCGGCGGATTTGCCGATCAGCGGAAGAAAGCGGCCGATGCTGGAAACGCCGATGCCAATTCTTATTTGATCCATTCGCCCCCTTCGCCGATTTTTGCTTGCGCGCCACGAAGTGTTTTCGCTGCCGCACGTTAGTCCACAATCTACTTTGCTGAAACCAGCTTAAGCGCTTGCTTAATGATCGCAGTTATTCTCTCCACGTCATCGAAGCTCACGTCGGGCTCGCAGGGAAGCTCGATCAAATCGGGCCAAACTTGTTCCGCGTTGGGAAGAGGATCTCGGACGTACGATTCATAAGCAGGGATAAGGTGGATGGGAACATAGCTTCCTTGAACCTCATAGCCCTCTCTGGTCAGAGCTTCGATCAGGTCTATGGACAAATCATGGTCGCGACGCTCGGCCAAGACTCGAATGACCTGTGTTAGGCACGCGGAGCCAGGTCCATGCGGTATAAGCATCAAACGCCGCTCAGCGCCGAGCAATTCTTGATAGGCGTGGACACGTTCGCGGCGAGCGTTGACGTTTTCGCGCAGACTGCGCACGAGAGTTAAAGCGACCGCCGCATTTAGATTGGCCATGGTTTCTTTTTTATATTCATCCGGCGGTGAATCCGGACCCTGGCTCGTTCCATGAAACAACGCACTGTGTAACGGCAGTGTCCAGCGCCGCCAGCGCCGCCAAACGGTTGTGGAGAACAAACTCTGCAGCGATTTCAAAATGCCAGGCGCCGGCAGATGAATCTCCGAAATGCGCTCAAGAATTTCTTTGTAGCGTGAGACAACCGCTCCGCCGCCAAGGCCGAAGCAGACCTTTTCACTGCCGAAACTCAAAATACCCACATCCCCGAAGCTCCCGACCGGCCGATCCGCGATTGTGGCGCCGAGAGCTTGAGCCGCATCATCGATGACTTGGATGTTTCTAGCGCGCAAAAGGTCAAGGATTGGGCCGATAGCGGCGGGATTGCCGAAAAGGTGCGGTACGATAATCGCCTTGGTTCTTTCAGAGAGTACAGCCTCGATAGCCGCCGCGCTGACATTGAGATTGTCGCCGACGTCCGCCAGCACGGGGAACGCGCCGACCGCCAAAATGGGTGGAATCACAGTTGTGCAACAAAACGTCGGAACAACCACCTCGTCACCTCGTTCCACAACGCACGCGCGCAATGCGAGCTCGAGGGCTAAACTTCCGGAACTGCAGAGAACGACATCTGCGACACCGAGTGTCTCGGTCAACAGGGATCTGAGCTCATTAAGATCCGGCCCAGCGATAACGCTTCCGGATGAAAACGACCGAAGAATGGCTCGGTATGTCTCGCCGTTCCAGTAAGGCACGGCCAGAGGAACGCGCGGAAAGACCGAAGGAATTTTGCGAGCGAATGATATAAACGGAGTCCGGTCAATTGCGTATTCTTCGAGGCTCTTCATCCTAACTTGCTCGCATGCGGGCCATTGATGCGTCAGATCGTTGTCGGCGCCTTCTCTTTTGATGGCCGGCCCAGGCCGAGCCGGCGCGCGACGATGAGGCGATCGGTATCCAGTGTGCCGCCGCCATGCATCATGCCCGGGCCGCTGCGGACTGCGTACTCGAAGTCTTCGACTTCGTGGACGCCAAGATTCTGAATCAGCGCATCGACGCCCATGATGCGCTGTAGCCGCTCAGCATTGCGCAGGCGCGCGAGCCGCTGGAAATAACGAAACTGCGGGCCGCCGTAGGGGTGTGGATTCTTCACGTAGCGGTGCCAGAAAATGCGTTGCGCGAAGCGCCGTACGGTATGCAAGTCGATGATGATCTCCGCTATGGTTTCCCTCACCATGGGGTCTTCGATCAAAGGCTTTCCATCGATGTGCTGTTCTTGGCAGTATTGAATCACGCGCTCGATCAATGGATCTTCACCCGCGCCCTCTTCACCGCCGCCACCATGTTCCAGCTCAAGATGCGTATTGGCGACTTGCCAGCCGTTGTTCTCGCCGCCCACGACGTATTTCGCCGGCACGCGCACGTTATCGAAGAACACGGAGTTCTTGGTCCCCATCATGAGGTGCATCGGTTGAATGGTGATGCCGGGCAGATTTCCGGGGATGTAGAGCCAGCTTAAGTTTTCATGACGTTTGCCGTTGGGGTTGCTGCAGACGAGCGTCCACAAGTAGTCCGGCGGGTGGTGGTAACCGACAAGCACCTTTTGTCCGTTGACGACATAATGGTCGCCGTCCCTAATCGCTTTGGTGAGACAAGTCGCGACATCGCTTCCGCCCTGCGGCTCGGTCAGCACCTGCCAAACGGAGACTTCCCCGCCCAGAATGGGCGGGAGAAATTCCCGCTTTTGTTCCTCGCTGCCGAACTTCAGAAAAACCGGCGCGACGATCCGCGCCAGGGTGTAAAATATCCACGCGAGCACGAGACCGTAACGATACAGCTCGCTTTCCAGCACGAGCTGATGATCGATCGTCAGACCAGCGCCGCCAGATTCCTTGGGGAACATCGGAAACAGCCAGCCTTTTTTTCCCAGCTTGTATCCGAGCTCGCGGCGAAACTGGTATTCTTCGCTGTTTTCCCGCGTCGACCACGTGGCGGACCAGCGAAGATGCTCCGATCCGCGCATGTTCTCTTCCAGCCAAGCACGCACTTCTTTTCGAAATGCGGCGATTTCAGGCGTATCCCGATGCTCGCTGAAGTCCATTCTGTCCTCCTACACTGTAGCCGACTTGATCTTTACAAGCTTCTTACCGGAGTAAGCGAATCAGCGACTTTGCAGGTTGGCGATAAAGCCGCTGGCTTCGATTTCTCTGACCAGACTGTTATCGACAAATAGCCCAAGCTCGTTTTCTTTGAGCTTTCGCCCGCCGGCCTGATATTCTAACAAAGTTTTGATCCCCTCTTGCGACACGTAGGGTACGGTATCGAAGTCTTTAGCGAACAGATCGTAACTCTTTTCCAAATATTTTTGGCTGCCCTGAGTCTTGAGTTTTCTTTTCAACACGTCAAGGCTCTCCTGGCGATTTTTCTTAAAATAAATGTTTCCTTCAATATAGGCCTTCATGAATCGGAGCGCGGCGTCGCGCCGCGTTTGCAAAAATTTTCGCGTCGTCGCCACCACATTATGAAGGTAGTAAATATTCATTTCAGCAGCATCGGCCATGAGGCGATAGCCCATCTCCTCCGCTACGAAAAACGTCGGCACCGTCAGCACCGCGCCATCGATCCCGCCCTTGCTGAGCGCCGCCAGCATGGCGGGGGAACTGCCGACTTGGAAAACTTGAACGTCGTCGTTTCTCAAGCCCCATTTCTTAAGGAGAATCTGTAGAACAATATCTGACGATGATCCCAGACGAGTTACGCCGATCTTTTTGCCCTTGAGGTCGGCGGGATGGGCGATTTCGGGTCTGACGATCAAGCGCTGAACGCCGGAGTTGATGACCGAAGCGATCATAACCGCGTCCGAGCTCTTGAGCGCCGCGTTGACCACCGCGGTGCCGCCGACTTTAACAAAGCTCACGTCGCCCGCGAGCAGCGCGCTGAGCGTCATCGGATCGCCCTGCATGTAAATATTTTCGATCTCGACGCCGTGCTTCTCGAAGAACTTTTTATCTTCGGCGACCCAGGTATTGCCGTGCAAGGCGCTGACGGAACTGTAGCCGAGACGCAGTCTGTCGGCCGCAACCGATAACGCCGGGAGCGTGATCACGGCAACAAAGAAAAACAAAATAGAGATCAGCTTTGCTTGCATGCCTGTTCCTTCCCACTGCTTAGATTCCACCGCAAGAAGAAAAAACTGGGTCTCCTGTTGTGTAGCACCATCGGATAATTCCAAACCCGCCCGCGCGCGAGCTTTCAATGTGTAGACTTACTGCCGACTGTCGTAACCGTGATATGCGACATCGGCGAATCCGCTTTGGCCCCGTGCCAATGACGCTCGCCCGCCTTGATATGCACGATATCGCCGACCGTGATCTCGTGCTCTTCCTTTTCCGTCGCGACCGTACCCCTGCCCGATGTGACCACCAGGATCTGATCGCAGTCATGGATATGCCAGCCGGTGGTGGCGCCGGCGCGGAAGTTCACCACGTTGCAAAGAAAATGGTCTGACTGCCCTTCGCCGATGATCGTCTGACGCGTCCGGCTGACCGGACCGCCGGTCCATCCGGGAATCGGCGTGGCACTGTCCATCGGTCTTTCGGCTAACTCACTGATTTTGAGAACACGCATCGAGTCCTCCCCGTTTGAGACTGCCTTATGTGTTTTTACACGCCATGCCTATATCGCACTATCGGGCGGCGTCAAGCGCAATTCGAAATGTCGGTGGCTCAAAGATTCGATCCGTCCCGAGAGCCGATAACAAAAAAGGGGCGGCTGTTCACCACAGCCACCCCTTTGTGTTGCAGACGATCGAATCGGCTGATTAGGCTTCGATCACTTTCTTCCACTTCGCGCGCACCTTGTCGCGCAGCTCCGGTGAAGATTCAGCCACCGGCGGGAATTCCTTAATCCATTCGAATGGACGGCAGGCATCAATGACGGCGCGGGAGTTGAAACCTTTTTTGCCTGGCTGGATGCGCGGGTCGAGCGGGCCGCTCCAGCAGCGGCGCAGGATCTCGATCGATTCAACAGGATCCGAGCGGCTGGCCAGCGCCCAGATAACATCGAACGTGTTGGTCGGATCAATGTCCTCATCTACGACGATTACATAGCGGCCGAGGTACGCACCGGCATGAACCTGCGAAGCCGCGAGCATCGCTTGACGCGCATGTCCCGGATAACGCTGCTTGATCGAAATAATATTGAACAAGCGCCCTCCACCGGCCTCGTGGCACCAGACACCCTTAACATCGGGGACACCGCATTTTTCGACCTGTTCCCAGATCAACGCGGCCTTCACCATACATTTGGCGATGGAATAGTCTGACGGCGGACGGCCCGGGCGCGCGCAGCACAAAATGGGATCGTTTCGATAGTAAATGTTTTCCACCCGCACAACCGGTTCCGGACGGCTGGAGCTGGCATAATAGCCGGTCCATTCACCGAACGGCCCTTCGGTTTTTCTGTCGGTCGGATCCATGAAACCTTCGATGACGATTTCAGCGTTGGCCGGGAATGGCAAGCCGGTCGCCTTTCCCTCAATCACTTCGATGGGAGCGCCCTTCAAGCCGCCGGCATAATCGAATTCAGAGACGCCATAATCGATCTCGTTACCGGAGACCATGAAGAGCACGGGATCCTGGCCGACGGAAATGATGACCGGACAGGGTTTGCCGCGCTCAAAATACTTGGCGCGCTGAATGCTCCCGTGTTTTCCAGGCGAGATGTAAAGCCCCATGCTCTTCTCGTCGTGAACCATACCGCGATAGGCGCCGAAATTGACCCAACCTTCATCGGGGTCGCGGGTAGTCACCAGGCAAGCAGTGCCGATGAACCGGCCGCCATCCAGCTCATGCATGAACGGCACTGGAAATTTGAGCAAATTGACTTTGTCGCCCGAGTCTACATTTTCAAGCACCGGGCCTTTGCTCACGACCTTGTGTTTGATCGGTTCATGGTTTACCAGCTTTTGGCGAAATGCCCGCACCAAATCCAAGTTCGATAACTCCATCGGCAAGCCCAGGTTCAACGCCATGCGTTTGAACGAGGCATTTTGCGCAAACAAAGTCCGGTAACCTTTTGGATATCCGGGCACGTTATCAAAGAGCACCGCTGGCACCTTACCGCTTTTGGATTCGCGGGCTAGAAGCTCGGCGAGCGTGCCCATTTCCAGGTTCCAGTCGACACCATCAACCTTTTTCAGTTCACCGATGTTATCTACAATCTCAAGCCAGTCACGCAAGTCGGTGTATTTGGGCGTCTTGCCGGCTTTCATCTCATCTTCGGCTAATTTTCTAGCCTCTAAGGCTGCCATTGATTAATTCTCCTTTCACATTCGCATGGGGGCATTCTAGTCCCCGAGCATGGTTTCATCAACACCTTCGGTATCATCGGCTGGAAGGCCATTGCAACTACCGGGGTCGAGGTGGAGATACACCTTATCCCCGGGATGCACGGCATTGAAGGGATGCGTATGCACCGCCAGGATATCGTCTCCAACCGCGACTTTGCATTGATAGGCATCGCCCATAAAGATGGCTTCCTTGACGGTTCCTTCGAGCAAATTCTCCAACCCCTCGGGCTTTACTTTGTACAAAGGGATGTTTTCAGGCCGAATTGAAATCACCGCAGCCTGATCTTTTTTGAGCGGCGTTGCGGGGATAAAGCTTAGAAGCCCTTTCTTGGTTTGCAACTTACCCGGGCGACTATCGCCGTCGGCATCGACGACTTTGCCTTCAATCAGATTGGTCAAACCGAGAAAGGTCGCGGTAAATTTTCGCTTCGGTCGAGTGTAGAGCTGGTGCGGCGAACCCACTTCGATCAATTTGCCGCCATGCATCACCGCGATCTGATCCGAGATGGCTAAGGCTTCGGCCTGGTCGTGAGTGACAAAGATCGTCGTTATGCTCGTTCTCCGTTGCAGTGATTTAATTTCAGACCTCATCTGCACCCGCAATTTGGCGTCGAGGTTGCTCAAGGGCTCGTCCAAAAGCATGACTTTAGGCTCGTTCACAAGCGCGCGCGCGAAAGCAACCCGCTGTTGTTGACCTCCGGAGAGTTTCGGGGCCGGCCGATCTTCCAAACCGTCGAGACCGACGACCTTAAGCACGTCGGATACCCTCTTTTTGATTTCAGCCTTGGGCCGGCGGTGGATGGTGAGAGGATAAGCGACATTTTCGGCGACCGTCATATGCGGCCAAATCGCGTATGACTGGAACACCATGCCGATCGGTCGCTTATTGGTCGGCACATAGACGCGCTCCCCGGAGGCGAAGACCGTCTGCCCTGCGATATTGATCCGCCCGCCGTCGGGACGTTCCAGACCGGCGACGCAACGAAGCGTGGTGGTTTTGCCGCAGCCGCTCGGGCCCAAAAACGTATACAGCGAACCCTCGGGGACATGCAGCGTCACCCCTTTGAGAACGTGAACTCTCTCTTTGTCTTCGCCGAAATACTTTTCCAGCGACTCGATTTGCACCATGTCTCGCTTGTCCGCCATGAAGCCTCCCGAATTTGTGAGATCCTTAACTGATTAGCGACTAAACGTTTCTGCAATCAACGTTCCGCAATTCCAATCCTCGCGCCTAGTTTCCGCGCGGCGAAAGCCATCATAATCAGCAAAAGGACCATCAAAACACCTAGCGCGCAAACATATGTGTATTGTCCACCCTCCCATAAGTCAAATGCCATGATCGACAACACCGTGCTGTTATAGGAATAGAGCAGGATCGAGGTAGAAAGCTCGCGCAGCGCGATGATGCTGATATAGATCCAGCCCGCGGTAAAGCCTGGCATCAAGAGCGGCAAAATTACTTTCCTGAAAGTCTGGAACCAGGTTCCGCCCGCCGTGAACGACGCCTCTTCTAATTCTTTGTTGATTTGGATCATCGAAGCGGACGACGCCCGAATTCCATAGGGCATGAATTTTGTAATATAGGCCAATAACAAAACCCAGATCGTGCCGTAAATCGGAATCGGCAAAGTGAGATAGACCCAGATCAAGCTCACACCGAGAACAATTCCCGGCATCGCGATGGGAATGAACGTCATGTTGTCCAGTAGAGCCCTCCCGGGCAGCCGGGTTTTCACCGTAATCCACGCAATGATCGAAGTGAGAACCATCACAAGCGTCGCGGAGCCCACGGAGAGATAGAAGCTATTCTTAAACGCGGTTAGCGCCAGGGGATAGTTCAAAATGTAATAATAATTCGCCAGGGTCATCTTTGCCATCAGCTCGCGTGAAGGAACCCCGTAGTAAGGAATAAACGAGGACCAGAGCAATACGAAAACCGGCAAGATGACAGCGAGCAAAAAAATTACAAAGGACATTCCAAGAGTGAAATATTTCCAAGGGCCCAAATCGATGACCCGCGGACGGTAGCCCTTTCCGGTTACGGTCGCGTATCGTTCTTCGCGACGAGTGATCCTGCCGTAAATGAGCACCCCTGCGGTGCTGATCGCCAGCAGTGTAACCGCGTACGCACCCGCCAGTCCAAAATCGGATGGAAACTGGTGGATCGCCAGAAAAATCTTCGTGGTAAAGACGGAGATCTTGGCGGGAACTCCGATCAAGGCCGGCACTTCGAACGCCTCGATGCCGCGAACAAAGTTGATCAGCAGCACGCTAAACATGGCGGGACGCATCAACGGCAGTGTTACCCGCCGAAAAGTCGTAAAGGTGCTCGATCCCGCGGTCAGCGCCGCTTCTTCAAGCGAAGTGTCCATGTTGCGAAAAGCTGCGGACATGAGCAAAAAAACGAGGGGATAAAGGTGAATGGATTCGGCCCAAATCATTCCCCACATCGAGTAAATGTTGAAGGGGGCGGATTCCAGGCCCAAAACATCCTTAACCACCAGATTGATCAATCCGATTTTTGGACTGAGCAACAAAATCCACGAAATCGTGCTCAGAATTCCCGGAATGATGAACGGAATCAAAGACATGACCACGAAAATCTTTTTTAACGGCGTATTGGTCCGCTCGCTGACCCAAGCCAGATAGGTGCCGATTACAAATGTTAGGATGCAGGTGCCCAGTCCGTAGTAGATGGAATTTAACAGGAGGAGATAAAACTCTTTGTCGAAATAGGCCTTGACGTAATTCTGAATTGTATACGCAGCGCCCGGCTCGCCAATCGGCGCGCTGCGGATGCTACCGTATAGGAGCATCACGAGAGGAACTCCCGCGAGATAGAGTACGAACAAAGTCGCCCCTATCATAATAAGGGCCTGGGAGTTTAACCTCCTCACCCGATGCTCTCCGAAGTAGAATTTAGTCGTTAATATTATGTACGATCTGATCCTGAATCATCGTCTTTTTGACTTCTTCCTCGATCAGGTTCCAAACTCCATCAAAATACTCCAAGAACCGAACATCGCGTTTTAACTTGAGTTCGCGCGGGCGCGGCAAGTCAATTTTGATGGTTTGCTTCACTTTGCCCGGACGCGCGCCAAAAACGATTACCCGATCGGCGAGAAAAATCGCTTCATTGATTTCGTGCGTGATGAAGAGCACGGTCTTGCCTGCTTCGCGCCAGATACGCAGCAACTCCGCCTGCATGAGTTCGCGAGTTTGGGCATCGAGAGCGGCAAACGGCTCATCCATGATCAGGATCTTGGGGTCCACGGTCAGCGCCCGGGCCAGGTTGCAGCGCTGCTGCATGCCACCTGAAAGTTCATGGGGGTAGTGATCTTCGAAGCCCTCCAGACCAACGAGCTTGATGAATTTACGCGCGCGGGTGGAACCTTCCTCATTGTCCAGTCCCTGGCATTCAAGACCAAAAACCACATTTTTGAACACGGTGCGCCACGGCATTAAACAGGAATCCTGGAACACCATGCCACGATCCGTGCCCGGGCCAGTAACCGGTTTGCCGTCGATCATGATCTTTCCCGCGGTCGGCTTGAGCAATCCGTCACAAAGATTGATGAAAGTCGTCTTGCCGCAACCGCTCGGTCCTACGATTGTGACAAACTCCCCATCTTCGACCTGGAGATTGATATTATCGAGCGCCAAGAGCCTTCCGCCGGTTCGCGGCTGATAATACTCATGCCGCAATCCTATCGCCTGTAACTTAGTCTGTGCCACAATGCCTCCTTAAGAAATTGTTGATTAACACGCCGATCGCCCCGCGAGAACGAACTAGGCATTTATCATTTTCATTTGATTTTTCAAGCTTAATGTTGGTTGATTGACATTACCGGTGGGATTGTATAGGTTCGCCGAACAAAAGTTTGCATAAACTTTTTCATGCAATTTTTACTGTTATGGCCTACACTTTACCCAATTCCAAATCAAGAGGCCGAGGGCCCGAAAATCTCTCTGCTCGGGTTTACAATCAGATCAAAGATCTGATTTTGTGCAATGAAATTTTGCCTGGCCAGAAGCTTCATCATCAAGGACTGAGCGAGCGGCTCGGCGTCAGCAGAACTCCCGTCCGAGAAGCTTTGACACGGCTCGTGCAGGAAGGTTACGTATCCTTTCTACCGAACCGCGGTTTTACCTGCAAAGAAATTAGATTGCAAGAGGCTGAAGAGCTCTACGATTTGAGAGAAGCCTTGGAAGCCTTTGCCGTTGAAAAAGCAATCGGCAACTTGACCCAGGACGCGCTCGACGAACTTTCCAAAAAATTGAATCAATATGGCGAGGACATCGAAAAGCGCTTCACCCGGGATCGTTTGCTCTACGATCAGGACCTGCATTTGGTGATTGCGCGGATCTCCG
>JBGPIK010000152.1:0-13875 GCA_041484845.1 Binatia bacterium | reverse complement strand
TGACCATGTTCGAGAAAATTCCATTAGATCAACTCCTTAACAAAATCGTCACCGATGACATTGAGGCGTTTTCACCTAATCAACTAAATTTGTTCAATTAATACCCGGACGCTAATGATTTGTCATATATCTACGCCGTTTCAGACACGTTGGTTTTAGGTCGCTAAAATCATCTTGCCAAAAACATGCCACCTGTTAAAACTAGATCCTTGAAAAATCAATAGCTTACCGGAGCTCAAGGTGAGAACATTAAGCCGAAAGTAAGTTTAGTGGCCAAAATCGAAAAGTGTTGGACAAAAATGTCTTGCCGGGCCTTAAAGTGGTCTAATCTTCCTAACCGAGGCTCAACTGCTGTTTATAGAGAGATTCCCGACTTGCTGGTCGGCATATTTGAAATCGAGGTCGCCTCTAGTTAAAATCCGGTTCCATGTCACGTTACTTCAGAACTAATATTGCTGCGCTGGCGGGTTATGTTCCAGGCGAGCAGCCCAGGAATGACGGAACGATTAAACTTAATACCAACGAAAACCCGTATCCTCCATCGCCACGGGTATATGCTGCTTTACGCGGGGCGATCAATTCAGATTTGCGGCTCTATCCGCAACCGCTGAGTGACAGTTTAAGAGACACCGCGGCGAGTGTCTACGGCATTGAACCAAAAAATGTAATTGCAGGTAACGGTTCTGACGAGCTCCTTTCAATTCTGCTCCGTTGTTTCGTCGGAGCGCATGACCGGGTCGCGTTTCCGGTTCCGACTTATTCTCTTTATGATACTTTGATCGGGATTCAGGGGGGAGCATGCGCCTCGATTGATTATCCAGTTGACTTTTCGCTGCCGGATACACTGGCCGCGCAAAATGCGGCGCTCACCTTTTTGTGCAATCCTAATTCGCCCTCGGGCACGCTTGTAGCCCTGCAAGAAATCAGTCGTCTCGCTCGCACGGTTTCCGGAGTTCTCGTGGTGGACGAAGCCTATATTGATTTCGCCGAGAGTGAGGGTGCCTCGATGCTGCCCTTGATCCACCAGCTCCCTAACTTGGTGGTGTTACGCACGTTTTCCAAGTCGTTCTCTCTCGCGGGCATGCGCATCGGACTTGCCTTCGCGTCCGAGGAGATAATATCCGGCATGATGAAGGTCAAGGATTCGTATAATCTAAACCGTTTAAGTATAATCGCGGCCACGGCAGCCTTGCAGGATATGCCCTGGATGATGCGCAATGTGCAGCGAATTCAGCGGAGCCGCAATAAGCTTACAAGGGCGCTCACGCGCATGGGATTTCGTGTCTATCCGTCACATGCTAACTTCGTCATGGCGCAAAAAAAGGGGCAAAATCTAAGAGGAGTTTACGAGAGCTTGAAAAACCATAAGATTCTCGTGCGTTATTTTGACGTTCCGGGGTTGCAGGATTGTCTGCGCATAAGCGTGGGGTCGCCGGGTGACATCCGAGTTTTAGTCGAGAAGCTAGCGATCACTTGCGCTTCCTCGGCGTAACGTTTGAGGCAAACCAGGCCTTGATGAAACCTATACGAATTACGACACTTGATCATATTGTCCTCAACGTGAGAGATATCGAACGCGCACTAAGGTTTTACACACAAGTTCTAGGTTTGCAGGGCGAGCGCGTCGATGAATTCAGGGCGCGCAAGGTCAGCTTTCCGTCCGTCCGAATCAATGGCGATACGATTATCGATTTATTTCCGATCGATAATCGTATCGCCTTAAAGACATCAGAAACCGAGGCTACCGCCAATCTTAATCATTTCTGTCTCGTTGTCGGAGCCGAAGATTTCGCTGGAATCGTTGAGTACTTAAAAAAGCATGGAGTCGGCGTCCGTGAGGGCCCGGTGTCGCGATGGGGGGCGCGCGGGCAGGCGACCTCAGTCTATTTTTTCGACCCCGACGGCAATGAGATTGAGATTCGCTGCTATTAGTTTTGACCGCGCTGCAAGAAGTTAAGGCTTTTTTATTTGCTCTAACTTGATCTTGACAATTCTTCTTCCCTCCATATCGACAATCGTAAGTTTATAGCCGTTGTGCTCAACCCATTCTCCGCCGCCGGGAATCCGTTGGAGCTTCGCTAGAACAAATCCCGCCAACGTATGGTAGTCGGGTGACTCGTCGAAGGGGAGATCAAAATCAGACTTGAGGTCTTTCAATAGCGCCGAACCTTGAATAACCATCGAGCCATCAGGCAGCCGTTCTACGGGACCGCGTTCTTCGCGATCATATTCGTCACGAATTTCGCCGACAATTTCCTCTAGCAGGTCTTCCAGTGTCGCCAGACCCTCGATTTCACCGAACTCGTTCACCACCAGCGCCATGGCCAAACGGCGGCGCTGCAGCTGTTTGAGAAGCGCGCTGATCGGGAGTGAACTGGGTACAAAGAAGGCCGGGTGAAGATGATCGCGTACGGGAAAGTCGCTCTTTTCCTGGAGCGCTTTGAAAATATCCTTGTTGTAGAGAATGCCGATAATGCGATCCAATTCACCGTCGTAAACGGGAACCCGCGAAAAGCCGCTTTCGACGAAACTTTTGGCGACCTCGGCCAAGGAAGCGTGGACGTTGAGAGCGTGGATTTCAGTACGCGGAATCATAACCGCTTTCACCGGCGTGTCGGCAAACTCGAAAACGCTGTGGATCAGCTCTTTTTCAGTCTCATTGAAGATTCCTCTCGCAGCGCCTTCGCGAATCAACGATTTGACCTCATCGACGGAAATGAAGCCTGCTCCTTCATTGTCCTTGCCGCCGAAAATCCACAGGACGGCATTGCTCGAAGCCGTGACTGTCTTTACGAGAAACGAAGTGGCGTGCGAAAGAAAATCGATAGGGCGGGCGACCGCGCAAGCGATGCGCTCGGAATAGCGCAGCGCCAGCGACTTGGGAACCAATTCGCCCAACACCAGTGATAGGTATGCAATCGGCAAGACGACAACAAAAATCGCGACCGCTTCGCCCCATCGGGCAAGAAACGGGAGAGGAAGGGACTCAATTTGGGGCTTCAGATAGGCGATGGCTGTGGCACCGCCAATGGCGGACGCGAAGGAACTGACTATGGTCACGCCGATCTGGACGGTGGCCAAAAAGCGATCCGGGTCATTCTTGAGTCGCGCAACCGCGGCGGCGGATTTGACGCCGCGCTCCAAGAGCGCATCGACGCGGCTTTTGCGCGTCGCGATCATCGCGATCTCCGAAGCGGCAAAAAAGCCGTTGGCGAGAATTAAAATGAAAATGAGGAAGGCCTGGAACCAAATACTTTCAAGCATCATCGTGGCGTCTCCTGTTTTGCTCCGGCTCTACGGCGGAGAAAAAGGGCGGCGGTTTTTTGGCAGTTTTAACAAAAGGATTTTGCTAGTGGTAGGCCCGGCGGCAACACAGCCAGACATCTTAGACTCAAGAATTTTAGCTCTCGGCCTACAAAAGGCAAGGGCCGTGATGCGCCTGGCAGCCTGTTTTATCCCCTGCGACATGGGGAGAACCAAACGAGGGCGAGCGAACCGACGGCCAAACCTCAGATTGTGAGCCGACGCAGGGGTTTACGCGCTTTCTCGCTTTGAGTAGGATGTCAGCGGGAGTTGCCGTTGGCCGACAATCAAAACCAAAGCTCGTCGCTTCAGGGGACCATTCGAAGGATTACCTACCAGCATCCCGAAACTCACTACACCGTGGCTCGGCTCGATTTCGATGACGGCCCGGGTGTGACGGTTGTAGGGACAATCTTTCCTGTGGCCGAAGGAGAGGAGATCAAAGTTGCCGGCGCCTGGAAGAGACACCCGCGCTATGGGCTACAATTTCAGGTTGATCATTGGGAAAAGATTGATCCGGCTACTCTCGAAGGCATTGAAAAATATCTTGGCTCCGGCCTGATCAAAGGCATCGGCCCCAGCTACGCGAAACGCCTCGTCGCCGCCTTCGGTCTCAATACGTTGAAAGTGCTTTCGGAAGAGCCGCTGCGCGTCTTAGAGGTCGACGGTATCGGTGAAGTGCGCGCGCGACGCATCATCGGGGCTTGGAAAGAACAGCGTGGGATGCAAGATGTCATGGTATTTCTTCAGGGCCATGGGATTGGACCGTCATTGGCTCTCCGAATCTATCGAGTCTTTGGCTCCGACACGGTAGCGCGAATAAGGGAAAATCCGTATGTGCTCGCTCGTGAGGTTCACGGTGTTGGATTTTTGCTTGCCGATCGCATTGCCGGCGCCATCGGTATTCAGGGCGATTTCCCTCTGAGAGTCCAGGCCGGAGTGCAGCACGTTTTACGGGAATTTGCGGATCGCGGACACTGCTTTGTCCCGCTGCCGGCGCTCGAGCAAAACGCCGCTTCACTTTTGAATGTAGAAGAAGACGCGGTTGAGGCGGCGGTCGACAGACTAATTGCGAACGGCGATTTCGTTCGTGAAGAAACTCCCGGTGGAAATGGCAGTCGAATTTATCTAACGGAACTCTATCATGCCGAGCGGCGGGTCGCGCAAGCACTGCAAGGATTACTTGCGACGGCCTCGTCTCTGCAGGGTGCAAACCTCGTGGGCGCTTGGAACAATTCCGCCACGAGTACGCGAGGCGTCATTGATTTGGCGAGCCCTGAGCTTTTTGTGCCGGTGCCCGTCGCGCTTGACGAAGCGCAGCTGCAGGCTACCCGGCGCGCCTTGCAGGAAAAAGTGTTGGTCATCACCGGTGGCCCCGGAACCGGCAAAACCACTCTTTTGACGGCGCTGCTGACGATTTTGCGCCGCGCCCAAGTGACGTTTGCGCTGGCCGCGCCCACGGGGCGGGCGGCGAAGCGAATAACCGAGAGCGCCGGCGAGGATGCGATGACGCTTCATCGGCTGCTCGAATACAATCCTCGTGAAGGTATATTTCAACGCAGCGAAAACCGTCCGCTCGAAGTCGATTTCGTGATTGTGGACGAGACTTCGATGGTTGACCTGACGCTGATGGATAACCTTTTGCGCGCCATCAATCCACATAGCCACTTGGTTCTCGTGGGGGACGTGGACCAGTTGCCATCGGTGGGACCTGGAAGCGTGTTGCGCGACCTGATCGACTCGGGTGTCATTCCGACGGTAGTGTTGCGGCGCATCTTTCGCCAAGATCGCGAAAGCTTAATCGTCGTGAATGCCCATCGCATTCTGCAGGGGCAGCCGTTGCTCTTAGGCGAAGAGGGGCAGACGGATTTCGTCATGCTGGCGCGCGAGTCGGAGGAGGAAATTCTCGACACTGTGAAGAAACTGTTGCGCCAAGGTATACCGCAGGCGTTGCAACTTGATTCAGCAGAAGTTCCCCAGATGATTCAGGTGCTGACTCCGATGCATCGCGGGCTGCTCGGCACCATCAATCTTAACCGCGAAATACAAACTTTGCTCAACCCCGTCACCGATGGATTGCAACACGGCGCAACCACGTTGCGCTTGGGCGATAAAGTTATGCAGTTGCGCAACAATTACGAAAAAGGGGTTTTCAATGGAGACCTAGGGCGGATTGTCGGACTCGACAGGGAAGAAGGCCACGTCAAAGTTGATTTTCTGGACAAAGTAGTCGATTACGATTCAGACGAGCTGGATGAAATTAATCTCGCTTATGCCACGTCGGTTCACAAAAGCCAGGGGAGCGAATACCCTGCAGTGATTCTTCCGCTGCACACTTCGCATTATCTCATGCTCCATCGGAGCATTCTCTATACGGCGGTCACTCGCGGAAAAAAACTGGTTGTTCTCGTGGGCAGCAAAAAGGCGCTTGCGATGGCCATTCGCAATGTCAGAGTCGAGAGGAGAAATACCGGCCTGAAAGAAAAACTGGCCGAGTTGGCGCACAGCGCCAGGCGGATTTTCTAATGCGCCAAAAGCCGGCCGAGCTTCTTATTTGAATAAGGGACACCGAGTGTCTTCAGAGATGCCCAAAGGGTCGCTTGATTGCTCGTGATCACGGCCTTCCCGAGTTGCCGTTCCAGCTCCTCGATAACTTCTATCGTGCGCGTATTCGTGCAACTTAATAGGTAGCCGTCGGCGTCGGGCCGAGAATTCTCCGTGACGACGTTTATCCATTCCTGCGGTGTCACCGCAATGTATCCATCGCTGTCAAGGCCCAGGCCGCATTCATGAACTACGTTGAAGCCGCACTCGCTCAAGTAGTGGATCTCGTGCTCGTTGGTCTGTTTGACGTAGGGGCTGATCAGAACCAGCTTTTTGATAGCCAATTGATTCAAGGCGGCGGTGATCGCTTGCGCGGTGGTGATTGTGCGGCAACCGCTGGCACTCTGAATCGCCTCAACTATCGCCGCCTCGTGGGCGAGGCCGTTTTCCATGGAATTTGCCGTGCAATGAAAAACAATAAGGCTAGGTTTAGTGTCCGACAAAGCCTGCGCTGCTTCAGCAAGCGACTTTTTGAGTTCTGCCAGCGGCTTGCGCCACTTGCCGGTCATGCGCAGGCGCGCGACATGGACGCCCACGCCGGGCGGCGTATAGGTGTGAAATTGCGGCTCCGCCAGCCGGTTGCTGGACGGGATAATCAGCCCGATGCGCGGTTGCGTATTCATATTCATAGTCCGGCCACCCCCAAATTATAAAATCGTCGCGCGTTGCCGTATAAAATAGCAGCCTTGTCAGCTGCGGTCATTTCCTGGTTTTCCAGCATTTCGTTTATCTCATGTTTGCAATATTCGTTGTTGACTTCATGCGGATAATCACTGGAGTACACCCACGGTTTGTTGCCCATCCGTTTGACCGCATGGCCAATATCGGGCTCTTCGCCCTCGCAGCCGATAAAAATGCGCCCTGCGTCCATATGGCGAGCGATGTACTCGCTGACCTTTTCTTTAGGCCGGAGTTCGAGAAAGCGCTTGCGTGGGTCGCGCTGAATATGAGTTTCCCAGGAACGGTCGAAGCGCTCAACGCACATGAGTAACCAGGCGACTCCTGCTTCCATAAAGCCGATCTTCACGTCAGGAAACTTGTCAAAGATCCCATTGAACACGATAGCGCCGAACGAGATCATTTGGCCAAAGGGATGACCCAGTGCATGAACCGGCGCATAGGGGGTCACATCATCGAGTCCAAGATTCTCGTGGGCGCCCCCATGAATTCCGATCGCGCAACCGAGCCGGTTCGCCTCTTCGTAAATTGGCCAGTAGCGCTGGTCGCCGAGATGGGCCTGAATGCCGGTAGAAGGCAGCATGGCGCCGCACATGCCTAGTTCTTTGACCGCCCGGCGCAGCTCTTCAACGGCCGCTTCCGGCTCCTGTAAAGGGATCAAGGCCATGCCTCTAAAGCGCGGGCTGCGCTTCATGTAGGTATTGTGGAGCCAATCATTATAAGCGCGCGCCACATCGATGGCCCAGTCGCGACTGACGATTTTGCCGAAAGCTAAACCGAGAGTGGTATAAAGAACCGTCGTCTCGATACCAACATCTTGCAAAAAGTCCAACCAGCCGTCCGGCCCCACTTTGTTGAACGCTCCAGGTTGAAAGTCGTGAAGATTCGCTGAGTGGAGGTGATCGAGAGGCGGAAAGGGATTAAAAAAACTATGGGTATCGTATTTCTCACGGTACGCCTGCGGCATGTACTCGACGATCGCTTTGCAATCTTCGATCACATGGCCGTCGCCATCGATAATCGTGTGACCCTGGAACGCCATCGGTGGATCCTCCTGCTATTTAAGTCATCAAACTCAGCGGTTTTGTCAAGCGTTGCTCAGTGCGGCAGTCATGGATACTGGGTATCACGAGTCGATTGCGTGCAAAAAATTAGAGCGAGCCACGCAAAACGTGGCATAGGATCTTTAACCCTCGGAGACAAATTCCTTCGTGTTCACGGTCGCTAACGTCCTGCCGGCAACATCGAAAAGTCGAGAACCTTCTGAGGATCGAAATCCGCCGGTATCGGCCGGTCCTGGCGCAAGAGGTCGATATAGCCGCGGGCGACTTTGGGATTGAGCCGCCCGTCCTTATTCAGCATTTTAGCCAGCGTCGCGTAGGTATTTTCCGCCTCGGTCTGGTTCACTTTGAACTTGCTCACGATCATCTTGGCGCTCTCCTCGCGATTGGCGCGAATCCAGGCGACCGCTTCCATCAGCGCCGCGAGTGTGCGGCGGATCGTCTCTCGGTTATTCTTGATCTCGTTCTGTGATGCCATGACGCCGACGTACGGAATGTCGGCCATGTCGCCGAGGAACATAAATTTCTTAAAGCCGAGCGAAACCGCCTTGTCATCGAATGGCGGCGTCAGCACCGTGCCCGCGACCTGTTTGCTTACCAGCGCCATGAAGCTGTCGGAGGTGCCGCCGGTGCTGATGATGGCTACATCTCTCTCTGCGATTTCCCATTTTTTCAATGCCGCTTGCAAGAACAGATGCGGCGAAGTTCGCAGCCCCGAGACCGCGACGGTCTTGCCAATCAGGTCCTGGGGTTTATTGATCTCCTTGTTGGTGACAAGAATCCACGGCGCGCCGTCGAAGAAGTTGAGCACGACGACCACCGGTATGCCCGAGACCGCGGCGGAAATGCCGGTGGATACCGAGGGGAAAAAATTGATATTGCCGTTGATGACCGCCGAGGGCTGAATGGTGGTGCGCATTTGAATGTACTCGGCTTCCAGATTATATTTTTTCAGAAAGCCTTTGTCCTGGGCGACGTAATAGGGCAGGTAGGCGAAGGCGAGCGAGGGAAAGCCGACGCGAATCTTCTGTACGCTTTCCGCGCTCCAGGCGAGGGTCGATGCCAGCAAAACGGCCGCGAAAAAAGTTGCCCCGAAAAAACTTGTTTGTCTCATGCCGATACTCCTTGTCACGCGGTAGCCGCCTGGCGTTGACCGCCGTCGGACCCGTTCCGACGCGCGATCTTTAGCGCGTTGGGTTGGGGCAGATTTTTCAGGTTGAAGAATTCGCTGGCGGTGCGATTCAATAGCTTCTCTTTTTGCGCGAAAGAGAGATCTTTGCCGTCGATGACGTCTTTTACCGAGTAGGGGAAATGGCAATCCCAGTGGCAGTAATCCGACGCGTACATGACGGTGTTCTCGCCGTTGGCTGCGAAGACCCGGTCGAGACCCGTCTCTTCGGATTCGCAGGTCAGGGTAATTTGGTCGCCGCGAATAATTTCGCTGGGCTTGCGTTTGAGCTCCGGCATCTGCGGCGCAAGTTTTTCGATATGCTCGTCGAAACGTTCCGCCCAGAAGGGCAGCCAGCCAGCGCCGCCTTCCATGAAGCCGACTCTCAGTTTCGGAAAGCGGTCGAAGACGCCTTCGCCGATCATGTGCATCATGGCGATCATGAGCTCGAAGGGAAAAGCGGTCATGTGGACATAAACGTATTTAAAAAACCTTTCGCTGCCGGCGCCCATGACACCGGAGAGGCCGGGCACGCCGTCATGGCCGGTCTGCGGGTGGACGCTGAGCGGCATGCCCAGAGACTGCGCGCAATCGTAAATCGGATGGAACATGGCGTCACCCATGTTGCGGCCGTAAACGTTCGTCGGCAGCATAGCCGAAACCGCCCCGGCTTTGGCGAGAAATTCGAGTTCCTTGACGGCGGCTTCAGGGGACTGGCAGGCGATCAGGCCAACCGCGCGAAGCCGTTTGGGATCGGCAGAGCAATATTCCAGCAGCCACTCGTTGACCGCGCGGCAAAGGACGGTTGCCAATTCGCCACTCATCAAGCCGTTGACCGTGAGGGCGATTTGCGTGCCGAACAGAACCGCTACGTCGATGCCTTCCAAATCCATATCTTTGAGGCGCGCCGCAGGATCGGTCATGCCCGGGCGGGACTTGCGCGCCTTATCCGTCATCGGTCCGCTTACACCCGGACCGGGTCCCTGCGACGCTGACCAAATCCGTCCTTCCAACAGAATACGGGAATTACCCTGGTTGTCTTTGAGCCGAACCGGCGCCTGCGACCGCCACTTTTCGGGCATGCGGCTGGTCAGGTTGACGTCGCCTTCATAAACGTGTCCGTCAGCATCGATGACGAGCATATTGTCGAACGTGTCCATTACGGGCTTCCTCCAATCGGCTTTGTTCCTGACTGAGTATTTCGCCCGCCAACTAAATGCTCGGGTCGTTGAGTCATTGCATCAATGAAGCCGTTTGCGCTTGTTTCACGTCAGACCCTGGGCAGCCGACCCAGAGGTACCACCCAGCTAGGCATTGTTCAAATTCATTCTTGCGTCGGCATCCGGCCGCGGAAATAAAGTTCCGCGCAAGCATAGGGAGGCCAATCTCGGCTGTCAAGCGAATTTGCTTTAGTCAATGTCGGTTGATTCACTTGGGTTGATCCGATATGCAGACAGAAGAAGAATGGAAGCGATTCTAAAAGATTGTCTCGACGGTAAACTCCTGACGCGGGCAGAAGCCCTGATGTTGGTAACCGCTGAAGGTGAACGATTGAAACGCTTGCTGGTGACCGCAGGGAAGTTGCGCGACCAACACAAAGGGAGAGTGGTTACGTATTCTCCCAAGGTGTTCGTGCCGCTCACCAACTTGTGCCGCGATTTTTGCGGTTATTGCACGTTTCGCAAAGCGCCGGGTGAGCCCGGCGCCAAGACCATGACGTTCGACGAAGTGTTGCGGGTGGTTCGCCAGGGGAAGTGGCTCGGCTGCACGGAAGTGCTTTTTAGCCTTGGCGACAAGCCCGAATCGATCTATCCCGAAATGAAGAACTTTTTGGCCGAGCGCGGCTACCAGCGCACGCTGGACTATCTTATCGATGCTTGCCGCGTCACGCTCCAAGAGACGGGATTATTACCTCACTCCAACCCCGGTGTGATGGGAAATCGAGATTTGCAGCGACTCAAAGAGGTCAATGCCAGCCTTGGATTGATGCTGGAGAGCGTTAGCGACCGATTACTAGCGCCAGGCGGCGCGCACGACAACGCGCCGGATAAGAAGCCCGCGGTGCGTCTTCGGACGATCGCTGAGGCCGGCAAGCTGCGTATTCCGTTCACCACGGGTATTCTCATCGGCATCGGCGAGAGCTGGGAAGAAAGAATCGATTCGCTGTGCGCGATACGCGATTTGCACGAACAATATGGTCACATCCAAGAAGTCATCGTACAAAATTTTCGTGCCAAACCGTCGATACCCATGCGCCTGCATCCCGACGCCACGCATGAGGAGATGCTGAAAACCATCGCCTTAGCGCGTTTAATTCTCGGCGGCGCCATGAATATTCAAGCGCCGCCGAATCTCACACCCCAAGGATATGAGCTTTATCTGGAGGCGGGCATCAACGATTGGGGCGGAGTCTCGCCGCTGACGCCCGACTTCATCAATCCCGAAGCGCCGTGGCCGGCGTTAAAGATAATACAAGAGAAAAGCGCCATAGCCGGCTTTGTGCTGAAAGCGCGATTGCCGGTCTATCCCGAATACATTCGTCAGGGCGAAAAATTCCTTTCGCCGTCCGTTCTCCGCTACGTGGAAAAATTGTCCGGCGCTGACTATCTGGCGCGGGACGGTGGCCCGCTCCGCTCCGGCCAAGAACTCTTCAACGCGGCCACGGCATAAATTGCCGAAGCACGACAGGCATGCTGACCATTCTTACCGGAGGCACCGGCGGCGCTAAACTTATCGAAGGGTTTGCAGCCGAGATCGATCCGGCGGAACTGACGATTATTTGCAACACCGGAGATGACTGCGTCTTTCACGGACTTCATGTCTCGCCCGACCTCGACACGATTACCTATACGCTCGCGGGCATCGGTGACCGCGCTAAAGGTTGGGGCATCAAGGATGAGAGCTTCACTGTGCTGGAACAACTGCGGCGGCTGGGCGAACCGACATGGTTTAAGCTCGGTGATAAAGACTTTGCGACGCATATCATGCGCTCCCGGTTGTTCAATGAAGGGGTTCAGCTTGCCCGCATTACCGGCGTAATCTGTGCTAGGCTTGGGATCACGGCAAAGATTCTCCCGATGTCGAATGAGCGGGTCGAAACCCGCGTGCTCACCCCCGACGGGGAGATTTCTTTTCAGGAATACTTCGTAAAGGAGCGCTGGTCGAAACAAGTGACCGCCATCCGTTTCGAGGGTGTCGAGCGAAGCCGGCCCGCGCCTGGCGTACTCGAAGCTATTCATCAAGCGTCTGCGGTCGTCGTTTGTCCGAGCAATCCTATAACCAGCATCGGTCCAATCTTGGCGGTGCCGGGAATTCGCGCTGCCTTAACGGAAACCAAAGCCGCCGTTATCGGGCTGAGCCCGATCGTCGGCGTTTCGGCGATTAGCGGTCCGGCACACAAACTGATGGTCGCCGCCGAGTTTGAACCGACGGTCTTCGGCGTAGCGCAAGCCTACGCCGACTTTCTCGATATTTTTGTCATTGCAACCGAGGACGAGAGAATGAAAAGCCGAATCGAAAACCTGGGCATCACGACCGTTTTGACCGATATCGTGATGAGCGATCTCGACCGCAAAAAGCGCCTCGCCCGCGAAGTCTTGGCCTTGCTGGGAAAATAATGCTAAAGAAATTCCTTCCGAGTCACGCATGAAAGTCGCAGCTCTGATTCCCGTCAAAGGTTTTCGTAATGCCAAGCAACGCCTGAGCCCGCTGCTCGACGCTAGTGACCGAGAGGCTCTGGCCGAAGCCATGTTTCGCGATGTGTTGCGGCAAGTATTGTTAGCGCGCCGATTACGCGCGACGTTTGTCGTCACCGGCAATGACGCTGTTGCCGATATCGCCCTCGCGCTGGGCGCCGAGGTCATTCGGGAGGCTGCCGAACGCGGCGAAACCGATGCGGTAGACTTCGCGCGCCGGTATTTGAAAGCCGCTGGATGGGAGGCGGTTCTAATCATTCCAGGTGATATGCCGTTGCTGTGCGCGCGAGACATCGATGAATTATTGTCTCAGCTCCCGGACGGGGCCATGGCGCCGTTTGCTTTGCTCGTTCCATCCCATGACCGCATGGGCACCAACGCATTGCTGTTGGCGCCGCCCGATATCATCAAACTCCGATTCGGCTACGACAGCTTTAGTTATCACATGACCCAAGTATCGGCGCGGAAACTGCCTCTGCGGTTTAGTGAAAACGAGCATATCGCGCTCGATATCGACGAGCCAAAGGATCTCCAGCGGTTTCTCGCCATCGGCTCGGAAGCGGGCGAAGCGTTTTGCCTAGCGCGGCAGATGATGAACGTCGCTTTGGAAAAGAGCAGCCACTCCGGAGGCGCGTGAAGCGGATCGAGATTATCGGCATTGGGGGATTGGGCGAGGTTCATGCCGGCGATTCGGTGGGACAGCTGATCGCCGCGGCCTGCGCGCGAAATGGTTTTAAGCTTTTCGACAATGACATCGTCGTTGTTGCGCAGAAAATCGTCTCCAAAGCGGAGGGCAGGGTGCTGCGGCTCGATAAGATTTCACCTTCCGAGCGGGCCCAAGAGTTGAGCCGGGAGTTGGATAAAGATCCGTCGCTAGTGGAAGTGATTCTAAGCGAGAGCCGGCGCGTGATTCGTAAGGGCGGTCGCGCGCTGATCGTGGAAACGCACCACGGTTTTATCTGCGCCAATGCCGGAGTCGATTGCTCCAATGTAGGAGTCGGGCAGGCGGCGTTACTGCCGAAAGACTCGGATCTATCAGCAAGAATAATCCGGAGTGAAATCCAGCAGGGTTCCGGAGCGGCTCCGGCTGTGATCATCAGCGACAGTTTTGGCCGTCCCTGGCGCCTCGGCACGGTGGATATCGCGGTGGGTATCTCAGGAATGAAAGCCGTCAAAGATGAGCGAGGATCGAAGGACCCCTACGGTTATGAGCTTAGAGCCGCTATAGCGGCCACGGCCGACGAGGTCGCGGCGGCGGCAGAGCTGGCAATGGGAAAAAAGGATGGTGTGCCCGTCGTCATTGTACGCGGGTGTGAATTTGAAAGGGAGGAAGGATCGGTGAAGGAGCTTCTTCGCCCGGAGTCGG
>JBGPIK010000151.1:0-14006 GCA_041484845.1 Binatia bacterium | reverse complement strand
CTTTTTGGAGTTTCTCCTGATTCTTGAGTTGATCTTCCAAAGCCTGCACTCTTGCTTCTGAGTTCTCCTGCAGATCTTTGAAGGCGGCATCTTTCGACTCCAGCAGTTCGGCTTTTTTCTTAAGCTCTTGTTGCAGCAAATAGTCCGCGCGCTCTTTAGCGGAGGTCACATCCGCCAATTGTGCCGTTAAAACATTCGCTTCAGACCGGACAGCGTCCAACTCGGTACTCCGGCTCTGCAAGAGCTCCAGGTGATCGCTTAGGCGAGTTTCCACGGTGCAAATTTTGGCGGTCAAGCCTTGCTCCAGCTCTTGCATGGCGGCGTCTTTGGCTGTGAGGGCCTGCTTCTCGTTTCTTAGCTCCTGCGCCAGAACAAGCTCCGTCTCCCGCTTAGTCGCCTCCGCCTTGGCGAGTTGCGCCCGGAGCGCCTCCAGCTCTCTATCACGCTGCCCCATCAACTTTTCTTTTGAGTTGAGCTGAGTCTCCAGAACGTCAATTCTGTCACGGAAGTTTTTCTCTAGTTGATTGACGGCAGACTCTTTCTCCTGGACAAGGCCCGCCATCTTCCGAAGCTCGTCGCGGAGCGCGCTCTGCTCCGGCATGGTAGCCGAACGCGTATCGAGGGGTCGCTCTGCCACGGCCGTCTGTTGTGATCGGAGAGCCTTTAATTCTCCCTCTTGTCTCTTCAGAAGCCTCTCGTTGGCCGTCAATCGGTCTTCTAGAGCTAGGATTCTGCTCGCGCTCGCCTGGAGTTCTTCTAGCGCCGTCTCTCTTGCCACGCGGGCGTGCTTTTCTTTCCAGATAGAATCCTGCAGCAATGATTCCAATTCAGCCTTAGTTACCTGCGCCTCAACCAGACGGTCCCGGAAGACCCTTCGCTCCGCGTTGCCGGCCGATTGAAATACGATCCCGAGCATGACGATGGCAAACAAGGAAAGCCCGCCGTACCAGAAAATCGCCGTATTGCCGCTATCGGACGCGGTCTCCGTAACCGATGTTATGGCGTTGGAAAGATTGCGCATCGGATGGTCTAAAAGAAATGAGCGAAAGCGCACGAGAGATGCGTCATCACGACGGGACTTTAAATAAACTAGGGCGCCGAGTGCTAACGTGACCGTAAGCAGCAACAGCAGGATCTTTTCACGTGTCCGCATAGTATAAGGTTACAAGTCGGGGCCGAAAGCGCTATTTTACGCCGCAATCTAAGGATTGCCAAAACAATTCAGTTCAAAGTATGCGATTAGATTCGAAATGAGAATGCCGGCTCCGCAAAGCTTCCCAAAAAGGGTTTTCTGTCCGCAAAATTACCGAGCATCACGAAGCCGAACGCGGTTGGATCGCTCCGCGCGATGGCTGGCGGTGGCGGCAGTCAAGGCAGCGCCGCCGCGCGCGTTGTCGGGACGGTCACCAGCAGGTTCCTTTGTCTCGGTAGCGATTCAAAGTTTTTGTTCGGGAGCGGCATGGACCCTGGGTTCATGTCATGTTGACACGATTGAATAGGATCGGATAGTCTCTAGCCGGATTGAGGATTCTCACTGACGGCTGCTTTAAACTCTAAAAGCGAAAGTTTCTTGAACAATGAAATATAACGCTTGGTTTCAGTGCATCAACGGCTGTTCGGGCCAGTTCAGCCTTCTCGAAGTCATCTACCGCTGCCCATCGTGCGGCGACCTGCTCGAAGTTCGTCACGACATGGACGCGCTGAAAACCAGGGCCCCGGCCGCCTGGATCAAACTATTCGATGATCGTTGCCGCCAAACCGCCTACCCCTATGGCTCAGGCGTGTGGGCAAAGAAGGAGTGGGTGGTACCTTTCATCGACAACGAGAACATTGTCTCGACGTTTGAGGGCAACACGAACCTGTTCTGGGCCGACCGTTACGGCAAGCAGCTCCACCTTGAAGATCTTTGGGTCAAACAATGCGGGAACTCGCACACGGGATCGTTCAAGGATCTCGGGATGACGGTGCTGGTTTCGGTGGTCAAACAAATGATGGCCAATGGACAACCCATCGAAGCGGTCGCCTGCGCTTCGACCGGCGACACTTCGGCGGCGCTTGCCGCCTACGGCGCGGCCGCGGGCATTCCGACCGTAGTCTTCCTGCCGCGCGACAAGGTTTCTCCGGCACAGCTGGTGCAGCCGCTCGCGAACGGCGCCCTGGTGCTCTCCCTGGACACCGATTTCGACGGCTGTATGGCCGCCGTTAAAGAGATCACAAAACACAAGCGCATCTATCTGGCGAATTCGATGAACAGCCTGCGGATCGAAGGACAAAAAACCGTGGGTATCGAAATTGTGCAGCAATTCGAGTGGGAGGTGCCGGACTGGATCGTCTTGCCTGGCGGCAACCTCGGCAACGTAAGCGCGCTCGGCAACGGCTTCCTGATGATGCGCGAGCTCGGACTGATCTCGAAACTGCCGCGCATCTGCGTCGCGCAAGCTGAGAACGCAAATCCGTTCTACCGTTCGTATGTGAAAAACTTCGAGCACTTTGAACCCCTCACGGCGCAGAAAACGCTCGCGAGCGCCATTCAAATCGGCAACCCGGTCAGCATCCATAAGGCCATCGCCACCTTGAAACGCTTCGACGGAGTGGTGGAGCAGGCTTCGGAGTTAGAGCTTGCGGAAGAAACCGCTCGAGCCGACCGCACCGGAATGTTCAATTGCCCGCACACCGGCGTGGCCCTGGCCGCGCTGCGCAAGCTTGTCAAGCGCAAAATAATCCGCTCGCACGAACGGGTCGTGGTTATCTCGACCGCCAATGGCCTCAAATTCGCCGACCAGAAGATTGCTTATCATTCGGGCAAGCTCGCAGGGATCCATCCGAGTCAACAAAATCGCCCCGTGGAGTTGAGCGCCGATCCCAAGCAGATCTCGGAAGCGATCTCGCATTATGTCGAACGTATGCGGCTCCTCGAACCGTGATGGCTGGGCGCGACACGAAAAACCGCAGTCGGAATAGGGCTGCGCCAACACAGGCGGCCAACGGTGTCGTCTCAGCCGGCCCGGCCAAGCTCGCACCCGGGATGAGCACCCTCGCCGTACATGGCGGTGAGCCGCGCCCCAAGCTCGGTAATGCGCTGGCCACTCCCATCCTGCAGACCGCGACCTATACGTTTTCGGGGACCGGAGAACTTTGCGACCACTTTGAGCGCCGCATCGAGCGCGAGGAATATGGCCGCTACGGTAACCCGACCCAGCGCGTCGCCGAGCAGAAGTTAGCGGCGCTTGACGGTGCCGAGGATTGTTTGCTCTTCGCCAGCGGCATGGCCGCCATCACCACGACCCTGTTCGCCGTGCTTTCGCACGGATCGCATGTCATCGTGACTGATGACTCATACCGGCGCACACGGCAGTTTCTCACTCAGGTGCTGCACCGCTACGGTATTGAAGTGTCCGTTGCGCCGGCGGGCGACTACGAAGCCATTGAGGAGGCGATCCGCCCCACCACGCGCGCGCTCATAAGCGAATCGCCAACCAACCCTTACAACTGCATCGTTGACCTCGAGCGCTTCGCCGACATCGGTCGGCGGCATCGGGTAAAAACCGTCATCGACGCGACGTTCGCGACGCCGTTTAATCAACGACCGCTGGAATTCGGCATCGATGTCGTGCTCCACTCCGCCACGAAATATCTCGGCGGTCACAACGATCTCCTTGCAGGAGCGGTGCTCGGGTCCGCCGAGGTCGTGGACGGGATTCGGTCGTTACAAGCCGTAACCGGAGCCATCGTGGATCCGTTCGCGGCTTATCTGCTGGTTCGCGGGCTGAAGACGTTCGCGCTGCGCGTCGCGCGCCAGAATGACAACGGCCAGGCGCTCGCCGAGTTTCTGGCGGGACACCCGCGGGTCAGCGCCGTGTACTATGCCGGATTGCCGGCTCACCCCCAGCACGAAATCGCACGACGCCAGATGCGAGGGTTCGGCGGCGTCGTCTCCTTCGAAATTGCCGGCGATCTTCAGGCCGCCTCGCGCGTTGTAGATGCCTGCCGCATTCCACAAATCGCGCCGTCGCTTGGAGGCGTTGAGAGCCTGATCGAGCAGCCGGCGCTGATGAGCTTTTACGAGCTTACGACCGAAGAGCGCTTGCAGGTGGGAATAAAAGACAACTTGATCCGCTACTCGGTCGGCATCGAAGATGCGCAAGACCTGATCGCCGATCTTGCCGCCGCTCTTGAATGCGCGTGAATGTCGCACGGCCGAAACGGGAGAAGGGCAGATCCGCCGTTGCGCTCAACAGCACCGGCAAAGCGCGATGGCAGATCTCATCGCAACTCTGCGATTCCCGCTTTAACATAGGTCTCTTCCAGTTTTGTTAGACCTTCTCGATCCTCGGTTAGGTCATAGACAAAAATAGAATAGCCGATTTTCGCTACCGGTGAGCGCGTCCAGAGCCATCGAAAGAGCGGATCATACGGTCTCGAAACATCCTGCAAATTGCAAACGCTGATCGCCAGAATTTTCCGCCGGGCGTTCGCCGGGACCATATCGGGAGGAGGCGGCCATTCCAGTGGCCATGTGCCCGGGACATATTGGTAGCGGATCCCATAATAAGCGGGCAGAGCCGTACCGAAGTATGACAAATAAATGATTGGAAGGTGTTCCTTCTCCATGTAAGCCTTGACGCCTTTTAGATCCTGGCCCCAGTCCAGATTCGAATCACTGAGATACCGGTAACCCTGTTCGGGCCCACCGACAAATTCGTTGAAGTAAGCAAGCTGATGTGGCGCGATCCGGAGCGAGGACATAGCCGTGAGAACAAGCATGAGAGCGATTACGAACGGCACCAGCCAACGGCGGCCCAAATGAATCGTTGCCAAACGCGATGCAAGAACAAATAGAAAGGGATAAACGGGAAGAATGTGGCGAAGACCTATGTTTACTTTTGCCTGGGTCGTGGCAATGAAGAAGGTTGCAACTGGCAGCAAAAGAAATGTCGCTTCACGCCAGCGAAGCGGTGTACCGGCGCGGTAAAAGATAAGCGAGACAGCGATAAGGATCAAGCTGCTAATTAGCGTTTTGATGAGGAAGGCAACGATAAAATAGTTCCACCACCCGTCGTACGAATATTTTTCTAAGAAAAATGCTCCATGACCTTTTTCAGCATGTGTCACAAACGTCTCGAGGCCGTTCAGCCAACCGGAGAAATCCTGAAAAAAATAAGCGGACGGGATCACCGGCAAGGCAAAAAGTAAGATTAGACAGAGGACAGCAATAGCCTCAAGGATTCTGTGCTGCGGCTGATCCGATCGACTTCTTCTTGCCGGGAGCAGAAGACAAGGTCCGTCACTGATCAAGAAACATGAGGCAGCGATCGCAGCCATGACGGGTAACAGGATGAGCGCTGAATACTTCGAAACCAGCGCCAGACCCATGGAAATTCCGGTAGCCGCCAAACGCCACCAGTCGGGCGAATTCACGTATTCCCAGAGAAGGTAGAGCGTAGAAAAAATAAAGAGAGCGACCCCGATATCCGTAGTTACCAGAGAGGAGTGAGCCACGAAGTTTGGCTCGAAACAGCCGAGGGCCATGGCCAAAGTGGCGGCGCCGCTACCCCAGAGACGGTAAGCCCACCAGCCGATAAGCGCTATCAGTAGGCCGCCGAACAACAAATTTGGGAGTCGGCACAGCGTAAGCATGTAATCCGCCGGAAGTGTCGAATGGTAAAGGAAGTCCTCACCGATGGTGTAACTATTATTCTCGCGCCATTGTTGAGGATCAGGTTGGAAGGGCAGACGGTAAAGCAAAAAGAGGGGAAGGACCTCGACTATTTTTGTCAATGGCGGGTGTTCACGATCCAGGCGAAAATCCCCTGTTGCGAGATAAGAATACCCTGCCGCGATGTGAGGGGGCTCATCAAAGGTTTCCGAATTCGCTGCTATGAAATAGACACCCTGCACAAAGAACAGAAGGAGAAAGAGTATTTGTGCGCCGAGAGTTGCGCTTGCCATCCGAGGCCTCGCAAGAAAGCACGGACGGAAAAATGGACTCAACAAGAGCTTGCCGGTAAATCGCTGCAACCGCCGGGCAATAGGATCTGTCCACTCCTACTCGATATGATCGCCCGATCAAGAAATTGTTGCTTTAAAGCAGGCATATGGCTCACCTCGGATCATATAGCGGCAAGGCGTAGCAGCCTGTCTAGCACTACCTTTGAATCAAGAAACGTTCGTGCAAACTCGGCCGCGGCGATAGCATGGCGGCTGTAATCGCTTTCTACCTGGGTAATCGCCGCGGCAGCGCTTTCGGTGTCCGTGAAAGTTAGTAGGCCCGATCCTGTTGGGAGGTACTTTCCAATAGCCGTGTCTTGCACGATCACCGGCCGTCCCGCGGCTAAATAGCACGAGCTTCGGTCACTGAACCATCCCGTTCGTCCTGCAGCATAGCCATGTTTGACGGCGGTAAATTCACCGCGTGAGCCGGTGATGTACTCATGATACCCGTCGGTTGTCGCGGCGTGCGATCCGGGAGACACGAGATTCCAGCCATTCTGCTCAAGCTGCGACCGGTCTGGGTCGTCGCGATGAATGAAAAGGCAAAGCTCCAGAGGAACGGCTACCCGACGCGGAAGGTCGATGATTTTTTTGAATTCATCGGCCTTCTGGTTGTACCACGTGCCGTGCCATTCCACTGGAGAGAACCCACGCCACTCCGCTATAGTGGAATACGCGTTCCGCGGGATCTCTGCCGTGGACCAATGCTCCATGACTACCGGCGGTAGAGTCTTATGCCATTGAATACCGCACGTGGGAAGAGGGCAGTCTGCTGCTCCAAGGTTCAGACCTACTGTAACGTAGACATCATGGTCCCGTAGATTCATATCGGCGCCGTACTGCTCGTGCCAAATCTGCGTGTAACCGGGATCTAGATCGATATACATGCGGCGCCGCACCGCGCTTAAAATCGATCTGAAATGCATATGACCTGACAGATTGATCAATAGATCCACTTCCGGCGCGAGTTTCTCGATTTCGGCGCGGTTAAGGCCGGCAGAACCAGAGCCATTGCGCTCTAGCAAACTCGACGATTCGGTCAGATCAAAACGCTTCATGATCTCGCGGAAGTACCGGACGTTAACACTAGAACTGAAGTTGGCCCGCTTCCATTCATCATCAACACACTGGTCAGCAGTCAAATGCTCTACATAGTAAACTTCGAAGCCGAGATTGCGGAGTCCGAGAACATATTGCAAAAAAGCCCACGTGTTTCCAGCACCGGATAGGGGATGGCTTGCGATAGCACCTGAGATCATGATGCGCTTTATCACGATGTGAACCCTCTCATAATGGTTTGATGGCAGCGTGGGCAATCATCGCATTTACATAAAGGCAACATAGTGTTTTTTTGTGATTCAACTGACGTCACCGATGCTCGATCACCGCAAGCGATTCCGTCAATGCAACAATCTCAGCGCCGGAGCGGCGATACCTATTGCGGAATTCTATTGCCGTAGCCTTGGGTGTCAGATTTACGGAAGGTCGATATGCCGCAAGTAGCCGCTCAAGTTCGACATGGTCTATCGAATCATCGTGATCACAGAGTTGGAGTCTCGGCTCAGGCTGTATCTCAAATTCAGGCACCCTTAACCAGATCGCCGGCGCCGGCTGTAGGCCACCGCTTCCGCAGCGGCAGGCCAGCGCACCATGAAGCTCGCGCTAGTTACGATGCCATGCTCATGCGCCTCGATGATGCCCCGAGTCACTCCCGAACTCTGGCCAAAATCATCGGCGTTGATGATGAGATATTTGTTTTGTGCGATCTTCACAGCCCCAAATCCTGCATGACTTTTCGGAGCACGGTTTCGGCGTTGAAATATTCCTCGGCGATGGCGCGCGCCGCGCGGCTGTGCTTTTTATAATTGGAATTGATGGCATCAAAAGCAGCGACGATTTCTTCCATCCCGTTGAACGAGAACAGACCCTCGCCCGTAGGGATGAATTTACCGAATCCTGTGTCCTGGGTGATCACGGGACGGCCGGCGGCGAGGTAGCAGGCGCTTCTTTCGCTGAACCAACCGCTGCGCAGACGCACGTTCAAATCTTTGGCCACCGTGAATTCACCACGCGACGATTGCACATAATCGCGATACGGCCATGGATCGGTCGTAAACGGATGCGCGTCGACTAAACGCCATCCGTGGGAGTCGAGCAACTGATGTTCTTCAGCGCTGAGATTGGCCAATCCGGTCGCGATTTCGATCGGCTGCCCAATGCGGCCAGGCAGATCGATGAACTTCAAGAATTCGTGGTGTTTGCTCCAGTGATAGATCTCGGCCGCGAAATCGATATCGCGTCCCGTCTGTTTCCAGTTCCCGACAGTTGTAAACTCCTTCTTTGAAGGTGGTCCGCTTTGCCAGAGGTGGAGCAAAATCGGTTGCCGCGTTCTCGAGCGGAAATGGGGCAGGGGCGGAATCGGGCAATCGGGCGTGCCGATGTTCTCACCGTAAGTTACATAATCATCGTGCTCTTCAATGAGCGTTCGGATGTTCTCGTCGCCCTTGGCGAAAGCGATCTCATGGTGCCCGGGATCGGTTCCGAAATAAACCAGCCGGCCGATTTTTAATCCCTCTTCCGCGAAGCGGGTCGCTCCAGCGACATTCAGGACGACGTCCGCATGCGCAAGCAACTCCTCCGCTTTCGCTCGGCCCAAACCAAACCACGCCTTGTCCGAAAAGCTGCGCCGGTAAGCCCAGCGTTCGCCCAGCTCAAAACTTTCGGCGACCCGTTTTAAGTAAGGCAGGGCGTAAGCGGAATCGTTGACAGTGGTGTTGCGGATCGGGTCATAGGGCCAGGACGACGTCGTTTCGAAATAGTAAACGTCGTGGCCGAGCCGTCGAAGGCCGGCTGTGATCTGCATATGCATCCATGCCATCCCCGCGTAGGGATTGGACGCAAGCGTGCCGACAACGACAATGCGTTTTGCTCTCATCTATATCCGCGCCCATCGTTTTTCGAATGTTCCGTGGGTAAGCCGTCCGTTTTCGATCACCAGTTCCAAATCGCAGTTCTTTAGCATGCTGCGGCGGTGAGCGATGACGAATGTGGTGCGTCCGCTCATGAGACGCTCCATCGCCTCCAGGATGAGCGCTTCGGTCTTGATGTCGACCGAGCTGGTCGGTTCGTCGAGTATAAGGATGGGTGTATCCTTTAGAAACGCTCGCGCCAAGGCGATGCGCTGGCGCTCGCCTCCCGAAAGCCGCATCCCGCGTTCACCGACCTGAGTCTCATATCCGCGCGGGAGACGTACGATGAAATCGTGAGCATTCGCCGCTTGTGCCGCTACTATAATCTCGCGTTCGCTGGCCTCGGGCCGGGCGTACGCGATGTTCTCGACGATACTCGTCGAGAACAGCACCGGCTCCTGCAGGACGATGGCGAACTGGTTACGCAGGTCGGCTAGTTTGTAGTCACGCAGATCGACACCGTCGAGAAGAATCTTGCCGGCGCTCGGGTCGTAGAAACGGCTCAACAGACTCACGAGCGTGGTTTTGCCCGCGCCCGTCATCCCCGTTACGCCGACGCGAGCCTTGGGGTCGATTGAGAACGAAATATTATCCAGAACCGGGTGGTCTCGGTCATATGCGAACGAGACGTTATGAAAAGCCACGGCGCCTGCACTACGGTGAATAGGAACAGCATTATGACGTTCGACGACGTCAGGCGCTTCGTCGAGGAGAGAAAAGGCTCGCTCCGCGCTCGCGAGTGAGCCCTGCATGTGAGTCGTCATTGAACTGAGCGTTTGCAAAGGTCCGTAAAGCTGCGACAGGTAAGTCATCACCATCAGTAATCCACCCAAGGTGAGAATGCCGGACTGGACGTGGCGCGCGCCGATGAAAAGCACGGCGGCCGTTCCCGTCGCAATGGTCAAACCCACGAGAAGGCCGAAGCCGCCCTCGTTCAAGGCGATGCGGATGCGCGCCCACACGCTTCTGCTCGAGTGCCGAAGGAAACGCTCATGCTCGCGCTCCTCTTGTCCGAAAGCCCTGACGACACGAACGGCCGATAACACTTCTTGCACGACCGACATCGCGGAGCTTTGGAGATTATAAGCCTCGGCCCATTGTTTTCTAAGGCGGCCGCCGTAGGCCCGTGAAATCACCCACAGCATGGGAGCGATCGCGAGCGCCACCAGAGCCAGTTGCCAGTCAACCTTAGCTGTAACATAGATCATGCCGATGAGGGTCAAGCCCGCAGTGACGAACGGGCTTACGCCGTCGATCAAGATCCATTGGATCGCCGGCGCATCATATTGAATGCGATACGTCGAGTCGGTGGTGCCCTTGCTGTCGTGATAAGAGAGCGAAAGCTGCTGGGCGTGACGAAAAAGTTTTGCTCGAAAAGCGAGGACCAGCTTTTCCCCCGTGTAGGTGCGCGCCAAAGAGCTTCCCGTCTGCTGAAGCTCGTTCAGACAAGCCACGCCGACAAACAGCGCCCCGCACAAGACCAGGAGAGCCGTCCCGGAAACACCGGCTGCGGGGAGAAAGTTGCCCAAGACCCCCGAGACCGGCTGCGAGCCGAGAACGCTGTCAACCACTATCTTGAGCGGTAGAGGAATGAGCAGTGTGAGAGGCGTCGCGAGCAGGTTGAGAAAAAAAATGCCCATGAGGTGGGGCCAATAAGGACGAGACTCCGCCAGCAGCCGCCAATAAAGATTGCGATAGCGGCGCGAACTCATTGCGCTTCCTCTGCGCCGAGATTCTTAAAAGCGCGCATGATGGCGGCCGTGGCGGTTGCGCAGTCCTGAAACATGCGCAGAAACAAAACCAAACCGGTGGCAGCGAAACTCGCGCTCGGGATCCACGCATGCTCGAAGGCGGCGGCCGTGGATAATCCGAGCAGGACAACGAGAAATATCATGAGCCCGGTCGATTCGATCGGCCATGAGCGCAGCCGAATGAGTTGCTTGCCCGCACCATGCTCCTCGGCGGCCATCAATATCCGCACGGCGCCGAAAGTTCCGTCGCGCGCCTCCAAGTCCCAATCGTCGTAATCACCGCCGCGGCTGACCGAAACCCCGGTAGCCTTTAGCGCGTCTTCGACGAAGAGCAGCCGCTGAGCGGTGTCTTGCCAGCGCTCACTCCAAATCTTGAAATGTCGTAAACGGGGAAAGGCGATACCGGTGACGCCGCGTTTACGCCAGGGAGTCAGCTCATAGCGCAGGCGACCCCACAGGCGTGCCAACGGTTGTAAGAGGTGCAGGAATGCTGTCAATCCGCACAGGCAAAAGCGGCTGGCGCGAGAGGTTGCTGAGAGTGAAAATGAGGCGCGCGCTCCACTCAGGATGGCTTGCGCGAGCGGCGTGGCCACTGCCAAAAACAGCAGCGGCAACGCCAACAAAAACGGCTTCCAATGAATGCCGAGAACCGCAAGCCAGGCAAGAGCGAGAATGACGAGGTACCACTCAGGCATCAGCGGTAGACACCAAATGAGCGCAGGCGCTCTTTCGTGTCGCTGCTGAAATGGCGCGCCGCCCCATGTTCCGTAATAAATTCTCCAGGCGCGCCCGAGCGTGCGGGTATGGCCATTCCCATAAACCCGGCCGCCCCATGTGAGATGTCCAGCCGCGTTGTATTTTTCCGGCCATTTTTTCTCCAGCAGCGCCTCCGCTTTTCCGTAGCCGATTTGCTGCGTCCAGTATGCGGCTACGGAGTTGCGTCTGTGGTGCCAGACCATCGCAGCGGGGCTGAAACCTAATGTGTAATTCTTTTCCTGCAAACGCCAGCACACATCGACGTCGTCGCCGGCGGCGCGAAACCGCGGATCGAAACCGCCGATTTCCTGGAGCGCGGCTTTGCGAAAAGCCATATTGCAGCCCGGGATGTGCTCGGCCTGTTGATCCGAAAGGAGTACATGAACCGGACCTCCCGGCGCATGGGCGACGCATTCGGCAATGGGTCCATCGCTCTGCGGCGGAATGTTGGGTCCACCCACAGCAGCATGCCGAGTATTCATAAAGCCGGCGGTAAGATAGGTAAGCCAATCGGGATCGGGATAGGCGTCATCGTCAATGTAAGCGACGATTTCGCCGCTGGCCGCTTTCATACCGGTATTACGCGCGCTGCTGAGGCCGCGATTGTTGGTGCTTATCACCCGGAAGCCGTATTGGCGCACAATATCGGCGGTTCCATCCGTTGAGCCATCATCGACAACGATGACCTCGAAATCCGGGTACTCGAGGCAAAGCAATCCCTCCATGCAGTCGCGAATTGTCTTGCTGCCGTTGTAAGTACAAACGACGACGGAAATGCGCGGCCAGCGAATGCCCGGAGGAAACGGTACTCGATCGAACGCTTTGCGTACCGCGGCGAGAGCGGGCTTGGCTTGTCGGTTGCGTTTCGTCAAGCCGAAGTCCCAGTCTTCAATGTCGTGGCCTCCACGGTGCCACTCGTCTGTCCAGGCAAACACGAAGGCGCCCGCGCAACCCGACGCGAAGGCACTCCGAATCTGCCACTCGAGGGAACGCGCCTGCGTCTCGTTGCCGTGGCGCCGGCTATCGAGCCCCACTTCGGCAAGAATCAGCGGCCGATCCCCGGCTAAATTATGCAGGCGGGCGAGATAGGCCTCGAAGCGCTCCCGCGATTCGAGATAAACGTTGAAACAGACGAGATCCAGAAAAGGAAGCTGCAGATATTCGGTCGTGGGATAGTTGACGTAGGTGACCAGACCTTCGGGATCTTCGGATTTGGTGGCGCGGTAGAGTCGCTCGATAAATTTTTCTATCTTTCGATTGCCGTGCCAGCGCACGATCGGCGCGGGAATCTCGTTGCCGATCGTATAGTAGAGGACCGCGGGATGACCGGAGCACGCGCGCACATTGGCGCGCACACGCTCCTCGATGTCGCGGCAGCGCTCCTCTTCATCCAGAAACGTAATGTGTTGCTCCCAGGGGATGCCGACCATGACTCGAAGCCCGTGACTTTGAGCGGCGTCAAGGAGCCAGCGCGGCGGGACGGTATAGGTGCGAATGGCATTAAAACCATTCGCCGCCATCTGCGCAAAATCTCGCTCGACCGTTTTGGCGTCGCGGTATTCTTCGCCATTCGCATCGGGACGAAAGGTCCCATAAGTTACACCATGAACCCAAAACTTGGCATTGTCGACATAGATGAACTTGCCCAACACCGCTGGTCGGCGGGTATCAACAGGGAAAGCGCTCGGAAATAAAACGTCCGGCTTAGAAAGCTCTGCGTATTTACTGACAAGCATCTCCATGCTTTTAAAACTAACCCGTCTTCCGCCGGCGGTTGGATCGGAGCGAGAAATTGGTCCGAGTTCACCTGACATCAAAAGCTCCTAACCGTCAATTCGGAAAACTTCGCAGCGGGAGTGATAATCATTGAATGGGTCATTCATCTGTAGTTCTAGACGACTGTCGTGCGGATTTAGTCACACATTTCGATCTTGTTTGTTGCTTTATTGTATATGAACGACTCCGCACCTATGCGCGCTGCTGCCGATCGGAGGGCATGGGTATTGGAAATCGGCGTAACCTGTAAGAAGGCAAAAACCCGGCCAACGGCACGATAGCTGTGGCGTTTGCGAATTTTCACCGGCAATTTCGTCAGTCAGAACAATAAAGTTGCGCGCATCGCGGCCGCTATAACTTTCCCACAAAACGACCTGTAGGTGGAGGATTAACCCTTCTCTCGGACGTGTAGGGAATGTCCTCTAACGAAGGAGCTTGATCGCCGTCCAGTGCCGAAGACAACATCTATGCAGGCAGAAATGGAGGCAGACAAATAGCTAAACCGGCGGGCAGCCTATTATCTCAAGGCGCGTTTTGAGAAAGATCCATCGGTCATCGCCTAAGAGAAGCGGACGACGAACGGCGCGATCTTCGAAAGTTCACAGTCGCAATTTTGTCGATTAAACCTGCGCGCATCTGCAAAGGCGAGTCGGAAACAAACTAGCAGCCCGCTGAAAAAGACTCATATGCTTCGTTGCGCGAAATCGCCTCGCTACAACGTACTGGCTAAGTACGCCTCCGCTCGTCGATTTTTCGCGCGCCT
>JBGPIK010000150.1:0-14027 GCA_041484845.1 Binatia bacterium | reverse complement strand
GACTCGTAACATACGCGCACACTTGCGACCGCAAAATGAGGCGGTACTTGGACACCCATTTCCAACGCCTTATTACCGCCAAGTGAGTCAACTTCACCCAGTGTTGTGGATTGGATAATCAACCCGCTCAGTCCGGATCCAACTCCGGAACTTGTCGAGCTGAAGAATGTTTGGATCGTCGAGTCGCCTGGCGTCAAGTCGAGGTGGTTGATCCACACAAGCTCCGGTTGGTTGGCCAAAGCCTCCAACGCACCGACGCGCTGCTGCAATTGGTTAATCTGCTGCTGCAGGGAGGCTAAGGGGTTGCCCGGTCCCGGCGGTAATCCTGAATTACCCCGACTCTTAGCGAGAGCCGCTGTTGTAACACTGCTCAGCGCGAAAAGCCCGCAAATCGCTGCTACCGCGGTAAGCTTAGCAAAAAACACCTTTTTTTGTTGCATCTTTCTTCCTCCTTTGTGTTGTTCATTCAATTCGGCAAGAGTCATAAAACGGAATGGTACAAGCGCCGATTCTTTTTGTAGATTTAAATCCAGAATGCTTTCGCATGTTGTTGAGCAACTCATGTACCAATAAAAAATGACGAGCCTACGACAACCACCCAGAAAACATCGGCGGGTGCGTAGGAGAAGTTATCTGTCCAAGATAGTCGAAGATGAGACGTTATTACTCGGCAGGAACACTATTCTTAATTCGGTAGGCATTAGCTGTGCCGCCCGATGACAAAAAAAGGAGAACGAATTTGTGAGGCAAAGGACATTTTTGTTTAGTTGAACCGTCACCGTGGTAAATTCGTCTTCTTAGTGAAGTAAAACGGGCAGGCCAAATTTCAATGACGAATCGTAAGCGGTTTCGCCGTTCCTTCAGCCGAAATTTGCCAAGCCAATGCGCCATATCTTTGCGCAGCCCTACGCCGCTCGCTCATCTTTAGCCCACGCGCTAAAATTTTTCTCGAAGCCCAATCACGAGAAGCGAAATATTCCTGCGTTTCCGGGCGGGCCCGCCCGTGTGGGCGTACTTTAAAATCGGCGATCGTTATGTCATAGAGTGGGGACGTTATGGAGCAGCCTGGAGTTACGTTGGCCGGCATAGAAGCCCAGATCACGGAATGGTTGCGAGGGCAATCCGGCGCCGGCAATGAAGTCTTAATTGCCGAGATGTTACGGACGATTCTCAAATTGGCGGCGGAAGAAACCAGCCGCGGCGATTTAAAGATTCTTAACCGCGCACTGAAAGAATTACGCTATGCGTTCAAAATCTTTGCCCCTTACAGCGCGGTGCGCAAGGTGAGTATCTTTGGTTCCACGCATATTCACGAACACGATCCATACTATCTGCTGGCCAAAGATCTGGGCCATCGGTTGACGCAGGAGGGGCACATGGTGATTACCGGCGCGGGACCGGGAATCATGCAGGCAGGTCATGAAGGGGCAGGACGGGAAAAAAGCTTTGGCGTGAACATTCGCTTGCCGGCGGTGCAAAAGGCTAATCGCTTCATTCAAGACGACGCCAAGCTCATGAGCTTTCATTTCTTTTTTACACGAAAACTTATGTTCGTGAAGGAGGCCGACGCGGTTGTCATATTTCCCGGCGGATTCGGCACGCATGACGAGCTAACGGAGGCGCTGACACTGGCTCAGACCGGCAAAAGCCAAATTGTGCCGATTGTTCTGGTCGATCTTCCCGATAAGATTTATTGGCGGAGATGGGATAGTTTCTTGCGCGAAGCTATGCTCAGTCGCGGCTACATCACCGGTGGAGAATTCAGCTTCTTTAAGATCGTCGACAATGTCGATGCGGTGATGCGGGAGATCAGGACTTTTTACCACAATTTCCATTCTTATCGGTTCGTCAAGCAAGATTTGGTCATTCGGCTTAATCACTTGCCCGCGCCAGCGCTGATCAATGCGCTGAATGAAAACTTTACCGACATACTGACGCAAGGGAAGATCAGACAGACAGAGCCTTTACCCGACGAGCTGGACGATCCAGGGACGCTCCATTTGCACCGTCTGCTCGTTCCCTTTAAACGCGAAGAATTCGCGCGGCTACGCCAGATGATTGACGTCATCAACGGGGAAGACTAGTCGAAGGAGCGAACCATGGGATTCCAGCGAATCGGTATCTTGAGCATCGGGGAAATGGGTTATCACTGGGCTCGTGTGCTCAGCGGCCACGGTGTCCGGGTATTGACGTATGCACAGGACCGCAGCGAAACCACACGCAAACGGGCCGAAAACATCGGCGTTGAATGCGTACCGTCGCTACAAGCCCTGGTGAAGAATGCCGACTTGATCGTCTCGATTGTGGTACCTTTCGCGGCCAAGCGGGTGGCCAGCAAAGTCGCAAAAGCGGCGGCGCAAACAGGAGTCACGAATCTTCTTTATTTGGACGCTAACGCTATTTCTCCAATGACCGCCGAGCAGGTCGGAAAAATATTGGCTCGAGGGAATGTCGAGTTCGTCGACGGCTGCATCATTGGTTCCGCCTCGAAAATGGACAAAGGCGCGGTGATCTACGTTTCAGGACCGCAAGCCTCCAGGGTTGAAGAACTTCAGGCCTGCGGCCTCACGGTGAAGGTGCTGGGTCCGACTGTTGCTCAGGCTTCGGCATTTAAAGTCGTCTATGCGGGCCTGACCAAAGGTCTTCAAGGGCTCTTCGTCGAGCTGTTGATGGGAGCGCAGAAGTTTGGTTTGCTCGATGAAATTATCAAGCGCTATGAAGAGAGCTTCCCCGGATTGTTGGACAAGATAGCGCCAAGCATTATAGGTTTACGGATTCATGCCGGACGGCGGGCGGAGGAGATGGTGGAACTCAAACAGACGTTCAACCACCATGGTATGAAAGCATTCATGGCGCCGGCAGCGCAGAAGGTCTTGCAATCCATTGCCGATTTGGACGTGCGGAAAACCTCAGAAACCGGCACACGCGAAGGAGACCTCTTGCAGACACTCGAGCTTTTCTTCGACAAAGGATTGCTCCAGGAAAAAACGCCGGCCTCGTCACCGGGACTGGTTCAAGCGGCAAGTTAAGACCCGATCATATTTAGACATAGCAACAAGTAGCGTAACTAAAAAACAGGGAGGATACGGACAGTGGCAAAACCAGAAAGCCGGGTAGAAAAGAAACAACCTCAATATGGCTCTGATGTAGTCGTCGATTTAATGAAGGCGTTTGACATCGAGTACACCGCGTTCAATCCGGGGGCGACATTTCGAGGTATCCATGATTCCATAGTCAACTATGGCGGCAATTATAAGCCGGAAGTGATCTTTTGCCATCATGAAGAAATCTCGGTGGCTGTGGCCCACGGCTACGCCAAGGCCAAGGGAAAGCCGATGATCGCCATCGTCCACAATATGGTTGGCTTGCAACATGCCAGCATGGCGATTTTTAACGCCTATATCGACCGTGTGCCGATGATGGTCCTGGGTGGCACGGGGCCGATGAACACCAAAAGGCGCCGCCCGCGCATCGATTGGATCCACACCGCCCTAGTTCAGGGCAACCAAGTGCGTGATTACGTCAAATGGGACGATCAGCCCTATTCTTTGGCGGACGTGCCGGATTCGTTCATCCGCGGCTACCGCATCGCCACCACGGATCCGACCGCGCCGATCTATATCAATTACGATGCCGATATCCAGGAAGATGCCATATCGAGCCTCGTCGAAGTGCCTGACGTGACTCGCTATGCCGCGCCGGCGCCGATGCAGGCGAACCCGGACGCGCTGCGGCGGGCGGCGCAATTGCTGGTTAACGCGCAAACGCCGTTGATCATCGCCGACACCCTGGGCCGCAACCCCAAGACCGTGCCCGCGCTGATCGAATTGGCAGAGTTGCTGGCGATTCCCGTAGTGGACAAGGGCGCGCGCTTCAATTTTCCTACGGTTCATCCCTTGGATGTGACCGACGGAGCCAGAGAAATTTTGCAGAAAGCTGACGTCATTCTGGCTTTAGACTTGGCCGATCTGTACGGCTCGTTAACGACGGTGAGTAAACGAACGCGCAACTGCGAATACCTCACCTCGCCATCCGTGAAGATCATCAGCATTTCGATGAACGACATGCTGGTCCATTCTTGGGCCAATGATTTTCAAGCGCTGCAGGCGGTGGATGTCCCCATGAGCGCGGATACCGCGATTGCCGTGCCGGAATTAACGCGGCTGTGCCGCGAGTTGCTCGGCAACGACGCCAAGAAGAAAGCAGCCATTGAAACTCGGCAAAGAGAGTTGGCGGATAAGCATAACAGCCGACGCGCCAAATGGCTTGCCGACGCGCAGGCCAAAGGTTCGCAGAATGAAATATCCACGGCCTGGCTGGCCCTGGAAATTGGTGAGGCCATCAAACGTGAGAATTGGGTATTAGTCAACGGAACTTCCAACGGCTGGGCGCGCCGTCTGTGGGACTTTACCAAGCCCAATCAATACTTGGGCGCCAGCGGCGGCGCTGGCCTCGGCTATGGGCCGGGCGCGTCGATCGGCGCGGCTTTAGCACTCAAGGGCAGCGGCAAACTCGCCGTCGCCATTCAGTCCGACGGCGATATGTTGATGACTTCGAGCGCGCTATGGACCGCCGCCAAACACCGTATCCCGCTGCTCATGGTTATGCACAATAACCAATCGTACTACAACTCGGAGGAGCATGGCCTCGAAGTCGCCAAATTTCGCAATCGTCCGGTGGAGAATGCGCCGATCGGCACGCATGTCGATGATCCGGCTGTGGACTTTGCCAAAATGGCGCAATCGTTCGGTGTCAATGCCGAAGGAGCGGTGCGCAACCCCGCGGATCTGCGCCCGGCTCTCGAACGAGGTGTTAAATTTGTCAAGGAGAAACAATTGCCTTATCTCGTGGATGTGATCGCGGAGCCGCGCTAGCCCAAGGATTCTGATTTGAGGACAGATCTCGACCGAGACTGAGGTGGCCGGTCAAATACTCCTCCGCTCCGAGGATTCCGTATCGGCGGACGATATGCGGGATCCTCGGGCTGAGCGATCTTAAACTCGAACGCATCAGCCAAGCACGGGCAGATCTCGAGGGCTATATCGGTCTTAAACCGGACACAGAGAATTCGAGTGAGGTTCAGCAGCGACTGGCAAATCTCAGTAAGCACCCACGCGGATTCGCTAGCAGGCTACAAACAGAATTTTTCTGAGCAAACTGCTACCGCCCCATCGGCACACCGAAAGCGTGCTAACGCTTGGAAAATTCCCGGTAATTGACGGCGAACGAGGTCGTTAAGAAAAAGTCTTTGACGAACGCGCTGGTCAGTTTCAACGGCCGAATCTGCCACCATTTCATCTGCCGCAAGTTACTGACCGATTGAGACCAGATCCGCTGGAGTTCTTGGCGGGAATATACGACCTGGTTGTTGATCGCGTCGAATTTAACCAGGCGCAGATGAGGTTTGGATGGCAGCATGCCGCGCAAGCGCGCGTAGGAATCCTGCCATTCGAGCAGTCGGTCTCCCAGGCGAATATTGGCTTGAATGTTGTACATCTCATCCAGCCAGCGGCGCGCGGCTTCGCCCTCGCGCAGACGGAGTTCCTGAACGCGTTCACGAAGATTGTCCCACTGCTGCAAAAATCGTTTGAGATCTTTCCGGTTGAATAGGATCTTCGAGGAGAGTTCTTCCAGTGGATCAAGCAAGCTCTTGGCCTTCTCAGGCAATGTCTCCTTGGCGTTGTTATAAATTTTCTGCAATTCCGCGACCCTGAGTGCCTGCCAAACGTCCCCCTGGATCTTTTGGATCTGCTCCAGCCAGCGCTCTTCCGTCTCGGTTTTCTTTCGGGTCTGCAGCCAGACTTCTTCCATCTCCTTGAGAAATTTCGCCCAGGCAATGAAGAGCCGGAGGGTTTCCTTGCTGCGCTTCCAGATATGGGCGGAAAGCCGATCGATGGCAAAGCCGGGGCGCCGGGACTTTCGATCCTTCAGGCGGAAAAAGCCTGCCACCATGGGATGTTGTTTTTCGATCAACGCTGCATTCTTATACCAGAAGAAGACCGACATGAGATTCCAGTAATTCCTGGGATGGTTCGTCCAGCGAGACAAGACCCGGATCATGTTGTCTTTGCTGTAAAAGGTCTTCCAGGCGTCTTCGTAAGCCTCGGTCCATTCCTCAGCGCTCATGCGCGGATGCTCGATGGTCGCATGAAAGGAATCGCGCTTGTTGAAATCCGGGTCCATCCAATCGCCGTGTTTTTTCATTTCGCGGTGGTCGTGGGAGCCGGGCAGCGGGGTCAGCATAAAAAAGGAGGCTTGATCCGGTCCGATTTCCTCCATGAGAAAACGGATATCCTGGGACACTTGTTCCTTGGAATCCCAGGGGAGGCCGATGATATAACCCGTGTGCACAACTATGCCAGCGTCATGCCACTCATTGATAATATTGCGATACTCCTCGACGTTATTTTGTTTTTTACCCTCGGCTTTCAAGTTTTCTGGATTGACGCTCTCCATGCCGATGAAAACTTGGGTACATCCCGCTTCGGCCGCCAACTTGACGAAGTCTTTCGGCTTGCGCGCCAGATCGACCTGCATCATAAAGCGAATTCGAATACCTTCTTCGCGCAGCTTGATGATCTCTGCGAAAGTCTCGCGCCAGAGCTTCTTGCGCGCGAAGTTATCGTCCGTGAAGAAATAGAAGGAAATTCCGTGCTCCAGATAATTCCGACGCATCATGGCGGCGAGACTCTGCGGGCTGCGCTCACGCATCGTCCGCCCCTGAACGTTGATAATCGTACAGAAGCTGCATGCAAAAGGGCAGCCCCGGGAGGTTTCCGCCGTCCCGAAAGTCGGATAAGCGAAGTGCCGCATCGTTTTCGGACTGCTCTTGGGCAGGGGCGCCGTGTCGATATCGACGAGATTTTGCAAATCTTGAGCAAAACTGTAAATCGGCTTCAGTCGTTCATGCAGGAAATCGGACAGGATCATCTCCCATTTGCCTTCGACTTCGCCGGACACGATACATATCGATTCCTGAACCAGCTCCTGGATATCCGGCTCCTGCTCGCCCAGCATGTTGATCGTCCCGCTGGTATGAAATCCACCGATGATAACGGTGAGGCCTTCCGCTCTTAGCGTCTTCGCCATGTCCAAAGCGCGCGGAAACTGGTTGGTTTGCACTCCGACCAAGCAGACCAGCAGCTTGGTCCCGGGCTCGCGACTCCAATGAACGATTTTTTTGAGCGGAACTTTTTCAGCGGTTTCGTCAAAAGTTGTGACCTCAATCGGTAGCTCGCCAAAGACCCTGCGCTGAATGATGTCCTCCGTGAGACCATGAAGAACATTCAGGGTATTGCTCGGGAGAACGCTTTTCCAGAAGCGAATCACATAACCATCATCATCGTATTTGGAAGGCTTGATTAGAACGATTTGAAGTCGTTCGATCTTTTGCCCATTCGGCATCGGCATCATTACGCCTCCCCGAGTGCTTGTAGTTTGGCTTAGCATCTTTTATAAATGGTGGGTAAATTCAAGGTTTTTAAAACTCTAGCAACCACCCCGATTCATGTCAAGCTATTTACTTGGTTTGACAGCGTTTTTAACTGTCTTTCGACATCGGCTTACATGATCCAGTTTGTTCATGTTTCTAAACTCTATCCGCCTCTGTCCAAGGCTCTAAGCGATGTGACTTTACAGATCGACCGCGGGGAGTTTGTTTTTCTCGCGGGTCCGAGCGGCGCCGGAAAGACAACTCTGCTCAAGTTGCTCTTTCGCCAGGAGGAGCCAAGCGAAGGGGAGATTTTAATCAACGGTCAAAACATAACGCGGCTGAAAAGCCGCGAAGTCGCCCGGTTACGGCAAAAGATCGGGCTTGTTTTTCAGGAATTCAAGCTGTTGCCGGGTCTGAGCGCCTTAGAGAATGTCGCGCTGGCAGCCCAAGTGATTGGTCGTTCAAGAAGAGAAAGCCAAACCAATGCCTATCAACTGTTGCGCGAGCTCGGATTGACAGGCAAATGCGACGCAAAACCGCTGACACTCTCAGGCGGCGAACAGCAACGCGTTGCGATTGCGCGCGCATTGATCAACGAGCCAAGTTTAGTGCTGGCGGACGAGCCGACAGGCAACTTGGATGATCGGGCGGCCGATGAAACCATGCGCCTTTTTCTTAAGATCCGCGAGCGCGGAGCGACGCTGATCATTGCCAGCCATAATATCGATCTGATCAAACGGTACGGTACCAGAATTGTTTCGCTCCGGCAGGGATGCTTGGCGGACGACCTGGAGCGGGTCAAAGCCGGGGAGCACGCCCATTGAAGTGGTCGCAATTAGGTTTTATCGGCCGCCGGGTGCGGAACAGTATAGGGCAGCTCCTTTGGACGCATCTCCTCACTTCCCTCACGATGACCATGACGCTCTTCGTGTTCGGCGCGTTCATGCTCGTGCAGGAGAATCTCGAAGCGTTGCTCAAGGGTTGGGGGGAACAGCTCCAGATCAATGCTTACGTGGAAAAAAATCTTTCCGCCGATGATATTCGATCCTTACAGGAACGGATACGGACGTATCCCGAGGTCGCTCGGGTGCGTCATATTTCGCAGCAGCAGGCATGGACGGACTTTCAGGCCGCACTCGGGGCACAGTCGAGCGTGCTCGAAGGGTTACCGCGGGATGTTTTGCCCGCATCGTTTGAAATAGCCGTCAGGCCGAGCTTCCGTGACGGTCCGCTGGTGGAGGCCTTGGCGGCTCGACTCAAAAAAGAAAAAGGAATTACGAGCGTCGAATATGCGCAAGATTGGGTGGATCGAATAAGTCTTGTGATTTTGGCCGTACAGTGGGCTAAGTGGATTTTCGGCGGCGTGCTGTTTCTGACGACCTACTTTATCGTCGGGAGCACTGTGAAACTGGCGATACTGGCGCGCAAAGAGGAAATTGAAATCATGCAGCTGGTGGGCGCATCGGAAGCCATGATTCAAGCCCCTTTCGTTCTCGAGGGTATGATGCAAGGCATGGTCGGCGGCGCGCTTTCTGTAGGCGGTTTGTGGCTCGCCTTTCAAGCGATGCGCAACGAAATCCCGGCATCCGTCGCTTTGCTGGGTTTCACCAACGCGTTGAAGTTTCTCGATTTTCAAAGTGTCGCGCTCGTTATCGCGCTGGGCTGGATTCTTGGAGCGGCGGGAAGCCTATTTTCGCTGCGGAGGTTTTTGCGGACGTGGAGAGGATAAGCCGGCGCGCGGTCCCCTTGTTGCTGAGCCTGTCCCTGCTTGTCCCCTTGACTCTTGAGGCGGCCAACGTGGGCAAAGACCTCGAAGGACTTAAAAAGAAAATCGAAAGAGAAAGACAGGGTATCTCGCAAGTGCAAAAAAAAGAAGGGTCCATTCTTCAGACCCTGGGGAAAATCGAAGGAGATCTAGACAAGAAAACCAAAGAATTGAAAGAAGCCAACGCCCGGTTCGGTACCGTGTCGTCTGAAATGCAAAAAAAACAAGCCGAGGCCGAGTCAATGAAAATTTCCATCGCGCACCGACAAGCGCTGTTCGGAAATCGGGCCGTAGCGCTCTACCGCTGGTATCGGGGCGGCAGTCCCTTTATTCTTTTTAATGGCGACGTGTCGTTGGGCAGGCTGTTGCAGCGCAAACATTACCTGGAAAGCACCGTGGCTTTTGACGGACGCTTGATACAGCAACTCAATGAAGAAACTCAGCGTCGAGATGTTATTACCAAGGATCTGGCACTCAAGAAAAAACAACTTGGCGGCCAGAGACAGGCGCTCGCCGAGGCCCAAGAGTCGGTTCGGAAAGAAGCGGAGAAGAAAAAAGAACTGCTTGCCAGCCTGCGCCAGGAAAAAGAGAGTCGTATCCGCGTCGTTAAGGAACTGGAACTGGCGGCCTTGCGACTACAAAAAATGATGGATGAGATTTCCCGGAGAGCTGTCAGCAGGCCTCCGGAGGTGCCACCGGGCGTGGGACTTGGGGCCCTCAGGGGTAGATTGGATTGGCCGGTAAAAGGCGAGCTCATCAGCGGTTTTGGCAAAGCCAGACATCGTGAGGTCGCGGCGGAAGTATTCCACAACGGCATCGATATTGAAGCCCCCGTGGGCGAAGAGGTGAAAGCCGTCGAGAAGGGGACCGTCGTATTCGCCGACCACTTCTCAGGTTATGGTAAAATGGTGATTCTTGACCACGGCGAACGCTACTATACAATATATGCTCACCTGTCCGAGATTCTTAAAAGAAACGGCGATGCGGTTAAGCGGGGAGAGATACTGGGAAAAGCAGGAGATAGCGATTCGTTGATCGGCGCCAAACTTTATTTTGAGTTGCGCAAAGATGGCCGGTCCATTGATCCGGTGCCGTGGTTTGCTAAGAAGTAATAGATATTTTCATTAGATTACGATAGTATGAATGATTGATAAGGGTCTATGAGGAGACAGCTATGCGGATTGTGAAGAAACACGGCATGCCTGTGGTTCTATTAATCGTCGGAGTGGCGCTCGGATTTTTTCTCGCTGGCCAATGGGTGCCCAGCGTTTCGGCGGTTCCCCGCCAAGATTACGAGAGCTTGGAAGCGTTCACAAACGTTCTTTCCATCGTCAGAAAGAACTATGTCGAAGACGTGGATACGAAGAATTTGGTGACCGGCGCAATCAACGGCATGTTGAGTTCCCTTGATCCGCACAGCGCCTATCTGACTCCGGACCTCTATAAGGAGTTGCAGATGGATACCCAGGGTCGCTTTGGCGGTCTGGGAATCGAAATCACGGTCAAAAACGGCGTTCTCACGGTCGTGTCGCCAATTGAAGATACGCCGGCGTTCAAGGCCGGTGTTAAACCAGGAGACATGATCTTCAAAATCGAAGATGAATTTACCAAGGATATGACCCTTGTAGACGCGGTTAAAAAAATGCGCGGCCCTAAAGGGACGAAGATAAACATTTCGATTAAAAGAGAGGGAGTGCCTGAACTGATCGATTTTACGCTGATGCGCGATACCATCCGGGTTCAAAGCGTGCGTAGTCGAACGTTGGAAGAAGGTTACGGCTATGTTCGTCTTGCGCAGTTTCAGGAGCGCAGTGATCGCGACGTTCAGAAGGCGCTCGAAAAGCTCGCAGCCGATAAGGGCGGCATCAAAGGTCTGGTATTGGATCTGCGCAACAATCCCGGGGGGCTCCTGACCCAGGCGGTAAGGGTTTCCGACCTGTTTCTGGATTCCGGGCTCATCGTTTATACCGAAGGCCGCATTGAATCCCAGAAGCAAAAGTACTTCGCCCAAAAAGAAGGCACCTGGATGGACTTCCCGATGGTGGTGCTGGTTAATGGCGGCAGCGCCAGTGCCTCTGAGATCGTTGCCGGCGCTTTGCAGGATCACAAACGGGCCGTCGTGCTGGGCACGAAGACTTTCGGCAAAGGCTCGGTACAGACCATACTGCCGTTGGATGATAATTCAGCGCTACGCTTGACCACCGCCCGCTATTTTACGCCCAATGGACGGTCAATCCAGGCGCTGGGCATTGTTCCGGATATCTTGGTTGACAGCTCGCCCCAAGATGCCAAAGCCGACGATAAAAAACGCCAAAGCCTGCGCGAAGAAAATCTGCCTGGACACTTAGCGAATCCGCAACAAACTCCTGCTCCACAACAAGATCAGGGAGACAAGGAGAAAGAAAAACTGGTGCCGCCCTCCGGCCCCACCGGAGACGAAACCATCGATAACGATGTCCAGCTTAAGCGCGCTCTTGATCTATTGAAGAGCTGGGATGTGTTTAAGCAGTTGGTGCAAAAGAAGGCGGCATAAACCACAAACCGTTTCAGCGTGTCGTAGAATTTCTATCCTTAGCCCTCCCACTTGGAGGGCTAAGTTTTTTATGGAATATGTTTGGGGCAAGGCATGGCTAGAACTGACCCCGAAGAATTCGATCTGCCACTTTTCCGCGGTCAAAGCCGCAATTTCCTGTCCATTAGTGAGCTTAATGAAATCATCAAGGGAACGCTCGAATCACAACTTGAGGCGGTCTGGGTTGTAGGCGAGATTTCCAATTTCCGCGTGCCGCCTTCCGGGCATTGTTATTTCACCCTTAAAGACGATAAGAGCCAAATTTCTGCTGTGATGTTTCGGCGCCAAGGGAAGAGTCTTTCGTTCGTTCCTGCGAATGGCATGGAAGTTTTGTGTTTCGGCCGGGTAAGCCTGTACGCGGTTCGCGGCGATCTTCAACTATATGTCGAAGATATGGAGCCCAGAGGTCAGGGCGCTCTGTTCCTGGCCTTCGAACAATTGAAGCGAAAGCTTGCCGCCGAAGGGTTGTTTGCGCCGGAGCGAAAACGGCCGTTGCCGTTTTTACCTGCTACCATTGGGATCGTGACGTCGGATAAAGGAGCCGCCTTGCACGACATGCTGCGAATTTTAAACGACCGATTTTCCGAACGGCGGGTCATTATACGGCCGGTGAAGGTCCAAGGAGAGGGCGCAGCTGCGGAGATCGCGGCTGGCATCTCCGATCTCGGTCGCTCCGGCGCCGTCGATGTGATTATTGTCGGCCGCGGCGGCGGTTCGTTGGAAGATCTCTGGGCTTTTAACGAAGAAATCGTTGCGCGGGCGATTAGTGCCGCTCCTGTTCCTGTGATCTCAGCGGTTGGACACGAAATCGATTTTACGATCGCAGATTTTACGGCGGATCATCGCGCTCCCACACCGACAGCGGCCGCTGAGATGGTCGTCCCGCGCAAGTCAGACCTGAGCGAGCAGCTCCTGTCTCTCGAAGAGTCACTGCGGAGAGCGATGCAATTCAAAATCGAAACGGCCAAAGAGAGCTGGCGCGGATTAGTCAAGCGACTCAGCGATCCCGGCCGAAAACTGCGCGAGCACCAGCAATGGGTGGATGAGGTATCGGAGGATCTGCTCCGATGCTTTCACAAGCGTTTGAGCGAACTCAAAGCCCAACTGGCGCAGCAGACCGGGCGCCTGAATGCTCTGAGTCCGCTCGCTGTTTTGGACCGAGGCTACAGTATCGCGCATCGATTGCCGCAGGAAACGATCGTCAAAGATACCGCCATACTGAATGTCGGTGACCGCTTGCGCATCACCTTTGCCAAGGGGAAGTCGGTCTGTCGAGTCGAAGAGAAGGATTAAGATGAGGACCTCTGGCGTTGCCGCCGCAGTTTGCGCCATAGGGCTGATTTTCGGCACTGCTTGGGCGGGACAACCCGCTTCATTCGTTGTGTCAAAGCCTGCGGCCATTTTTCAAGGTGAAATCGCCGAGTTGGAGGTCTCCGGAGCCGAGCTCACGGCAGTGGAAGGCCGATTCGGTAAGGAGAAGATTCCTTTTTATTTAAATGACCGAGGAAACTTTACCGCGCTGCTGGGCATTGATCTGGAAGCGAAACCCGGCCCGGCAAAAATTCATCTAAAGAGCGCAGCCCGGACAGGCGCGAGCCGCGAAACTCAGATCGTGTTACCGATCAAAGCCAAAACCTTTCCGCAAGAGGATTTCTCGGTCGCGCCGGAATTCGATCGGCTGACGCCCGAGGTGCTCGAAAGAGTTCGCCGGGAACAAGAGCAATTCGGTCGTGCCTTCTCGATCTCCGCGCCGGCGCGGCTGTGGGAAAAGCCCTTTATGATGCCGGTCGCTATGGAAGTGTCCTCTCCGTTCGGCTATCGGCGCATGATCAACGGTACACCCCGCGCCCCGCATACGGGCGTCGATCTCAGGGCGCCGATGGGAACCGAAGTTGCAGCAGCCAACAATGGACGAGTCGCGCTTCTCGGAGACTTCTTCTTCACCGGTAAGACCGTCGTACTGGATCATGGCGGCGGATTATACACACTCTATTTCCATTTCTCGGATTTCAAAGTGGAAGAGGGCGCCGAGGTGCACAAAGGGGACATGATCGGGCTTTCCGGCATGAGCGGCCGGGTCACGGGGCCGCATTTGCACTGGTCGGCGCGGCTTAACCGCGCGCGGATCGACCCGTTTGAAGTGATCGAAAAGTCAGGCGGCAAGCTCAACAGGTCCGTTCGCGCGGATGCGAAAAGTGATTGAATGGAGCGATCACATGGCGAACAAAAATACATCAGAAAAAAAATTCGAGGTTGCG
>JBGPIK010000149.1:0-14140 GCA_041484845.1 Binatia bacterium | reverse complement strand
TAGACTAACCACGAATTTTCGCAGTAATGCCGACATCCTTGACGTGGTCAACGGCGCTTTCGAATCGTTGATCATAGCTCGGGAAGGAATACAGGCGCCTTACATCGCGATCCAGCCGGCGCCGCAGCGAAGCTCCATCGGTACGAAGAATTCCAGCGCGGCTACTTTGCCAAAAGTGATGGCGCGCAAGATCGTGGCGGCGGAAGAGCTCAACGCGGAAAAGGCGCGCCGCCTCGAAGGCGAGAGTTTAGCTAGTTGGCTGAAGAATGAAGTTTTGGCGAAATCAACGATCATCAATGCTCGCGGCGAACAAGTTCTGGCGCAGCCCAAAGACGTTGCCATCTTGTTTCGAAAACTCACCGATATTCATGAATATCTGGAGCCGTTTCGCCGCCAGGGCATACGCTATGTTGTCGAGGGAGAACGCCATTTCTACGCCGCGAAAGAAATTATCGACGCCGTTAATCTGTTACGCGCCATCGATAATCCGTATGACCGTTTAGCCCTCGTTGGCGTGCTCAGGTCGCCGTTGGGCGGTTTGACCGATCGGGTGATCTATGAATTGCACCGAGAAAATCTGCTCGACTACCGTGCAACCAAGCGCCTCGGCGAGAAGAACTTTCCCGGTCACGTCGCCGAACTTTACCAGATATTGGCGCGGCTCCACGACGAATCGCGAATTTTGCCCGTCGGTGGCGCGGTCTCCCATATATTCGCCAGCCTGCCGATCAAGCTGCTCGCGGCCAGCTATTTTCACGGGGAACAAGCCGTAGCTAATTTGGAGAAACTGCGCCAACAAGCGGAATCGCTGGGCCGAGAAGGGTTGACCACGCTCAAAGACACGATTCGCCAGCTCCAGCAGCGGGTACTCGACATCAAAGATGAAGGCGAAAGTGTCCTTGCCGAAGAAAATCTCGACGCCGTGCGCATGATGAGTATCCACAAGGCGAAGGGGTTGGAATTTCCCTTCGTCGTCTTGGCCGGGTGCCATTCGGGCACGGACGGCAGACAGGGACAAACGGCGGAAGCCCTTTTCGACTGGTCGAGCGGATTAACCGGAATGCGCGTCGGCCCAATTTGGGATCTACCCGGATTGTACATTGCCGAAAAAGCCAGGCTGAGAGCCGAAGAAGAGCAAAAGCGAGTGCTTTACGTCGCCATGACCCGAGCGAGAGAGCATCTCATCATCTCCTGCGCGCCGGGCAACCGGCGCTCCGGCGGCAGCTTTCTAGCCATGTTGGACCAGCCATTAAATGGGCGGCTTGGTAGCGCCGAACAATCGAAAAATGTCAGTATCGGTGCCGGCAGTGTGGCGATTAAAGTCGTCACGGAAACCTTAGCGGCCCCCGGCAGAGCAAAGAGCAATCGAAAAGCGGCCCCGAAGAAAACAAACTGGCAACCCTATGTCGATCTATGGAAACAGCGTCGCGCCGCCTATGAAAAGGCAATCAAAAGCTCTGTCTTTGTCACACCGACACTTCTAAAGCAGCAAGAAGAGCAGATCCGTGAATCGGTTTACCCAACCAAACGTCCGACTTTTAGCCCCACGACTTCCGCCGTGATCGGCGATCTCGCGCACCGGTTTTTGCAAAATTGGAACTTCAGCGCCGATGTCCAAACCATGAACGACCAACTGGACCCATTCGTCGACCGCTGGCTGCCACCGGAAAAGCGTCAAGAACACGCGGCGATTCATCGGGAACTCGAAGAACTTTTTCACCAATTTTTTCGCTCTGCTGCTTATGCAGAACTGGCGAGATCCCGTATTCTCGGTCGTGAAGTTCCGCTACTCATGCCCTGGGACGGGCAAATCATGGAAGGGATAATCGATTTGATCTACGAGCGCGACGGCTTGCTTTATTTGGCGGACTATAAGACAGATAGAATTGCCCGAGAAGACTTGAAACACGGTGATGAACGTTACCGCCAGCAAGCGCAAATTTACACCCGGGCCGTGCGCCAAAGCTTGGGCCGAGAAGTCGCGGCGTTCAAGCTGATTTTCTTACGGCTGGGCGAAGCAGTTGAAATAATAATCGATCCGCACAAGGAGATTCCCGAACAACCGATATGAAGATCATGTATCTGGATATCGAAACCGTGCCCACGGACAAAGCGCTGCAAGAAAACGGTTTATTGGAATCGCAGATTCCGCTCGACGAAGCCGAGCTGATAAAAAAGCTCAGCCTCTCGGCGGCCACGGCGAAAATTTTGTGCTTGGCGTACGCGCTGGACGATGCGCCGGTGAAGGTCCTCCACGGCGATGAAAAAGAAATCATCCAGAGCTTTTGGAAACTCGCCGTGGAGTCGAATCTGTTCGTCGGTCACAACGTGTTGGATTTCGACGTGCGTTTTATTTACCAGCGCTCGATCATCCACCAGATCAAACCGTCGCGCGACATCCCCTTCGCCCGCTTTCGCAACAGCCCGATCTACGACACCATGCAAGAATGGAGCAAATGGGGCCGCGAGCATGTAAGCCTCGACACGTTATCCAAGGCGCTGGGAATTCCGTCGCCGAAAGAAAGCCTCGACGGCTCGAAGGTCTACCCCTACTATCGCGCCGGCAAGCTCGCGGAAATTTATGAATACTGCACCCGCGATGTCGACACGGTCCGGCAGGTCTACCGGCGACTGACGTTTGCGAAGAGCCCGAGTTGAACGAAGCGCGGACTACAAGAGCATTGTCAGTCCGATTGGAGGAGAACCGGTCTGTTTATGCCGGCGGGACACACAACGCTCGCCTTTATCGATTCTTAATTTTGTAGGGTGGGTTAAGGAGCGCAGCGACGAACCCACCGGTCCGAACACCGTACCGATAAAGCGACGGTGTTCGGCGCCTGACGCCTCTACCTTCCGATGGCATTGTCTCTCACAAGCAACTTCTCGAACTGCCCGTTTGACTCTAATTCCGCTAGACTATAGGTTAACTAGCAAGAATCCGCTGAACTTGAGCGATTCAGTTCCTCGCCAAGTCGGAAATTCAAACCACAAGGACTTTTGTTAAGGAGGCATTATGGATCATCCATCCGAGCAAAAATTTCAGGAACCGACCGACAATAGAACTAGGGCCGGCTTTGGCAAGTTTCTCAGGCCAAACACCCCCTATGACAATTACATGGAAGCCCAGGGTATTCCGATCTATCGCGACATCGGTGTGCGCCGCGTTCAGGATCTGCCGCGCAAACCGTGGAAGCGCATGGGCGGCAACGGCACTTTCGTCCAGCTCCTCGGCACCGAAGGACTCTGGGGTTGCTATGTGGTCGAAGTTCCCGGAGCCGGCGCGTTAAATGCCGAAAAACACATGTACGAAGAGCAATTCCTCGTCGTCGATGGCCGCGGCACGACCGAAGTTTGGGTTGACGGCAATCCGAAGAAACTCACATTTGAATGGCAAAAAGGTTCGATCTTTGCCGTTCCGATGAATGCCACGCACCGCATCGTCAACGCCACTTCGAGCCCGGCGCTGCTTCTCGCCGGAACGACGGCGCCGAACGTGATGAATATATTCAGCAGCGAGGATTTTATCTTCAATTGCTCCTATCAGTTCAAAGATCGTTTCGATCCGTCGGACGACTATTACAAGTACAAAGATGAGGTAACACCGGACCCGGTGCGCGGTCTGGCGATGCGCAAAACCAACATTATTCCAGACGTCATGGGTTGTGAGTTGCCCATGGATAACCGGCGCTCGCCGGGTTATCGGCGCATCGAACCGCACATGGCTGGGCAGCAGTTTTACATGTGGATCGGCCAGCATGAAACCGGCCGTTACTCGAAGGCCCACGCCCATGGCTCGGCTGCAGTGCTGATCTGCTTGAGCGGCAAAGGCTACACGTACACCTGGCCCTCAAAATTAGGCACACACCCCTGGGAAAAAGGTACAACGGAAGAAATAAGACGGCAGGATTATGAACCCGTTGGCATGGTGAGTGCCGCGCCCATGAGCGGCAACTGGTATCACGCTCATTTCGGCGCAAGCAAGGAGCCGCTGCGTCTAACGGCGTGGTTTGGTCCCAACGCCCCCGGTCGTGAACGTGGACGCCCCGGGGAAAAAGCCATCGACTACGGCGCCATCGACATGAAAGACGGCGGCACCGCGATCCCTTACAACGCAGAAGACCCCTTCCTCCGCAAAGAATACGAAGAGACATTGGCGAGTGTAGGCGCGAAGTCTCGCATGGAACCGGAGCTTTACGAGAAATCCTACTAAGCGCTAGGGGCTTTGAGTTTCGGTCAACAGCAGACCGGAGCTCAAAGCCCTGGACGGCTCGTACAACCTAATAATCTCACTTCCCTAATTCAACCCTCAGGAAATTGCATGGCTAGCACCACACCCAAAGGTTCATTTTCCAACGCCCACCGTCACATGCAGGAAGAAGAGGAACTGCGGCTGACGAGCGTTGGCGTTGATATCGGTTCATCGACTACGCATCTGGTTTTTTCCCGGCTCGAGCTCACCTTGGAAGGGTCACGCTACCGGGTAACCCGGCGCGAGGTGTTGAACGAGTCAGAGATTCTTTTGACACCCTATGTGGATGAGACGAGGATCGACGTCGAAGCCCTCGAAGCATTTATCAACCAGCAGTACAAGAATGCCAAGATCCGCCGCGAAGAAGTGGACACAGGCGCATTGATCTTAACCGGTGTCGCCGTGCGCCGCCGCAACGCCCGCGCCATTGCGGAATTGTTCGCGGAGGAAGCTGGCAAGTTTGTCGCGGTTAGCGCCGGCGATGGTCTCGAAGCGACCATGGCGGCCCACGGCTCGGGCGCCGTGGCGCACTCGGGAAAAATCGGCGGCGTGGTGTTGAATATCGACGTCGGCGGCGGCACCAGCAAATTTGCTGTTTGCAACAACGGTAAAGTTCAGGAGGTCTCAGCGATCGATATCGGCGCGCGCCTGCTTGCATTCGACGGTGACGGCGCCGTGGCGCGGATCGAAGAAGCGGGCCGCAAGCACGCCGCCTGGGCGGGATTCGCCGTGGAGCTTGGCCAGAAGATCCCGCAGGAGAACCTACGCACGATGGCCTCAGGCATGGTGGATAAATTGTTCGCCATGCTCAAACCGGATTCGATAACGGAGGATGTCAAGCAACTCTTGCGACTTCCGCCGCTTACGTATCGAGGCGAAGTCGATTGCGTCATGTTTTCCGGCGGCGTGTCGGAATTTATCTATAATCGCGAAAAAACGAGCTTCGGCGACTTAGGTCCGTTGATCGCAAGTGAGATCCATCATCGAATGGGGGAATTAGGGCTGCTGGTCATGGAACCTGCGGCGCGCATTCGCGCCACCGTTATCGGTGCCTCCCAATACACGGTTCAAGTGAGCGGCAATACCATATTCATTACGCCGGAGGATTCGGTTCCTATACGCAACATCGCCGTGGTTGCGCCGGAATTCGATTTTAATGGCGCCGACATCGACCGGGCCGGTGTCATGGCGACGGTGCAAAATGCTTTGCGCAGACTCGACTTGTTAAGCGGCAGGCAGCCAGTGGCTATCGCTTTTCACTGGGATGGTTCCGCCACGTTTTTCCGGCTTCAATCGTTCTCAAAGGGTGTAGCAGAGGGACTTAAGGAGATCCTAGCGAAAGGGCACCCCTTAGTCCTCGTCAACGACGGCGATATCGGAGGGATCGTCGGGCTTCATTTCCAAGAAGAGCTGAAACTAGAAAGTCCGATCATTTCCATCGACGGTATCGCGCTCAGCGATTTCGATTACATCGATATCGGCGCCTTGATCGAATCCTCGGGATCTGTGCCCGTTGTCATCAAATCCCTTATCTTTCCAACCTCACCACAGTAGGGGCGAACGGCCGAGCGTCATAGGGTCGCGCGAGAAAAGAGCTTGCGAGTTTTCCTCCACATCCATTCTGGGAATTTTTGTCTCAACGCGATCGGGGCGAAAAAGTATAAACATTCTTTACAATTCTCGCGCCCGCGATATTTCGCTTCGGCGTAACCGCTGGCGAAGATATTCCCGAACAGTCGGAAGGATTCGAAAAAATCGCCGCAGATGACCTGAGTTTCGGCCTGTCCTCTTGCGGTTCAAATCCATGGCGCTATCGTCGATCCTGCAAAAGTAATATTTTTACGTTCTTCACTGCTTTCGGAACTTGACATTCGCTCTTCTTCCACATAAGAATCCGTTCCAGACGGGACACCGAATCATGGCAAAATACCGCGTGCGTACCTGCCCCCATTGTAATTACTATGTGGCCTTTTCCGTCTCTAAACCCGTCGTCAAACCCAACGAGGCGACGGTCACAAGTTTTTGTTTGAATTGCGGCTATAAAATTCCTGTGCACACCATCATTCGCGGTATCCGACGCGCGGCTTCCCCGGTGCGCCGCGGCCTCTTACGATTGGTCAATTCCGCCAGGCAACAGGTCGCGGCCACGAAAAAAAACGATCAAGAGACAGAAGACAAGCCGACTCAGTCATCCGACTGTGCCCATCATCTGCGAGCGATTGGCCAGGATCTGGAGAACCTTCGCTTAACCCGCTTCAATCTTGAATGCACCGGAAGGGCTTATCTGGTTTGGTCGCGCGCCGATACCGTCGAGTCGCAGCCGCTAACGTCGCTTCTGGCAAACCGTCGCTTGCGGAAACTTTGGACGGACCGCATTCAACCTCAATCCCAAGGCCGAGAGGAAACTGTAACGGTATCTCCGCTTCAGCGGATGAAGCGCTACCGCTATACGCCGCGCGAAATCGAAAACATCGAACAAGCAGGCCGGCAACGACGGCGCTTGGGCAGCGCCATCACCGACGGCCATAGCCTGTCGCAACTGTTGCGCACGGTGGGCGCTTTGGTACAGCAGCGGAACCAAAAGCTGCTGGGAATTTCCTGGGAGGAACTTGGGGTGAGTATGGTGTTCGAAAACGATCACGGCCAACGGGAAATCGAAGTCTTTCGGCCCGATCACTTATATGACCTTTGGGTACGGATGTATCTGCGCCGCAACAATCGCGCCCTCTCGGATTTTCCCCGTTGAGCGCCAACCCTCCCCGGCATAGCTTCGGTTGCGTTAAAATCCTTTAGACGTTTTCAGCGACAGCAGGCAAGGATAGCTGCTCGGCCAACGCGTCCGTTTTTTTCGCTTTACAGGGAATTCGCAGCGTAAAAATTGTGCCTTGTCCAGGTTTGCTGTCTACCTGTAGGGTGCCGCCAAGAATGGCTGTGTATTGACTGGCGATATAAAGTCCTAGTCCGACTCCGCCGTAGGGCCGCGTCTCCGAGCCATCCAGCTGGCGGAACCTTTCAAATATCAAAGGCAACTGATCGTTGGGTATGCCGATGCCGGTATCAACGACTTTAAACTCCACCCGTTTCTTCGCCGCGCTGTACTGGGCGGAAATGGTCACACTGCCTTTGTCCGTGAACTTGATCGCATTATTGATGAGGTTTTTAAGTATATGCTTTAGCTTGCCGCGATCGGCGGGGAGCGTGGGAAGATCCGGCAGAAACTCCCAGATAAGCTTCAGGTCTTTGCCCAGCGGATAGTCGTAGAAAGCTCTCAACTCCGCGAGCAACTCCCAGAAATTGACTTCGTGAAACTCGGCCTGGACCGTATGCGCTTCAATATTGCTCACTTGCAACACTCTGTTGATCAAGTCGTGCAATTCGTTAGATTGCTGGGCTATCGTATGGAGCGCTTTCTCCTGAATCGGACTCATCTCGCCGAGCATACGCTCAATGAGCATATTCGTGTAACCGGAGATTACATTTAACGGGGTCTTAAGCTCGTGAGATACCACGCCAAGAAATTCATCTTTGACCTTATTAGCGTGCCGCAATTCATTGGCTTGTTTGTGGATTTGCGCGAACAACCGAGAGGAGTGAATCGCCATCGCCGCCTGCCCGCCTAAACTCGCGAGGAAGCCGATCTCTTCTGCGACAAACTCGTGTTCCTCCCGGGTTAAAAATACTAAAGTACCGAGCCGTTCGCTCTCGGCCGTGAGAGAAACCGCTAAAAGCGATTCGAGTCCGTGTCGCTTATAAAATTCAGGCTGTTCGATTTGGGAGTCGGTAGAAAGGTTACGGATAAGCAGAGAGGTCTGCGTCTTGCTCATGTCATCGACAAACCTAAGCGCATCGCTGACCGTGTCAAGTTCGGCCTCTATTCCTTTGACCGCTGCCGTTTCCATCGCTCCCGTTTCGGGATCTTGCAATCGAAGGATCGCGGCGGCGTAGGGCAGATGAGCCAACGCCTGCTGTAAGAACACGTCGAGAACTCTTTGAGAAGTAAGGTTTGAAGCGACCGCGACGTTCACCGTTCGCAACACTTCAAGGCGGTCGCGTTGTCGCCGGATTTCTTCCGCGGCTTGGTGTTCGCGCCTGGCCTGCTGTTCATTTTCTCGCGCCACCCGCTTTAGACGCTCAACCTGCGCGAAGTAGCCATAGAACATGGCAATCACCAGCGGAAACGGCAGGCGCAAATAGATACTGGGATCACGAGCTCCAACTGAATTAAAGATAGTATAGCCGTAAAGTAACGGCGCCAAAATCGTTACCACAACGAGCCCGCGCGCATCGTTGCAAATGCAGCTCAAAACGAGCGTCAAGCAACAGGCGACGTAAAAATCGGGAGTTGCTCCACCGCTCACGGCCAAAACGATCGCCAAAAAAGCCGTATCGAATACCAGAAGCGGCCCATAAAAATAAGGCGAATCAAAATATTCATCGGCCACAAAGTAGAGCGTGGCGTTGGTAAGAAGATAAAAGATCAGGAGAGCATCAGTCTGAGCGGGAGTAAGCCAAACAGCAGGCGAATAAAGCAGCAGATAAGCGCACAAAATGACCAACGGCCAACGGAGCTGGATAACCGTCGTCTTTTTGGCTGCGTCAAAAAGCCGGTCGAGATATTGCAAACCGCGTAAAGGCAGAGGCGACGCTAGGGTTTCAACAACGTCCATGGCGATTAACTACTTCAAAGTTCGGATCAGCCTTTCTCGAAAACAGAACGAGCATATTGCATGCCAATAAGTTTCGCCTGTTGAGCGGGCTCTGGATCATGAAAAATTCAGTTCTTTCAGTAAATTAGCTTGGCTACCCGCGATCTCTAAAAGCGAAACCTTGGCAGTTTCCAGGACAAAAATGTTAACGGCACCCCTTTTTTGGCCGTCCCGAGAGAGTTTGGCGCAAGGGCCCCCGCATCGGCACTAACGGCCCTCGAAGCTGGCGCTTAGGAACAACGCGAGAGGATCGCTGCTGAGTTGAAACTAGGACGCGGTCCCATGACCGACTTGTTTCTTTTGTTGCGCCAAGCGAACGGCTCGTAAGATGTCCGCATAGCCCGCGCAGCGACAGAGATTTCCGGAGAGATATTCGCGGATTTCTTCGTCTGAAGGATCGGAAATTTCACTCAACAGTGCCTTGACGGACAGCACAAATCCGGGCGTACAATACGCGCACTGCAGTGCTCGTTCTTGCACAAACGCTTCTTGAATGTAGTGAAGCTCGGCGCCGTCGCTGAGACCTTCCAAAGTGACGATGTCGTGCCCGGCAACGCGCACCGCGAGAAGACAACAAGAACTCACGGGTCGTCCGTCCAACAATACCGTACAGGTTCCGCAAGCGCCCACACCGCAGGCTTCACGCACGCTCCAGAGCTTGAACCGGTCACGCAGAATTTCCAGGAGGGTGTCGGCCTCCTCGACTTGGATTTTTTGCTCGCGGCCGTTGAGGCGAATGGCGATCTCGCGTGTCATCGTTGTTATTCCTTTGGCGTACCAGCTTGATCTCTGCCCGCCAAAGCGCGCAGAACTTTCTCCGGCGTGATCGGCAGATCGCGAATGCGCACGCCGATGGCGTCATGAATGGCGTTGGCGATCGCCGCCGAAACGGTGAGCGTGCCCGTTTCGCCCACGCCTTTGGCGCCGAAGGGACCCATATCGTGAGGGACCTCGACGATGATCGGGCGGAAGGATTCGGGGAGATCTTTAATCGAAGCTACCTGGTAATCCAGCAGCGAACCGTTAACGAGTTGACCTTCGTCGGAAATCAATTCTTCAAAAAGCGTCAGCCCCAGATGGGTGATCGCCGATCCCAACAGTTGCTGCTCGCAGTGTTTCGGATTGATGGCGGTTCCCGTGTCTCCTACGCTGTAAAACTGGAGAACGCGTACTTTCCCCGTCTCGGTATCGACCTCGACTTCAGCCGAGGTCGCGGATGGAAACCAATATTCGGTGCATTTTTCCGATTGCCCCGTTTCCGGGTCCGTCGGAATCGCTTCCGGCTGACAGATGGCTTCTCCCGTCAGCGTCGTCCCGGGACTGCCGAATTTAGCCAAGAAAGCCTCACTGATGGACATGCCGCGCTCTTCGGTGCCTTGCACGGAGATTTTTCCGTCGCGCGCCACGAGGTCTTCCGGACTCACCTCCAGCTTGTTGGCAACAACCTGAAAAAGCTCCGCTTTAATCTTTGCTGCCGCCATGCGCACTGCATTGCCCATATGATAGGTCGAGCGGCTTCCGGCGGTGATCGTATCATAAGGCGTAACATCGGTATCTGGCTGCACCACGTGAACCTGATCGAAAGAGATGCCGAGCTCCTCCGCCACAATCTGGCCCATCATGGTTTCCGAGCCTTGCCCCATCTCGACGGTGCTGCTGAGCACATTCACCGTGCCGTCGGCGTTCATGATCAGAATGGCGCCGGAGATCGACGGCGTCAGCACCGCCTTCACTCCCGCCGCGATCCCTTTGCCGCGCAGTTTAGTGCCGGCGCGAGGGGGCTTGGCGGCGCTCCAGCCTACGGCTCGGGCGGCTTCCTGCATCGCTTGTTTAACACCAAACGAGCGCACCGGCGTTCCCGTCGCAAAGGTCTCGCCTTCGTTCAAAGCGTGTCGTAAGCGAAAATCCAGCGGGTCGGCGCCGATGGAGCGCGCAATGATATCCATCTGCGAGTCATAAGCCCAGATCACCTGCGGCACACCAAAGCCGCGAAACGCTCCTGCCGGCACGTGGTTGGTATAAACGCAGTAAGAATCGATCCAGACGTTGGGAATGCGATACGGCCCCGCCGATGTATAACCCGACTTGTGCACGACGCGCGGTCCGATCTCCGCGTAAGCGCCCGTATCCCAGTAGACTTCGCACTTGCGCGCCGTAATCGAGCCGTTTTTGATGGCAGTTTGAATCTTGGTGATCACCTTGTGCTTGGTGATCGTGACGAATTCCTCTTCGCGCGTCAGCGCGTAGCGAACCGGCTTTTTCGTAATCAGAGCGAGCGCCGTCACCAGGGGTTCCAACTTTGCGTAGAGCTTGGCGCCGTAGCCCCCGCCGAGATACGGAATGCGCACGCGAATCGAGTTGAGCGGAAGCCCAAACGTATTGGACAACTCGGTGCGGACATAGGAAGGCGTCTGGGAAGCGGTCCATACGTTGATACGTTGATTCTCATCCAAGTAGGCGAGCGTGACATGCGGCTCCATGGGCATGTGCTGGGCAGGCGGGGAGGAAAAAGTATCTTCAAAAACCCTGTCCGCCTCCGCAAAAGCTTTCTGAACGTCACCCCGGCGGAGCTTAAAGTGGTAACAAATGTTGGACTTCTGTCCGGCTTTGACATGCGCAAGATCGGCAAAGGCTTTGGCCGGTCTATGCACTTCATGCACTAACGGCGATTCGGGCTGGACCGCTTCGAGCACATCCAGCACCGCCGGCAGTGGTTCGTAATCGACCTCGACCAGTTGCAGCGCATCTTCCGCCGTGCGCCGGTCTACCGCGGCGACCGCCACCACGGGATCGCCCACGAAACAAACCTTATCGACGGCGAGGATCGGCTGATCGCGAAAAGCCGGCCCGAAGTAAGGATCGACGCCGGGCATCTTTGCGATCTCGGCGCCGGTAAGGACAACCGCAACGCCCGCAAGTTTTTCCGCTCCTGATTTTTCTATGCGGGTGATACGCGCGTGCGCATAGGGACTTCTCAGGACGGCGACGTGCAGCATGCCGGCCATTTCGATGTTGCCGACGTACAATACCTCGCCGGTTACTTTTTGGCGCGCATCTTTTCGGTAAACCGATTGCCCTACGACGGCAAAATCTGTCATCGGGTCTCCTCTAATTCGCGCCTAGTGCCAATTGCGCGAGCGCTTTCTTGACGAAGACGCGAACCATTCGCCGCTTGTACCATTCAGATCCCCGCAAGTCTGAAAAGGGCGAAATTTGCTCGTCCACAACGTCGAGCAACTTCTCCATCGCACTTTCATCGAGCGCGCGGTCGCGGAGAAATTCCAAACCGTTAACGAGTATCGGTGTCGCCGCAACCCCCCCGAGCGCAAGCCGCAGTTCCTGGCAACGGCCGTTTGCCTCCGTAACCAGCGCCGCGACACCCAGGCACGGCCAGTCATTGGCCGAAAGCGAACTGTAACGAAGATAGATAGCCTTGCTATGCGCCGGCATCGCGGGGATGCGCACATCGACAATCAGCTCTCCCGCCTCTAAAGCGGTCTCATACATGCCGCGAAAAAAATTTTTCAGCGCTATGGTTCGCGATCCCTTCGGGCCGAAAGCCGTGACCTCGGCTCCCAAGACCAGCAACGGCGGAGGCGGATCGAGGCGATAATCCGCGTGCGCCAGATTGCCACCGACCGAAGCGGTCTGCCGGACCCGCACATTGCCGATCTTACTGAAAGCGTCTGCGAGAATCGGAAATGAATTTCGTATCAGCGGCGAGCCTTCCACGTCGTGATGCGTGGCCAGCGCGCCGATGCGCACGCCGTCGTTCTCTTGCGCAATACGGTTCAGGCCTGGGATGGTCTGCAGATCGACAAGAAAAGGATAATAGATCGCCCGCTGCTTCAGCAAAATAACTAACGTGGTCCCGCCGCCGATGGCCCGCGCATCATCGCCGTGCGTGTCAAGCATGTCTACGGCCTCCGCCAGTGAGTGCGGTTGAAGCAGTTCAAAGGATCGAATCGTCATCGTTATTTCAAATATACGATCTGGTTGTATCCCGCTCTTTTCGGGGAATCAAGCCAGCATCGTGTTTGGGAATCGCGAAAGCCTTGAACCTGCAATCCCCCACCTCTTTCCCGACGGAGACTGTGTCACCATTAAGAAAATCGCATAAATGTCATTCTGAGCACAGCGAAGAATCTAACGTTTCCGCCACTCACCAAAGCGAGATCCTTCGGCTACCGCCTCAGGATGACATTGCGACACAGTCTCACGCGCAGGGATGAAAAAGGGGGAAGTTGGAACACTTACTAGACCGCTACTTCCAATGCGGGCATTATGGAATTGCAACGTCTTGGCAACACCGCAGCGATCTTATAGGGTTGGTAACCCAGGGCCGTCTTTAGAAAAATCCTATGTAGAGGGAGGCACGATTATGTTTGCGAAAATCAGACATGTTGCCGTGTTGACTGAAAATTGGGACCGGATGGCGAAGTTTTATCAGACGATCTTCGGGATGAAGAAAATTACCAATGGAATGACCGATGAGCGCGGCGAGTACAACAAGAACCGCGGCCATCTGAGCGACGGCGTGATCGGCCTAGCTTTGCTCCAGCGCCAGCCGGGTTTCCGATCGGGCTTTGATCATTTCGGTCTGGAAGTGGACGATGTTCAGAAAGTGCGCGATCGCCTACGAGATTACTATCCCGACGTTTTCGTGGCGCAGAGCCAAAACCACGTTCCTTTCGCCGGCCTGCGCACTCACGATCCTGACGGCAATCAATTTGACCTTTCACAAAAGGGCATGGCCAACGTGCGCGAGGGCTATCTAAACGAAGGTTGGGAGCAACCGCGCTGGATCAATCATATCGCGATCCGCAGTGGCAGGCCGGCTCATATCGCCGAGTTCTATCAAAAAATATTTGAGCTCAAGCCGGTGGAGAATCTCTGCGGCGACAACGGCTTCTATTTAACCGACGGCAAAGTTCACCTGGTGATCCGCCCCTGGGACATGGTGGCGTACCGCGGGTTGATGGCGGGCCTCGATCATTTCGGTTTCAAGGTCGACAAGCTCGAGCAGGCGAAAAAAGATCTTGACGCGCTTGCCTCTTCAGCGCCGACATCGGCCGCGAGAAAAATCGCCATTGGACGCGACGGCGAAGTGCGCCAGAAAAATCTCGAAGATTGCAAACTCTGCGACCATGCCATTTCCGATCCGGATGGCGTTCTGCTCGACCTG
>JBGPIK010000148.1:0-14235 GCA_041484845.1 Binatia bacterium | reverse complement strand
TTCCCATGGATCCGTTCGTCCTCATTCGCAACGTAGAAACGCCGCCGCAAACCCAGCTCAGCGAAGAGGAGCGGCGCCGAAACGTACGAGGCGTGTTTTCATTGAATCCGGAGAAATCAGTGAAAAGTCAATCCGTTTTGCTGATCGACGATGTGTATACGTCGGGAGCTACCGTTAACGAATGCAGTCGCTGTCTCAAAAGGGGCGGGGCGAAAGAGGTTTACGTTGTAACGTTGGCTCGGGCCGTGTCTTAACTCAATGTAATTGGCGCGTAGGACTGCCGCATGTCGATAGAGGATAAAGTCCGCTGGGATAAGCAGCATGGGTCGGCGCAGGGCTCCAATGAGCCTTCCGGTTTTCTCCGCGAAATCTTTGCGGCTGAAGCCTGGCCGATCCGGCGCGGCCGGGCGTTGGATATAGCCAGCGGAAAAGGTCGCAATGCGCTGTTTTTGGCCGACCGCGGTTTCGACGTCGTTGCCATCGACATCTCCCCGGTTGGTTTAGAGGAGGGCAGGAGACGCGCGGCCGAGAAAAACTTAGCTATTACGTGGCAACAGGCGGATCTCGAGCAGCTTCAGTTGAGCGAGGCCGCTTACGACCTCATTGTGAATTTCAATTACCTGCAACGCTCATTGATTCCGCAAATAAAGTCCGCTCTCAGAATTGGCGGAACCGTTATCTTTGAAACTTACTTGATCGATCAGCCGGCCATCGGCCACCCGAAAAATCCCGCCTATCTGCTTGAGCACAACGAGCTGTTAGATTGCTTCCGCGATTTCAGAGTCCTCTACTACCGTGAAGGACAATTCTCCGAAGCCGGGGAGCGGGCGTTTCGAGCCGGCATCTTTGCGCAAAAAGTCGCCTAGCCCGGACGGTTCACGCGTGACGGCGATCGACGGGTGAGCCCTCCGGACCGAACGCAATGGGTCTCTGCCTTGGAGCGGCCTGCAAACTGAGGTTGCGAAGCGAATACCTGAGATAAACACAAGTGTCGAGCCGAGTACCAGAAACGTCATTGAAGGTGTTCGTCTCTGTGCCTTCGCTCCTCCAGGCTCACCCGTCGATCCACGCAGTGTCATTGTTTTCGCTCGAACCATACATAATGCGGCTAGAACAGTTTGCAGGCAGGCATGGCTCCGCATGCGAGCTGCTGCTCTTCTGCAACCGCTTGCATAAATATCAAAACATCTATATATTGTGATATACTTTAGTTATTCTTATGGACGTAGTCCGAACGCTCAAAGCTTTAGCCGATCCTTTACGGCTGCGCGTGCTCGCCGCGGTTTCCGAAGACGAGCTTACCGTGGGGGAGGTGCAGGAAATCGTCACATCGGTGCAGTCCTCGGTGTCGCGCAACCTCGCGCTTCTCCGCGATGCGGGATTTGTCCAGGACCGCAAGGAAGGAACCAACGTCTATTTTTCGCTGCGCCAAGACATGCCCGACGCGGCGCGCGAGCTATACCAGTCGCTCAACGCGCGTTTGGCGCAACTGCCTGAAGCCAAGCAAGATCAAGAGCGCCTGCGCGAGTGCCGCCGGCGGCGGCTGAATCGCTCGCGCAGTTATTTCGAAACCGTGGCGGGCGATTGGGAGCGCATTCGCAAAAGCTATTTCGATGATCGGGTGACTTCGCTCGCGATTGAAAAGCTGTTGCCGCGCAACCTGGTGCTTGCGGACATCGGTTGCGGCACGGGGAGCTTGACCTTCGAGCTTGCGCGTTTCGCCGAAAGGGTCATTGGCGTCGATCTCTCGACAGAAATGCTACGGCGGGGGCGTGAGATTGCCAAACAAAAGCGCGTGCGCAATGTCGAGTTTCGTCCGGGCGACGCGCTGAAGCTGCCGCTTCACGCGCGCGAGGTCGACGCGGCTTTTTGCGTAATGGTGCTCCATTTTCTGCCCGATCCGCAGCGCGCGATCTCGGAGCTGTGCCGCATTACTTGCGGGGGTGGGTCCGTGATCCTGGTCGACCTGGTCCGTCACGATCAGGAGTGGATGCGCGAGCAGATGGCGCATCGTTGGCTGGGCTTCGATCAAAGCTCGGTGGAGGGATGGTTCCATGCGGCCGGGGCCGAGACCGTGGATTATGAGCTCACCGGCTCCTACGCCGGGGAGAAGATGGCCCGCAATGGCAATCGGCCGGTTGAGATTTTTGTTGCCCGCGCGTGCTTGCCTGCACACGCGCCCGGGAATTTGACTCGGAAGGCTAAGAAGAAATGACCAACAGCGAAAATACCCTACGACGGTTGTTGTCACAGAAGATTCTTGTCCTTGACGGCGCGATGGGGACGATGATTCAGATGCACCGGCTCGATGAGAAAGCTTTCCGAGGCGAGCGCTTCGCCGTGCATCCGCGTGATCTCAAAGGCTGCAACGATTTGCTGTGCCTCACCCAGCCCGACCTGATCGCTGATATCCACCGGCAGTATTTGGAAGCCGGCGCCGACATCGTGGAAACGAATACATTTAATTCGACTTCCATCTCCATGGCCGATTACAAACTGGAGCTTTATGTTTACGAGATGAACGTCGCCGGGGCGATGGCGGCCAAGAAGGCCGCCGAGATGGTCATGGCGAAAAATCCTGCGCGGCCGCGTTTTGTCGCCGGAGCCATCGGCCCGACGAATCGCACCTGTTCGATTTCCACTGACGTGCATAGCGCGGCAACCCGCGGCGTAACCTATGAAGAACTCGTCGAAGCGTACTATGAGCAGGCGCGTGGTTTGATCGACGGCGGCGCCGACATTCTTCTGGTCGAAACCATATTCGATACGCTCAATGCGAAGGCGGCGTTTTTTGCCATTGAGACTCTCTTTGCGGAGCGCGGAATCCGCCTGCCGCTCATGGCGTCGGTCACTTTTATTCAAGCGGGAAGCAACCGGGGAGTGACCGGACAGACGGTGGAGGCGTTCTGGAACTCGATCGCGCATGTGCCGCTGCTGAGCGTCGGTATGAACTGTGCGTTGGGGCCCAAAGAGATGCGCCCGCTGATCGAAGAGCTGTCGCAGATCGCACCGGTGTACGTGAGTAGCCATCCCAATGCGGGCCTGCCCGACCCCCTCCTGCCGACCGGTTTTCCCGAGACGCCCGAATCGCTCGCGCCGCAGTTGCGCGAATGGGCGCAGAACGGCTGGCTCAATATCGTCGGCGGTTGTTGCGGCACCACGCCCGACCATATCGCCCGGATTGCCGAAGCGGTGAGCGGCTTGCCACCGCGCTTGCCTCCGCAGGTTGAGCCGTGCCTGCGCTTGAGCGGTCTCGAGAGCGCAACCGTGCGGCCCGAATCCAACTTCGTAAACATCGGCGAACGCACCAATGTGACCGGCTCGCCCGTGTTCGCGAAACTCATTTTGGCCGGGGATTTCGAAAAGGCGGTGAGCGTGGCGCGGCAACAGGTGGAGGGCGGCGCGCAGATCATCGACGTCAATATGGACGAGGGCATGCTCGACTCCAAGGAAGCGATGGAGAAGTTCCTGCGCTTGATCGCCGGCGAAGCGGAAATCGCGCGTGTGCCCGTAATGATTGACAGCTCAAAATGGGAAGTGATCGAAGCCGGCCTTAAGTGTCTGCAGGGCAAGGGCATCGTGAACTCGATCAGCTTGAAGGAAGGCGAGGCCAAGTTCATCGCGCAAGCGCAGTTGGTTCGCCGCTACGGTGCGGCGGTGGTCGTTATGGCATTCGATGAACGGGGGCAAGCCGATACTTATGAGAGGAAAATCGAAGTGTGCGCGCGCTGCTACAAAATCCTCACCGAGCAGGTTGGCTTCCCGCCGCAGGACATTATCTTAGATCCGAACATTCTGACCGTGGGCACGGGCATCGAAGAGCATAACGCCTATGCCGTCAATTTCATCGAGACGACACGATGGATCAAACAAAACCTGCCGCTGGCGAAGGTGAGCGGCGGAGTCAGCAATATCTCGTTCTCTTTCCGGGGTAATAATCCGGTGCGCGAGGCGATGCACTCTGCCTTCCTCTATCACGCGATCAAAGCCGGGATGGACATGGGCATAGTCAATCCAGGCATGCTGGCGGTTTACGAAGAAGTGCCCAAGGACTTGCTCGAACTGGTGGAGGACGTTTTACTCAATCGGCGGCCCGACGCCACCGAGCGCCTGGTGACCTTTGCCGAGACGGTGAAGCAAGCGGGCAAAGTCGTTATTAAAGACGATAGTTGGCGCGCCGGCACGGTTGCAGAGCGTCTCTCCCATGCCCTGGTGAAGGGCCTCACCGACTTCATCGACGCCGATGCCGAGGAGGCGAGACAAAAATATGGCAAGCCCCTTTCGGTCATCGAGGGGCCGCTCATGGACGGCATGAATGTCGTCGGCGATCTGTTCGGTTCCGGCAAAATGTTTCTGCCCCAGGTGGTGAAGAGCGCCCGCGTGATGAAAAAAGCCGTGGCCTATCTCACGCCGTATTTAGAGGCGGAGAAGAAGGCCGCGCAGCAAGTTGTAAAACGGACCACGCTGGTTTTCGCCACGGTGAAGGGCGACGTCCACGATATCGGCAAGAACATCGTTGGCGTCGTGCTCAACTGTAACAATTATGACGTCATCGATTTGGGGGTTATGGTTCCCGCCGATAAGATCATCGATACCGCGATAGCAGAAAAGGCGGACATGATCGGCCTTAGCGGTTTGATCACGCCTTCGCTGGATGAAATGGCTCACGTCGCGAGCGAGATGGATCGACGCGGCCTGAATATCCCGCTGCTCATCGGCGGCGCGACCACCAGCAAGCGGCATACGGCGGTGAAGATCGCGCCATCGTACCGCCACGAGACGATTCACGTCATCGATGCTTCCCGCGCGGTGCCGGTGGTGGGCGCGTTGGTCAACCCGGCGGCGCGCAAGGCCTTGGCCGAGAAGAATCGCGCGGAGCAGCAGGAGATGCGCGAGCAGTTTGAAAACCGCGCGGCGGCGCCGCTGCTCAGTTACGAGGAGGCCGGGCGTCGAAAACTGCATACTCAGTGGGACGAAAGCCATATTGCAGTTCCTGGATTCACCGGCAGAAAAGTCTTGGAGGATTTTCCATTATCAGATCTCGTTCCCTACATCGACTGGTCGCCGTTCTTTCACACTTGGGAGATGCGGGGCCGATATCCCGATCTCTTCGACGATCCGGTGCGGGGGCCGGCGGCCAGGGAGCTGTTCGCCAACGCTCAAGAGCTGCTGCACGAGATCTTGCAAAAAAAGCAGTTCAGGGCGCAGGCGGTGTACGGTTTTTTCCCGGCTAACAGCGACGGGGATGATATCGTTGTTTACGCTGATACGGCACGCAAAAAAGAATTGACGCGCTTTCATAGTCTGCGCCAGCAGAAGGAAAGTCAGCGCGGCAAACCACAGTTGGCCCTATCGGACTTTATCGCGCCAACCGAGAGCGCCCGGATTGATTACCTCGGAGCCTTCGCTGTCACCACGGGGCATGGATGCCAGGAACTGGCGGAGAAGTTCGAGAAAGATCACGATCAGTACAATTCGATTATGGCCAAAGCGCTGGCGGATCGGCTGGCCGAGGCCTTCGCGGAGTATCTGCACAGGCAAGCGCGCATCGAGTGGGGCTACGGCAAAGAAGAAGAACTTTCCCCGCAAGACTTGATCGCCGAAAAATACCGCGGGATTCGTCCCGCGCCCGGTTATCCCGCTCAGCCCGACCATACCGAGAAACCCATCATTTTTGATCTACTGAAAGTGGGTGAAGCCACGGGCATAAAGCTCACCGAAAGCTTTGCCATGTACCCTGCGGCATCTGTTTGCGGGCTTTATTTCGCTCATCCGGAATCGCACTACTTCGCCGTGACCGCCATCGGTAAAGACCAGGTAGAGTCCTACGCCGCGAGAAAAGGGATGAAAGTCTCGGAAGTCGAGCGCTGGCTTGCGCCAATTCTGGGTTACGATCCAAAGCGGGTTACGACGGCAGGATGATTGGTCGGAGGAGATTTATTTGCCTTAAAAGAGGAGGCAGGCTTAAAGGGAAAATAAGGAGAGATAACGTGATTGACCTCAAGTTTTTCCTGGTGATCGAAAAGAAAAAAGTCCGCTTTTAGCTCTCAGACAGCTGTGGCCAATGCAACCCCCGCAAAACCGGATTGAATTCGCGTGGAACAGCGCTTCTTCACACATCCAAATACCGTCCCGACTCTTTTTTAGACCGTCAGCACAGCGAGAAAGAAAGGTGATGGGGCTAGAAAACCTCATCGGTTACCTCGGCATGTTTAAGGATGAAAGCCAGGGCGGTGGCGCAAAGGAACCCTGGCAGGGCGCGGAGAATAGAAGAGGCGGTTGCTGTGAGCCAAGAGCGGACTTGAACACCTTTTTTTGACAGGGGCGATCGCCGAGAGGCGATCTACGAAGACGATCAAGACCGGCACGTATTTGTAACTTTCTTGCAGCATGAAAAATTGTATCGTGCCTGAGTGGCGACTTGTTTTTATTGCTAATTCGTTGCGCTTGCAGCAGCGGCCGTAATTCGAATAGTTCAAAACGTTCCAGACGTTCAAGTCATTCAATTCAGTTCAGCCGTTCAAACGGTTTCAAAATATTGCCTGTAAATCCAGCTCGAAAGTCCTGCCTCATTAGAGAGGGGATAAGCTCACGGAACGTTAAATGGATCTTTAACGCTGGTGTCGCCTCGAGTTGCCGGCCTCGAATGTGGAATCAAGTTGATAGAAATTTTGATGGCAACTAGAATAGAATTTTGCTACTAATGCAGTGCCTCAAATTTATTGCATCCGATTCAGGAAATAGATTCTTTGGAAGAGCAGCTGACCGAGCAGGTTGAAGCACTCGTTGACGAAGCGCCTTCGGAGGCGGCTTCTCCGCCGTTTCGACTTCAGACCTTCTCCTCTCTTCGCCACCTTGATTTTCGCTATCTTTGCACCGGCACGTTCATGATGAGCGCCGGCCAGTGGATTCAGCAAGTGACGCTGGGATGGCTCGTCTATGACATGACCGGCAACTCCATGTTGCTGGGAGCGCTCAATGGCTTGCGGGCACTACCGTTCTTGGTCACCGGACCGATGGCGGGCGTGGCCGCCGACCGCATGGACCGGAAAAAACTGCTGCTGCGCACGCAATGGATATTAATCGTGACCGCGATCCTCATGGGAGGTCTCGTGGCGTCGGGATTCTTAAAGGTGTGGCATATTTTTCTGTTCACCTTGATTACGGGAACCGCCTGGACATTTACCGAACCGGTCAGGCAAAGCATGATTCCCAGTGTTGTTCCCAAAAAAGAGCTCGCCAATGCCATCGCGTTAAACTCGGGAGGCTTTAATCTGATGAAGATCGTCGGCCCCGCATTGGGCGGCGCGATGATCGCTCTATTCGGCGCCGGGGGAAACTTTTTTGTGCAAGGCATCGCCTACGTCGGCGTGCTCTTCATGATTCATTGGATGCATGTGCCGCCCACGCCGGATGAGGCGCGACGCTCCTCCGCGCTAGCTAATCTCAAGGAGGGATTCGCGTACGTATGGTCGACTCCCGCCGTCCTGGCGCTAATGACGCTGGCCTATGTTCCACGGATTTTTGCCGTGCCGTACCAGACGTTGATGCCTGTCTTCCAGAAGGACGTGCTGAAAGTAGGCCCCGACGGTCTCGGCCTGCTGATGGCGGCGCCTGGAGTCGGAGCCTTGTTCGCTGTGCTTATCCTCGCTTCCCTGGCGAATAGGCTGAGACGTCAAGGACTATTCCTCGTGGGGAGCATTGTCATACTGGGTGTTTTTCTGATTCTTTTTTCGCAAATCAAATCGTTTCCACTAGCGCTGATCGCGCTAGTCGCGGCCGGGGTGTTTCAGATGTTTTTTCTGGCCAGCACCAATACGCTTCTGCAGCTCATCGTACCCGACCAATTGCGTGGACGCGTAATGAGCTTGTACATGTTGGATCGCGGCTTCATGCCGGCGGGTGCTTTGTTCGCGGGAGTGAGCGCGCACTTCATCGGCGCACCATCAACCGTGGCCATGATGGGAGGCATTGTAATCATTCTATCGTTATTTGTTGCCTGGCGGGTCCCGGCGCTCCGCACTGTTGGAAGTTAAACCCGGAGGTCGCGGTTGGCAGTAGCGCAGAGCGCTCGGCGTAAGCCCTACGCAAATAAGACAATGCCCCTCTGCCCCTTAGCGTCTAGTGGGCTTCTGTGCATAGGGTAATGTCTGGAGACAAAGCGCAGCGGCGGGCCAAGCACCAAACAAGACCTTGAAACTATTCGCTTCTGTGTCTTCGCCGCTCCGGGCTAACGCCGAGCGCGGACGTCGGTCTCAATTTCAACTGCGGAATCCAGGTTAAACCCAATCCCTGGATAGGTTTATCGGGTAGGTTTCTTAAGATTGAAGCGTTCAACCGTTAAAGTCGTGTGAATTGTTCAAAGGTCAATTCGTTCAAGACCTTCAAAGACTTCAACCCAGTTAGCCGGCGACCGAGGAACGGGAGAAGATCAGTGGGCTAGATTTTTGCCACCAAATGCCTGCTGAAAAATTCTGTCGCTTTCGGCCATGAGAGAGCCGCTGCATGGGGCCGGTAATTGTTGGAGCCCGAATTGACAAAGGCGTGCGCCGCGCCAGCATAGGTGTGAAACTCGTGGGATTTGCCCCATTGCGTCAGCTCGGCGTCGAGCTTGCGCATGTCTTCCGGTGAAGGGTTCTTGTCGTCAGCGCCAAAGTGTCCCTGAATCGGACAACCGATCTCGCGTGTGCGCTCAAACGGCGACGGTGCATCGCCGAAGGGTACCATCGTGCTGCTGGGGTAAAACATCACCCCCGCTTTGAGATCACGATTGGCGGCGGACATGAGATAAACAAGCCGGCCGCCCATGCAAAAGCCCACGATGCCTAACCGGCCCGCGTCCACTTGCGGGTGATTCTTGAGAAATCCGATGGCAGCGTTGATATCGCTGATGATCGTCGTGTCGCGTAATCTCGCTTTGCGCGTTGGATTGTCGTCTTTGCAATCCGGACCATCGCGGTGGTACAGATTCGGAGCGACGGCTGCATATCCCTGAAGCGCCAGCATGTGCGTGGTATCTTTGATAAAACTGTCCAAGCCCGACTGCCCGTGAACGACGACGATACCCGGTACCGGCCGGCCGCTCGACGGCACGCTCAGATAGAGCGGCATATCGCTTCCATCGACCCTTGCCTTTTCCCACGAGCTAGCCATCTTTCACCTCCGTTGCGAACGCGCCGCTACCCTTAAGGGCCACGATTATTTCTTAGCTTTGTACAGGTTATCAATAAAACCACTATCATCCAGCTCTTTCACCAGGCTCGAATCCGCAAAATCTTCCGGCTTGGCGCCGCGTGCTTTAGGATCCTTTTCACCCAACTCCAAGAGCACTTCTCTAATGGCATCCAGCGGCGGGTAAGGCTTCGCCGGCACTATCGGCAAGAAAAACTGATAGCTGTCTTCAACAGCCTCGGCATCGTTGATCCGCATATACTTGGCGATGGTTCGTTTGGCAAAGTCTTTCTGGGTCTTGTAAACGTAAATTCCCTCGACCAACGCGCGGGTGAATCTTCTCGCGATGTCGCGGTGGTCGCGCAGGAATGCGCCGGTCGAAGCGATGGGCGTATTGGTATACGCGGTGCCGAAGTCGGACGGCTCCGCCAGGACATTCAGATGCGCTTTGCGCGCTAACAGGGTCACCGGAGGTTGGGCGACGAGGCCGGCGACCTGTTTGTTTTGCACTGCAGCCAGCCGCGTCGGTTGACCGCCCGGGATTTGGATGATCGCGACATCTTTATCCGGCGTGAGGCCCCATTTTACAAGAATTTTGCGCGTGGCGTAGTCGGAATTGGAACCGAAGCGGCTGATCGCAAGTGTCTTCCCGCGCAGATCTTCGGGCTTTTTGATTTCCGGGTTAACCACCAGAGTGTAGGCCAAGACATTGACGATACCTGCGATGATCTTGATGTCGCCTCCCCGGAATCGCGCGGCGACGGGAGAATTGCCGCCGCCTTGCACGATCGGAACATTGCCGGAGAGAAGCACCTGGATGGCTCTCGAGCCGCCGTCAAGATAAATCAGCGTGGTGTCGAGGCCGTGCTTCTCGAACAGCCCGGCATCTTTCATAATCCAGGGCACCGCCTGCGAGCCCGTGATCGCGCTCCAGCCGAAAACAAGTTTGTCAGCGCCCAAGGCGATGGCCGGGATATGCAGCGTAAGGCAAAGTAAAACGGCGCACGAGCGGCTCTTCCAGAGTCGGCATTTGAGAAATCGCGGTTGACGTGAATGAGATTCCATTACGATCTCCTTCCATCAAGCATAAACGTCGCTAGGGGCAGCGGAGCAAGGTATCGTGCCGCAACCTATCGCTCAATCTATTCGGAATCAACTGTGACGAACGGGCGGCGTTTCACGCCGCATAAAACGGTTCAAAACGTTCAAGGTGTTCAAGCGGTTCAAAAAAGCTGAAGCGGTTCAAAGGTTCAAGGTTTAACCGTTCAAGGTGGAACCATCGCCGTGAACCGCTACCGCGCTGCGCTGCCCTCGCCTAAGACCTCGTCCAGTAGGGTCGCATCGACGAGCTGCGAGGCGCCGATCGGGCGATCGACTTTCTGGGCGGCGCGGGCGAAATCGACCATTAACTGAAACGCGTCGAGGTGCATTCGCCCCTCCTCGCTCAGCAATTCTAATAGTTGGTTGTACGCCAAGGCTGCAATTTCTTGGTTCATGGCAAACTCGCGCATGATCATCTGAACCGTGTCCGGCTTGTTCTCGCGGATGTAGGCGATGGCGCGCACGGATGCGCGGATGAATTTCTTGACCAGTTCGGGGTTTTTCCTGATGCGGTCCGCGTGCGCCACCACGGCCGTCCCCGAGACATCGACATAGTCGCGGGTCGCCGCGAGCCTAAAGAAGCCCTCCTTCTCGGCGAGGAAGTTGTAAGGCGAACTCAACATCGTGGCCGCGATATTGCCGGCCTTCAAAGCGGCGTAGCGCTCCGGCGTGCCGCCCATGCTGAGGAGCACCACATCCCGATCCGGATTCAATCCATTGGCGACCAGGACTCGTCTGAGCAGCACGTCGATCAGCCCGCCGGGGTTCAGCGAGCCGATGGGTTGTCCTTTGAGCTGCGCAATACTGCGATATTTTGGTTGGGCGTACAGCACTTGATCAACATGGGAGTTGTAGCTGCAAACGATGCGCACCGGCGCGCCGGCGACGAATGCGGTGACCGCCGTGGTTGTGCTGGTGCCGAAGTCGGCGTCTCCCGTAAGCACCGCTTTGATATCGAGTCCCCCGCGCATGTAGACGAGACTTGCATTGAGCCCTTGCTGTTGAAAGAAGCCCTTCCGCCTCGCCGTATCCAGGATCGGATAGCTCGTGATCGATTTGCTAGGATAGCTGACGACAACGTTTTGCAGAGCCGATCGCTGCGCCATGGCGCCACGCGGGCAAAGGAAGCTCAAGAGAGGGACAGCGAGAAGCGTGAGAATTCGCTGCTTCATGGAATAAGAAAACACTCGTTCCAGACGTTCCAGCAGTTCAAAGCGTTCAAGTCGTTTTAAGAAACTCAGGGCGCTCAAAAAAATGAAGTAGTTCAAAAGATTCATCGCGGCTTGCCCTTGTAAAGATCATCGATGAAGCCGCGGTCATCCAATTCCTTGAGGAAGCGATTATCGACAAAATCCTCCGGCTTCGCGCTCTTCGCCTTGGGAGTGTCTTCGGACACTAGGTTGAGGACCGTCTGAAGGCCGGCCAAGCTGGGGTATTGTTTGCGCGAAATTCTGTTGTCGGGCGCCGCGGCCTCATAGGATTTCACGAGAACATCGCGGTCCTTGATTTGCCCCAGGTATTTCCCCAGCGCTTTGATCGCAGCCTCGCGGTCCGTCTTCATCAAGGCAATCGCCTCGAGGTGCGATCTGACGTAGCGCCGCACGATCTCCGGGTTGTCGCGAATGAAGCCGCGCGTTGTCGCTAGGCCGGTATGCACGAACGGCAGCCCTAACTCCGCCACATCCGCCAGGGCGTTGAAGCCTTCGCGCTGCGCGGTGATATTTTGCGGCGGGCTGAAAAGCGTCGCTTGAATTTTTCCCAAGCGCAGGCTGGCGATCCTTTCGCTGGTGCCGCCGATCACGATGAGCGACACGTCCTTTGGTCCAAGCCCAAGCTTCTGCAAGGCGAAACGGGTCGCGGCGGGATTAGCGCCTCTGAATGCCGACAAACCGACAGTGCCGCCTTTGAGTTGTTCGGGGGTCTTGATCTCGGGCCGGGTGATCAGCACGAAATCGAGGGTTGACATGCCGCCGGCGACATAAACGGCATTCGAGCCGCGCAGCGCGCTGTCTACCACCACCGGGCCCGCCACCATGACGAATTGCAGTTCGCCGGACAGGAGAGCCATGATCCCTACCGCTGCGTGCACCCGCACGGCCTGCACGTCCAAGCCATTGCGCGCGAAAATGCCCGCCTCTTTGCCAAGCCAGAGCGGCAACACAGCCGCAGAGTCGGAAACGTATGAGGTCGTAATTTTAGACAGCTGTGCGTTTGAATCGACAGCGGCGCTGGGTGCAAATAGGGCGAGGAAGACAACGACTCGTGTGCCAATCTTCATCGGCGAACCTCTGAATGGTTTGAGACACTAGCTGAAGCGCCGGCTCGGCGTCAAGTTCTTCGACCGACTCGGCACGATTATCCCGGATTCCGCGCTTGGAAGCAGCGTAAAGCGCTCGGCCGCTCCGGGCCTACATCGCGGACATCCTCAATCTCAACTGCGGAATCCGGGTTCAAAGGTTCAAGGTTCAAAAGTTCAAACGGCTCAAGAGGCGGGAGGATGAATCGTTTAAACAGTTCAAAGCGATTGAGAAAGAATCTGAACCGGATTACGCAAACCAGTGCTTCTGCCGCAAAATATATTCCGCGGTCCGGTAGCTCAGAGCCGCGATCGTAGCGGTCGGCGGATAGCCCGACATAGTCGGAAACACCGACGTGCCGACGACGAAAAAAGTTGCCTTGATTTGGTATTTGTCGAGAAGCTCAAGGATGTTCCAGATGCCGCGCCTCGCACCGTACTGCATCGCGCCACCGACCATATAGTTCGGCCTCTCGCCGGGAAACAGGGGCGCTCCTTCCCCCGACTGATGCTCAAATGTAAGGACAACGGGCAGACGAACTCCCGAAGGCCAGCCGACATTAGGGTCAAGTTTTATCTCTCGCGCCATCGTGAACTCCAGATCTGTCAAATTACAAACGGGTGCGACCGGAAGTCTACCCCTGTGTTTGCAAGTCACAATAGGACAAACGGAAAAGAGGAGTCAAGGCAAATGACGGATCAGAGGAAACGGGAGGAAAGCGTGGATTCGATAATTTTCGAAATCACGAAAGGAATTAATTTGCTGACCATTGCGCGTCAGTCGAGCCGCGGTAACCTACATCAGCGAGATCATCACCGAGCCCGGCGTCGAAGTCGTCGGCCCGCTGCCGCGGGAGATTTCGACTCCGACGGCTCTGGTGGGTTTCCTGTTCGCGCGCTCCAAGGAGCCCGAGGCCGCCAAGGCGCTCCTGCGACTTCTGTTCTCGCCCGAGGCCTACAAGGAGCGGGGGATGCAGCCGGGGCTCTAAGAGGTCCACCGTCGCATTCCGGCGCGACGCATAAGGGCGATGCTCGACTTCATGTTATTCCTCTTTTCATCTCTCATTGTTCATAATTCATCCTTGTCGTGAGCGACGCTCTCAAACACGATCCACGATTCTTGATAGGCGCGGCGAAAAATCCCGCGTGGAAGATGAAACCTGACGAAAATATGCACGCCCTGGGATATGAAAATCCTCTAACCCTGGCAGGCGGTTGTTTGCGGCGCGAAAAACAAGGATCTCAGATTCCAGTCACAAGGATTGTAATGATTGTTATGTCAGATCTAATACCCATGTCAGACCCAATACTCAATACACGCGCCAGAGACCGCTTGTAACGATCAGACGGTTGTTGATCGACGGCGTTCGCCACAGCCTGAGAGAGAATCCTAAATCACAGTTCTTGATTCGTCGGCGAGCGCACGGCGCACCGCCTCCGGCTCACGGGCTATAACGGTGAGGAAAGCTCGCGCTGGACCCGTGGGCACGCGCCGTCCGTGTTCCCAATGCTCAAGCGTGCGCTTACTGAATCCGAACATGCGGGAAAACTCGCTTTGCGACATCTCCACCTTTTCCCGGATCGCCTTCACGTTGATTTCTTCAGGAATATGAACAACGCAGCCGTGGCTCTTCTCGCCCGTCGCGAAAGCCAACGCTTGCTTGGCG
>JBGPIK010000147.1:0-14313 GCA_041484845.1 Binatia bacterium | reverse complement strand
GAGGTTATTCGATGGTGCGATGGGGTTCAAACGAACAACAACGAGCCTTGGACGGGCGAGATCAGACATATGCGCAAGCTTCAGTAGGGGGTGCCGTCTCACCCGTGTGCATGGTGCTTTGCCTGCTCGTAGTGCTGCCGTAGCAGGTCCTTGCCATAATCGTTGCCATTCGGCGTCCGTACGATCACGTGAATGTGGTCCTTGTAGTGCTCTTTGTACTGAGGAAATGCCTGGCCCGCCTGATGATCGAATTCGACGATGAACACCGGGCTGTGAATGCGGTAGTAAAAAACACTATCTACTTTTACGCCGCCTCTCCACGAGAAATAGGTATCGCGAAGATGGCGCTTCACTTCCGCCATTTTCAACTGAGCGTGGCCGGGTCGGAGGCGTCCGATATGAACGTCGACGAGACGAAGCAAGAGATCATGCTGTGCCGTCGTTAATTCGTCATAGCCAATGCCCTCATAGGGAATCTCGAGATTATCGCGGAAGGCCGTCGTAAAGAGATCGCGCGGCAGGTCCGCTGAGATGACCGCCTTATGGCGTTGCTCCGCGGACAGCGAGCGGATGACCGCGAGCCCTCGTTCCTCTTCGGCTTTAAAGACTCTCGTGCCGGCGTACTTACCGATTTGGGCAAAGACCGGCTCGGAACCCAGGAACGCGGGCGTCATCACGACTTGGTCGCCGAGCACGAAATAGTTGATGTTCAGATGGTGGCCATCGATCTGCCAGCCCCATGGCTCACTGGCGGATGGGGCTCCCATGATGCTGAGCCAGTAGAGATCTTCGCCGAATTCGTCGAGTTTGCCGGTTATCTCCATGACGGTTTCATTGAGCCGCATGATATCGTGCGCCGTGTCGAATCCCTGTGGACTCAAGCTTTCTTTCAATAGAGCAAAAGCGCGATCGAGCTGCTGATCGGTCATCTCAAAAAACGGCATGCCGTGGCGCATAATCGTGCGATGAATATTGCTCCATTTGCGCCATTCGACCGTCTCGATCGGAAAAAGTGTCTTGGCGCGTTGCTCACCGTTCAACGAACCGAGAAAGGCTTCAGCCGCTTCACGAATGGACTGGGTGGACACGCCGGTTTTCTCAATGCGAAACAAGCCGAGAATGGCGGTTCCATCCGTCGTGATTCCCTTCAACGGTTGCGCGACCGTCGCCGAGGCATTCTCGACATAGTTGGGAGGTCCGCCACCAACGCGCATCGGACGGCCGTTGCGGCGGGGGGAAGGCGTCTGGGAAGAGGCGGCGTCGGATCGCGGTGTTGGATCGCTCATGTAGAGCCTCCTTCTTGGTCAGTCGGTGAGAATCTATTTGATCATGACGGATGCTGTCAAATCACCCCTTGATTCGCTGAACGGCAAATTTGACTCCTGATCCAACCGGTGTTAGCAACGGCAATGATGAATCACGCCCATATGACGGCACTGGCTGGACGCTCAGGCCTATCCGTATGTGTTTTGTTTATTCTCTTTAATCTCAGCATGACGTTAACGCAAGCCTCGGCGCAAGATGCGCAATCTATAGTGCGTGTTCATATTCCGGGGAACTCGCCGAGCTCCATGCCTTTTCAAATCGCCGAGGACGAAGGCTTTTACGCGCGGGAGGGGCTGAAGGTGAGACAACTCATATTGAAAACAGGAGCGGGTATCCAGGCCATGCTCGGCGGCGACATCGATGTCAGTCAGGCTACCGGACCGACGGTGCTGGCGGCCTTTCTCCAGGGAGCGCCTCTGAAAGTTGTCATGGTGTTCAATGATAAGCCGACATATAGTCTTTATGTGAAAAAGGAGATTCGCAGCTTTGCGGATCTAAAGGGCGCGAAGATCGGCAGCAGCACGCCGGGCAGCACGAGTGATCGGTTGCTGAAAAATGTTCTGGAAAAAAACGGCGTCCGTTGGCAGAAAGACACTCTGATCATTTATATTGGAACCACCGACGTCGTGCTCCAGGCCATGCGAGGTGGCGCGATTGACGGGGCGGTGCTAACGCCCCCGGCAAATTTTATTGCGCGCGACGCGGGTTTTCGCGAACTTTTTTCTTTTGAAAACGAAGTGGGGGCCTTGCAAGGGGGGGTCAGCGCGACGGAGGCCTTTCTCACCAAGAGGCCTGGTACGGCGAAGCGGTTTTTGCGCGCGACGCTCAACGGTTTAAGGCTCTTTAAGAGCGATCGTGAGCGCGCGCTCAGATCCATGATGAAAGCGATGGGCGTGCCGCGCGAACTCGCCGAGCGGACTTATGAAGGGAATGTTTCGGCTTTCGTCTCCAACGGTTTGATTGCGCAAGACTATCAGGAAAAAGTTTTGGATTTTGAGTTGAAGACGATCGGAACGGAAAAGAAGGTCCAGCGCGATAAGTTTTTCGATTTTTCAATCATGAAATCACTGGCGGCGAATAAATAGGGCAGGGAAGTCGTTCAAATCAGTTCACTTGTTCGAGACGTTGCGATGATCGCTCGAACGACTGCGATTTGAACCCGGTACGCGAGACCGTCATGCGCTTTTCAACCGTGAGGTACGACGTGGGGCGTTGGATAAAAATCTCTGCCGTCATTCTTGCGTCTTTTGTTCACGTTTTTCCGCTGCGAGCGGCGGAAGCTGTCAGAGTCGGATATCCCTCGCTGGCAACGGGATTCGCGCCATCATGGGTGACTTCCGACACCGGCATCTGGAAGAAACAGGGTTTGGACGTTCAGCTAATTTACCTCCGCGGCGGATCTCGAAGCGTTTCGGCTCTCATCGGCGGCAGCGTCGATTTTGTTCTCGGGTCTGACCTTGGGGTAACCATCGCGCTCTTGCAGGGAGCGGCGCTCACGCGGGTTGGGGTGACGACGAACACGACGGGCTATTCCGTTGTAACGCAGCCTAGCATCAAGAGCATTCACGATCTGAAGGGAAAGACCCTCGGCATCACTCCCGGACGCGACGCCGCCTACGCGCGGCTGGTTAAAATTCTCCGGGAGAACGGAATGGATGCGAATAAAGAGGTTACTTTCATTACCGTTGGCGATGGAGGTCCAGGCGCGCGCGTGGCGGCCTTATCGAATGGCCTGATTCACGCGACGATGTTTACGCCCCCGTCGGACCTGATCGCGGAGCGAATGGGCATGAAGATTCTCGCCAAAATCGACGTGGCGAATGTCGGCGGCGGTTTGAACACAACCGCAGCGTATTTGCAGAAAAATCGGCCGGTTGTGGTGCGATTCTTGAAAGCCTATATGGAAGGGATTCACTATCTAAAATCGCACAAGGAAGAAAGCCTCAAGATTTTTTCCAAGTATGTACGCAATCCGGATTTGGGCATCATGGCCAATCTTTACGAGGAAATTTCAATGCGCGTTGACCCTAGTCTTCGGCCCCAACCCGAGGCCGTTCGAGCGTTACTGGACCTAGTCGCCCTGGATTACCCGCAGGCCCAGCGTCTTACGGAAAAAGACAATTGGGACTTAACTTTAATCGACGAGATTCAGAAATCCGGTTTCCTGGATCAGCTCTACAAAAAATAGAGGAAACGCTACGATGGTGCACGGCGCGTTGCGCGGGTTCGGCTTGGGAAATTCCCCTGTTGCAAAGATTATCCAGAGTTAAAAGCCTGACCCTGGCCTCCCTCACGTGGTGTACGCGGTGATGGGACGTGAATGACCGACGCACTGGTCACTCCCCGATGTCCTCGGCCCAGAGGGAGGGGTGACTCTGAACAAACTCGCGCATGAGCTGGATGCAGCGTTGGTCCTGGACGACCTGGATCTGAACGCCGCGGCTCGAGAGCCATTGTTCCTCGCCCATGAAGGACTGGTTCTCGCCGATGACGATCCGTAGGATGCCGTAGAGCAGGATCGCGCCGCTGCACATGGAGCAGGGTGAAAGCGTGGTGTAGAGAGTGGACGCACGGTAGAAGGAGGCGGAACGACGCCCCGCGTTCTCGATCGCATCCATTTCGCCGTGGAGGATGGTGCTGCCCCTCTGGACGCGACGGTTGTGACCACGGCCGACGATGGCGCCTGAATTCACGATGACGGAGCCGATGGGAATGCCGCCCTCGGACAAGCCGCGCTTAGCCTCTTCGATTGCTGCGAGTAGGTACGGATCCACGTTCTTGATCTCTCGGTCTTTGCCTAAGTCATGGCGCTGAGCCGTTATACAAGAAAATTAAGGCATTTCTAAGCCATCTCACGATTAACACATTCGGGGGTGACGCGTTTGGGACAAATCTCATCGCCGAGTTCTGATACCCCGCAACTTGCAGCGGGGTAGTTCCTGCTCATGTTTTTTCGGAGCGCATTAACAGGCCATGTAAGTGAAGCGTTGCATCCCCCAGAGATCGATTCCGCCAATGATCATGTCCAAGGCGTCCAGGCTGAATGCGCTCCGCGCTGGCACGATCGGCGCCCCGGGATAGTTCAATATCCGAATATCCTCATACGGACCGATCAATCGGTCGGGCGCGGGCAAATCGATGCCGCGGTTGCGGCTACCGGTGCTCACGACGGCATCGGCCTCCGGAGTGTAATACAATAGAGGAGTATCGATTCCGTCTTTCCCCCCGTATTCGTAACCGACGAGCACGGTTTTGATTCCCTGTCGCTCACAGGCCGCGATGGTGAGCATCACATCCACAAAGGCATTGCCGCCGCCGACCCACGTGATTAAAGCGCCGTCAGCGCCAAGCGTGGATGCCAGTCTCGCGGTATTTTCGGCGATCACTTCTTTGCCCTGGTGAGTGAGAAAACGAATGCGCTCGAGAATGACGCCGGCAAAGTTGAAACGCTTGGAGTGCTCCCGGTAAAGGCCAAATACCAATGGGTGGTTTTGCCAATCCCACGTGCTTGGATGATGGCCAATGCCCTGAGTCGCGTTGGTGCCCAAAGCGCCGTCGAGCATTTCGTTGGGATGCAGAAAAGTCGCCAGGGAGTCACGCACGCAAAGGCCATAGTAGGTTAAGCGCGAGTGGGAATGATGCGCATCCGTGTGGCAACCCTGAATCAGCACGACCTTGGGTAACGATGAGTTGCCGTTTGTCAGATCGTAGCACTGTTCTTTTTCGGCTCGGACTCCTATGGTTGTTTCGGCCAGCAGTTTGGCTGTGCGATATTCCGCTGTCTGGATCGCGGTGTGAGCGTCAATCTCGGCAAGGCCCTTGGCAAGCCGCAATACTAAAACCAGGTTTACCAAAGAACTGAAGCGCGAAGCCTCGGCGCCTGGACCCCACATGTCGAGAATAGCCCAACATTCGGCTCCCGAGCCGGAGCGTATCAATCCTTCGTATTCAACGGCTGCGACTACTGCCATACCGGAGAGCCGGTGTGTGCGGCCTTCACCTGCGGGCGCGACAGGGCTTAGCGTGCCGGGAAAAACTTGACCCTCCCCCTTTACCTTCACCCGGGGCTCAACAATGTCCCGGACGCCGGTGATCCGAACCTTTTCGCCCGGAGCGGTCACTGCTAACGTAGCCTCCCGTATCCTTTCGTCCTGCAGAATGAGAGCTATCAAACCCTCTTGATCGACCTCCAACACTCCGGCTTCATAGCGAGACGCCTTACCCAGGCGAATCTCACGCACCGGAAACTCCGCCATTTCAAGCTGCATATTGTCCCTCATGAGAAAGCACGTACTTTGTTCTTGCTCGTTTCAATGGTTCGCCGTTCAGTAGCCAAAGGGTTCGATAAAAAGAAAAACTTCTCTCGATCTCTGGCTTCTACTCTCCGACCTCAGTTTGCGCCTGGTTGGCGTGACGCTAATCAATCCCTGTCAGGCTGCTGAAAAAGACTCATATGCTTCGTTGCGCGAAATCATCTCGCACCAAGGTAAATGACCGATGGGTATCGCTTCGCTCCACCCATCCTACACTAAATGGCTGTCGGGAGCCTGTCCTGAGCGAAGCCGAAGGATCGATTTTTCGCGCGCCTCGCCTCTGAGATCTTTTTGAGCAGCCTGCAAACAGAGTCTTTCAGCAATCTGCTAGTGACTCATATCACAAAGAGAAAACGGGCAGGAACAAGAAAAATGATCAATAGCCATTTTGGTGACAACTCCCGTGGAGACCTACGTTGCATCGTTGAAAATTCGCACCGCTCCTGCCACAGTTGATCCAGTTTTCCAAGACGGCACAAGCGTGATATGCGCTCAGCGCGGGAGCGCAGCGAAGTTAAGAGATTAGAGGTCAGAGATTAGCGGTCGGAGGTCGGAACCTTCCTCCCTTGCTCGATCGGCACATCCCAACTAAACAGGAGAAGTCCCCATGATAGAAACAAACACGACCGTTCCCGTTACCAGCGGCGCCGAGGCTTTCTTGGCGCAGGTGCGCGCGCTGGGGGTTGTTCGCTATCTATTCGCCAACACCGGCACGGATCACGGACCAATTATCGAAGCGCTAGCCAAAACGGCCAGAGAAGACCCCAACGATATCCAGCCTATCGTCGTGCCGCACGAGTTGGCGGCGGTCTCCATGGCGCACGGTTATTACAACGTCACGCAAAAACCGCAAATGGTGTTAGTCCACACCCTTCCAGGGACGGCGAATGCGCTCGGCGGCATTATTAATGCCCAATCGTCTAACGTTCCCGTTTTTTTGCTTGCGGGGAGAACGCCGATTACGGAAGGGGAGTTGCCGGGCGGCAAGAGCCAGAACATTCACTGGCGCCAGGAATCGCGCGATCAGGGGAGTATCATCCGCGAATTCGTCAAATGGGACTATGAGCTGAGAACGAATCAGAATCTTCCAGCGGTGGTTGCGCGGGCGTATAAGATCGCCATGAGCGAGCCCCGCGGCCCCGTTTATTTAACCTTGCCGCGCGAGTGGTTGTGCGAAGCCTTGGAATGCACTCGAGTGATCTCGGGTTCTTTAGAGCCGGCGACCAAGATTCACGCCGATCCGGCAGCGCTCGAAAAAATCGCCGAGCTGTTGATCGAGGCGGAGAATCCGCTCGTCGTGACCAAGTATCTTGGACGCAATCCCGAAGCCGTAGCGCACTTGATTGAATTTGCCGAGTTGCTTTCGATTCCCGTCGTCCAGACTCCCAATTACGTGAACTTCCCGACCGACCATCCTCTGTACGTCGGCACACAGACGCTCAAATATGCAAAAAATGCCGACGTGCTTTTTTTCATGGACATCGACGTGCCATGGGAACCGCCGCGGCGCGACGCGCTCAGGCCCGATGTCACGATCATCCACCTCGAGCGCGACCCGCTATTCACGTCGATTCCGGGCTGGGGCTTTTCCGCCGATTTGCCGGTGACTGCATGTTCCGAGATCGCGCTGCCGGTTTTAAATTCCATTATTAAAGGTAAATTGGCGGCGGGCTCTGGGTCCAAGAACAAAATCGAGGAGCGGCGGAAAAAGGTCGAAGCCGAACACCGTGCGATGATTCGTGAAATGGAAGCGAATGTCGCCGCGGTCAAAGATCAAAAGCCGATAAGCCCGATGTGGCTGTCACAATGCATCGGCGACCTCATGGATGACAAGACCATCATTTTTAATGAGACGGTGACGTCGCGTCTTGCGGAGGTCATTCGATTGAATCGTGCGGGGTCTCAGTTCAGCACGCCCCCCGCTGGCCACCTAGGATGGGGGGTCGGCGCCGCCATCGGAGCCAAGCTTGGCGCGCCCGATGCAACCGTTATCGCGGCGGTGGGAGACGGCTCCTACATGTTTTGCGCGCCGACGGCTTGTCACTTTACGGCGCAAAAATACCGCATTCCTTTTCTTACGGTCGTCTACAATAACCAGGCATGGAACGCGACCATCGCTGCGGCCCGGGGGCTTTATCCCGATGGGGTCGCGCAGAAGACGCGGAACTTTCCCGGCACCGATCTGAGTCCGTCGCCGCACTTCGAGCTGACGGCGCAAGCGTGCGGGGCGTACGCCGCGCGGGTCGAGGAACCGGCGGAACTTCCCGATGCATTACAACGGGCGCTGAAGGCCGTAAAGGAAGAAAGACGCCAGGCGTTGGTCAACGTGATCTGCAAGAATCCCTTGGCTTGACTCGGAATGTTTAAGAAGTAGCGAGCCTAGTGTCCTGTCTCAGAAATCCGCCACATAATTTACGTCTCAATCCGCCCAAAAATCTCCCCTTCCCCTCTTTTCCAAAGAGGGGTTAGAGTCCGACGGAGTAAATTCCCCCTTTTGAAAAAGGGGGACAGAGGGGGATTTGAGTTGGAGTTCAGCCGCTGTCATCGTTTGAAGTATTTAAATGAACTTCTGAGACGCCACATTAGTTCCGCGCCGATTACGGGGGGAGCGTAAAGCCTAATCGGCTTTCAAATCGATGAGCAAGTTTCCTATTTTGTCCACGGTGAGGACGTCTCCCGGATGAACAACCGTAGTTGAAGCCGGCTCTTCGATGATCGCCGGCCCAACGATTTTCGACTCTTCGGTCAAATTCATGCGGCGGAAAATTTTGCAGCGCGTGAAACCTAGATTCTCGAAATAAACGTCTCTTTCCGCCGTCGGACCCTCTTTTCTTTGCGTGTCCTCAAGGATCATGCGGGTCAACTCGGGCTTTTCCAATAGGCCATAGATTTCCAGTCGTAGACTGACAATCTCCCCTCCGGACGTTGGAAAAGAGTGTCCGTAACGGATGTCATAAGCGGCATCGAAATGGTTTTTGATGTTTGTCTTAGCGTGATCGTCGATGGGCTTATCTGCAAACGGCACGACAAGCGTAAACTCCTGTCCCTCGTAGCGCATTTCCACTTGTCGCTTTAACAGGATATCGTTAAGTCCAAAGCCCTCGCGCTGGATCTCGTCTAAAGCTTGTCGCTCCATAGCGGTGTAAGCTGCTTCCAACTCACGCGCATCGACGTGAGTCAGCGACTCCACATAACTCAACACATACTCGTGCTTAAAATCTGCGAAGAGCATTCCAAACGCAGAAAAATTTCCCGGCAGACAGGGAATCACAATTCTTTTTATGCCGAGCTCTTTCGCCACCGAGGCAGCGTGACAAGGCCCGGCGCCGCCGTAAGCGACCATGACAAATTCGCGCGGATCGTAACCTCTCTCGACCGTCATGACACCCACGGCGTGGGCCATATTGGTGTCGGCGACCTTAACGATGCCGTGGGCCGCGTGGACCAAGTCCAAGCCCAATGCTTCCGCAACCGATTTTTGGATCGCCTGCCGTGCCTCCCCCAAGCCTAACTGGATCTCGCCGCCCAAAAAATAATTCGGATTCAACCGGCCGAGAACCAAGTCCGCGTCAGTCACCGTCGGACGAACATTGCCTTGCCGATAGCAGGCCGGACCGGGAATCGCGCCGGCACTTTGCGGCCCCACCTTCAGGGCTCCGGTTTCATCCAATCCCGCGATGCTTCCACCGCCGGAGCCGACTTCCAGGATGTCGACCACAGGCAGTTGAAGCGGAAAGCCGTGTCCGTACTCGCCGATCGTGTAGCCGTCGGTTAAAGTAACGTCCCCTTTCTGAATGGTGCTGACTTTTGCCGTGGTGCCGCCCATATCGAAGGCGATGGCGTTGTCAAATCCCAGGCTTCGGGCCAGATGCGCAGTTCCGATCGTTCCACCCACGGGTCCGGATTCCATAGTGCGGCAGGGCTGATCTCCGGCGACATCGATCGGCATGGTGCCGCCGTTCGACTGCATGATCAGCGCGTGGCCGTGAAAACCGTTCTCGGACAAATGGGACTTCAGATTGTCAAGATAGAGGCTGACTTTGGGCCCGATGTAGCCGTTTAGAATCGCCGTGGATGAGCGCTCGTATTCTCTATACTGGCGCAGAATACGGCTCGAAATCGATGCAAAACAGTTCGGGTCCAGTTCCCTGATGATTTTCTCCAACAAGATTTCGTGCTCGGGATTAGCATAGGAATGCAGCAAGCATACGGCGATCGCCTGGACTCCATTCTCCAAGAGCCAGCGGACTTTTGCGCGAGCGTCGGTTACATCCAGAGGACGGTGAATGGCGCCGGTGTGAAGCGTACGCTCGACAATCCCAATACGCAGGCCCGCAGGTATAAGCGGCGCGGGGGTAGAGAAAAGAAGATCAAATGAATTCGGTATGTTTCCTCTACCAATTTCGATGATATCTTCAAATCCTTGAGTCGTCAGTAAAGCTGTTTTGGCGCCTTTGCGCTCGATGACGGTGTTGATCGCGATGGTGCTGCCATGAAGAAAAAAGTCTACCGACGCCAAAGGGATGCGACTCTTAGCAATGGTTTCAATGAGACCGCCGATCACGTCGAGCGAGGTCGAGGCTTTGGTCGCCGTCAGGCGCTTGGTCTGCTCATTAAAAGCAACCAGGTCGGTAAAGGTACCGCCGACATCTGTCGCAATGCGTATCATTCGCCGTGTACGCCTCTCATTTCTTCGCGCTTTCTCGAGGTGGCATCGTGATCGAGTGTCAAACGAAGCGGATCGATCACGACGCCGTAGTCGCGTTCAGCGGATAGTAATGAAACATAGCCGTTGACTACGTCTTGCAGGACTTCTGCTTCGTTTCGTTCCAACGGATTGCCATATCCACCACCTCCGCCCGTTCTCAATCTGACTTTCCATCCTTTGGGTAAGGGAAAATCCGTCGCCCGCGGAAGCTTTTCTTCAGGTCCATCAGGTTTGATAACGTAGGCTTCGTTAGCCGCCCCATGTTTGCCACCCTGGACGCCCCACGGTAAGCACTGCGAGCGAATCATCATATTCCTCAAGCGACCTTCGATTTCCATACCGAAAACCGCTTCGATGCCGAGCCCACCACGGTATTTTCCAGCGCCGCCCGAATCCTGACGCAAACGTATTGAGTCGAACAAAATCGGTGACTTGATTTCGCATATCTCAATGGGTACGGCATGTTCATCCCCTTGCTGGATGGCGCATTTGGGCGCCGGACCGTCGGCGCTCGGGCGCGCCCCATGGCCGCCCATGTGCGGCGGACTGATGTGAAAAAACTTTCTCTTCGCAGCGTCAAAACCGCTGACGCCGACGCCGCGCGCGTCTCCTCGCGTCGAAGCCGGAATGCGCTGCGGGATTGCCGCCGATAGGGCCTTGAAGATCGTGTCTAAAATCGTTGGGAAGGGAACGGACCAATGCCCCAAGGGCGCGGGCGGACGGGCATTCAGTATTTTTCCTTTCGGGCAAATGATGTCAACGGGCCGGAAGCATCCTTCGTCCGACGGCAAACGCGGCGTGGTTAAACATTTAAACGCGATCCGGCCGACGTTCAGGGCGCCGCCAAAATAACCGCTGTTAATCGGCCCCCGGGTTTGGTCGGCGATTTCGGAAAAGTCGATGATCATTTTTTCATCTTCGACTTTTATCCGTACCTTGATAGGGACCGGGCGGTCCAACTCAACGCCGTCATTATCCAGGAAGGATTCCGCCAGATACTCGCCGTTGGGTATTTCGCGCAGCGCGGCGCGCGCCGCTTTCTCCGACATATCCCAACCTTCATGAATAGCCGTCGTCACATCGCTGACGCCGTACTTGGCGAGGAGCGCGCAAAGACGTCTTTCGCCCAGCTTACAGGCGGCGATCTGAGCGTTGAAATCTCCCAGTGTGATGTCCGGGAAACGGGAGTTGCTGCGGATGATTTTTAAGACTTCCTTGTTGGGAACGCCTCGGTCATAGATTTTGATCGCTTTAAGTTGCAGCCCTTCCTGAAAAATGTCGGTCGTCCTGGTCCCGCTGGAGCCGACGGTTGCACCGCCGATATCCTGCCAATGGGCCCGGACACACGAATAGGCTACCAGCGCCTGATCGAAGTAGACCGGCATAATCACGACGACGTTGTTGAGATGCTGGCCTTGAGAATCAGGATCGTTCGAGATAATGACGTCGCCCGGATTGATTTCATCTTGCTCGGCCACCGCGTCTCTGACCACATAGCCAAAGTCGGCGGTGAAGGCAGGGTGAGTGAACCTGGATTGGACGACGATTCTGCCCTGCGGATCGACGAAGCCCACGGCGAAGTCCCGAACTTCGTAATTCATGACGCCGTAAGAGCTGCGCCAAAAATTCTTGGTCATTTCGTCCGCATAGGCCAGCAGCGACGAGCGGACAACTTCGCGGGTGATGGCATCCATAATCAGAGAACCTCCTAGGAGCCTGTCGGAGAATTAGTTGAGCAAAAAATATTTCTTTCACATTTGGCTCAGGATCAATGATCTCGTCCCGGGTAATGGTTTTGGTACCCCCCAAAACAGGCATATTTCGATTACTCCGACAGACTCCTAGTCCGAATTATTCACGCATGAGAGCGATCGAGGGGCGCGCCCTCCAGAGCGAGGCAATGGGCCTGTGCCTTTTTGCATAGCGGAGGGAGCAGGGAGCAAGGAGCCTTTCAGAAGCATTCGCTCAATTACGCTTAGCGCTTTGCCCTTTGCATTTTCGGTTCACCCCTCGATTGACACAGTGTCATCGTTTGTCCTCTAACCGTGAATAATGGGAACTATTCCTGTTTAAAAATTTGCAGGAACTGATCCCGGCGCGCGTTCAGCCCCTTCGATAGCTCGATTTTAATGGGGTGAAGCTTTAGGCCCTGAATCAAGCGGGGCGCTATAGGCGGTACGTCTTTCCGCCCCGGCACGGTCAGAAATGAGGCGAGGTACGTCTGGCCTTGTTTCGACAAAACATAATCCACAAGCAGCCGGGCCGCATTGGGATGAACGCTTCGTCTTGCCAGAGACATCGTCGAGCCGCTGATGGTCATCGGCTCATCGGCGTTCCAATCCACCGGCGCGCCCTTGCTTTTCATCAATTCGAGCCGATAGCCGTAACAGACAATGCAGATGGAAAATTCGCCGGCGGCCAAGAGTTGCGCCGTCAGCGTATCGCCATGGCGGAATTGCGGTTTTTGGGCGGCGAGCCGCTTCATAAGCGCAAGCCCCTTGTCTTCGCCCATCTTATCCAAGGTATAGGCAAACCAGCGGTAAGCCTCATCGTCAAGGACCATCTTACCTATCCACTTGGAGTTGAGCAGATCGGAGTAATGTTTCGGCGCTTCGCTTTTCTGCACCAATTGCGTGTTGTACCCCATGACGTGCGTGTTGGCATTGATCAGGGTCCAGAGGCACTCTTTGTCCTTAAACTCGGCGGGAAAAGCGTCGCGTTCCGGTGAGCAGTAAGGCTCCAGCAGACCGGCGTCGATCAATTGATCGAGAAAAAAGAACGAGATGAGCAGCGCGTCCATTTGCGTCTTGCCGGCCTGTCCCTCGGTGAGCACGCGGTTGGCGAGTTGCGGCGCGTTGGCGCGAAAATAATTCACTTTGATCGCCGGATAGAGTTTCATGAATCCCTGAGCGATGGCATTGCCGCGATCCAACGCCAGATTGGAATACCAGACCACTTCTCCTTCTTTCTTCGCCTGCTCCACTCGCTTTAAGTTTTGCTGCGCCCAAGCGGGGAGGAGTTGCAGTTGAAGTACGAGCACAGAGAACAAAATGGCGGCCCGCTTGCTCATCTTCTTGACGCTACTTTTTGCCCAGCTTCAAACGCTCGACCGCTTTCTGCACGAAGGATGGATCGAGAAAAGGTTTCGCATCGTGGTTTTTAATGCCCTGGGGATTAAAGCGCTCATGAAAGCCTGTGATCATGCTTTCGATGCCGGATTCCCAGGGTATGGGCACGCCGCCAATGGCGTCGTATTGTTTCGAATAAGATTCGTAGGTTCGCTCCAGCAGCACGGGGTCTTTTTGGCGGGTCAATTCAATAATCGCTTTGAACGCCGTCGCTTTGTTAGTCCGGAAGATTTGCATGCCCTCGATTACAGCCGTCATGTAGTCTTCGACCGTTTTTCGGTTTCGGTCTCGAAAAGCTTTGCTCACCGTGTGCGGCACGCCGGCATAAGGCATTTTGAGATCGAGGAAATTGGCAAGCTCGCGAAAACCGGCCTTCTCGAGCTCGTATTCATTCGGCGGATTTACCGCTACACCGTCGATGAGGCCTTGCTTCATGGCTGCGGCGCGATTCGGTACGCCGCCGGCGAGATAAACGATCTGGACGTCCTTGCCGGGTGTCAGGCCAACTTTTTCCAAATACAGGATGGTTGCATATTCGTCGAGCCCGGCTCGTCCCGCTCCAAGTTTTTTTCCTTTCAAATCGGCGGGGGTTTGGATGGAAGCATTCACCATCAAACGCAGGGGCACATAGCGCGTCTCGGTAGCGATGACGATGGGGTCGAATCCGCCGGTCGCGATCGCCCGGGACACTGCCGTCCCGCCGCCGTAAAGGACCTGGATATTGCCGCTGGCCAAGGCCGGCATATACATTGAGGCGCCTTGCATCAATACCATTTCCACATCGAGGTTATACTTCGCAAAGATTCCCTCGCGCTTGGCGATCCAACCGGGACAGAAG
>JBGPIK010000146.1:0-14502 GCA_041484845.1 Binatia bacterium | reverse complement strand
TTAAAGGCAAACGGGTTGCCACAGAGATGGTCAATTTCACCAAGCGCTATTTCGCCGAACGCAAAATTCCGGTTGAAGTAGAATTTTCCTGGGGCGCCACGGAGGCTAAAGCTGCCGAAGGCCTGGTCGATGCGATTGTCGAAGTCACCGAGACCGGCACGACCATTCGCGCTCACGGCCTAAGAATAATCGCCGAGTTAATGGAGAGTTGCCCTCAACTCATTGCCAACAGAAAAGCCTGGGAAGATCCGTGGAAGCGAGCGAAAATCGAACAGATCAAACTGCTCCTCCAAGGCGCGCTTTCGGCTGAAGCCAAAGTCGGCATCAAGTTGAACGTCGCCGAAGCCGATTTAGACAAGGTCGTTCAATTGATTCCGAGCATCACTGCGCCGACCATCGCCTCGCTCTATCCATCGGCGTCGTTGAAAGGCGTTAAATGGTTTTCGATCGAGAGCGTGATCGCCGAAAACATCGTGCGCGATCTGATCCCAAAATTGATTCAGAACGGCGCCGTCGGGATCATTGAATACCCGCTCAATAAGATCATTTAACGGCTGACAGCCGTTAAATGGTTCCAATCGTTCCAGTAGTTCAAGTCGTTCAAATCGTCAGACGTTTCGGAGTTTGCGCGTCGAACTCGTTTTGAGCGTTTTGAACGATTCTGACTATTTAAACGCCCCAGCTTTATACTGATGGCTGACCGCTGATGTCCGGCGGCTTCGAAGCCTGGTGTCCATCCCGCCCAACGAAGTAATCCTTCGCGACGTCGGGGAAAAGCGCGTAGGAAAGGACGTCCTCTTCGCTTGCCGCCATCGAACCAACGTCTTTGCGAGCTTTTTCCAACCCAGGCTCGAGAAGATCGGCCGGTCTGCAGGTTATCGGCTCTTTCTTTCCCAAAATTTTCTTTTTGATCTCGTCGCTGATCGGCTTAGGCGGCTCACCGTAAAGTCCCATCACGTAGTTCTTTGTCTCCATCGCCACTACCCCGTAGCGCTTGCCGGTCATCACGTTGAGAGCAGCCTGGGAGCCGACGATCTGACTGGTGGGCGTCACCAGCGGCGGATAGCCTAAATCTTTTCTGACTTCGGGCACCTCAGCCAGCACTGCGTCCAATTTGCTTTCCGCTTTTTGCTGCCGCATCTGGACCACGAGGTTCGAAAGCATTCCTCCAGGGATCTGAGAGATCAGGATGTCCGCCTTTACCTGGTTATTGATAGGACTTTCGAACTCTGCGTAGTTAGGCCGGATCGCGTAAAAATAGTCGGCAACCTCCGCAAGAAGCTTGAGATCCAATCCCGTATCGTACGGGGTTCCCTTGAGAGCTGCTACAACGGCCTCTGTCGCCGGCTGCGAGGTCCCCTGAGAGAGAGGAGAAAGCGCCGTGTCCACGATGTCGACTCCCGCCTCGACGGCCATGATGTAGCTCATCTGAGCCAGCCCGGCGGTGCAGTGGGAGTGGAGATGCACCGGAACGGAGAACCGGGACTTGAACCCTTTGACGAGTTCATAGGCCACATAAGGAGCAAGCAATCCCGCCATGTCCTTGATGCAAAGAATGTCCACCTCCAACTCGGCCAGCTTCTCTGCGCGACGAAGAAAATAGTCCACCGAATGAACCGGGCTGATGGTGTAGCAGATCGATCCCTCCACGATTTTACCGGTCTTCTTGACTGCCTTGATCGCCGCTTCCATGTTCCGGATATCGTTCATGGCGTCGAAAATCCTGAACACATCGATGCCGTTAGCCGCTGCGCGCTCGACAAATTTATCCACGACATCGTCGGGATAGTTGTGGTAGCCCACAATGTTCTGCCCGCGCAGGAGCATTTGGAAGCGCGTGTTGGGCATCGCCTTGCGCAGCGCGCGCAGCCGCTCCCACGGACATTCCTTAAGGAAGCGCAGGCAGGTATCGAAAGTGGCGCCTCCCCACATCTCTACCGACCAGAACCCCATCCGATCCAGCTTCTCGGCTATCGGAAGCATATCTTCCGTGCGCATGCGCGTGGCCAGCAAGGACTGGTGCGCGTCACGGAGAACGGTTTCAGTGATTTCAACTTTATGTTCCATAAAAATTTGCTGTCAGTTCGGTACGTTACTCGTACAGTTCTTCCTGCTTCTCCTCAATGCGGTTTTTCTCTTCGCTGTCAATGACAAAAACACCGTTTACAACTTTGACCTTATTCACGTCATAAAAATATTCCGATACGCGCAGTCCCTCGTCGTAGTCGTACATCCGGATGGCGTCCCACGGGCAAATCTTTTTGTCCAAACGGTCCTCCGACTCCGTGCCGATGAGCTGCAGTTGAAACCGCTTCGGCACGGCATCCGGCTCCAGGGGCTTGCGCTTGCTATCATAATAGCGCCCTCCATATTCGTAATAAATTTCTCCCGTTTCCTTATGTTGTTGAATTTTCGTAAGATCGTCGCTGTAGCACATCTGACAGCCGATACACTTATCATTATCGACAAATACCCGATAGGGCTTGAGCCCGCCTTGAGGCAATTCTTCATACAGGAGATTGATGCAGCCGTCCACCGGGCAGTGGGACTCGCACAGGGGCGACCCGGCGCAGCTTGAACAGTTTTCGTTCATAACGGCTAAAAGAGCCGTTCCTTTGCGCTTCTTCGTCGCTTCAGCCGCCATTGATTTCATTCCTCGCTTTCGTAAAACGTCCCCTGACAAAAAATGCGATCGCGATCACAAGCAGTACCCAGTAGAAGCGTATCAAACCGATTCGGCCCCATTCAAGCCAATAAACAAAATTGGGTGATCGTGAGACCAACTTTGCGAGCACTTTTTGCGCGCCCGCATAGTCTCTTATCTCCCGCAGCGCCTGCGATAACCCAAAAAGCGCGCCATCATCGGCAGGATCGATCTTGAGGGCCTGCTCAAAGTCACGGCGCGCTTCACGCCACTTATTCTGCTCCGCGAAGACCCAGCCGCGATTACTTAACGCCGCGCTATAATCCGGCTTAAGCGCCAGTGCCCGGTTGAAACTGGCTGCCGCATGATCGAGTTCACCTTTGCGTTTTTGCGCGACCCCAAGGTTGTTATAAGCCTCCGGTAAGTCCGGCCGCAGCCGCACAACCTCAGCGTATTCCTTGATAGCGGAAGCGAAGTCGCCGCGTATTTCCGATTCGATCCACGCGAGTAGAGTTCTCGCTTCGACGTGGTCCGGCTTTAAGGCCAGTGCCTGTCGGATGTTGAGTTCTGCAGCTTGAGGGTCGCGTAAACGCAGCAACGCTATCGCCAGAAATAGATAAGGATCGGGCTCTTTGGGGTATTGCCTGACGAGATCTTCCAATGCTGATCTCGCCTCTCCCGCTTTGCCATCTGTGAGAAGTTTGCGCGCCTCGTCCCATCGCTTGTCGCTCTGTAAAGGAGACGCTGAATCAGCAGCAAAAGAAAATCCTATACCGACGAGGACGGCTAATACCGCAAGCCACCCTCTTATCATCTATTATTACTTCCACATCTCATTGGGAATCTCGTCTGCTTTACCTTCCTCAGTCAATTTATCGTGCTTGAATGCTTCGCGCAGCCCGAGCCAGGTAAAGAAGATGACGAGAATAAGCATGCCGACGATGGGGATATTGTCCGGTTTGGTGACAATTTCTAGAATGTTCTGCCAACCACTTGCTTCCATAGTTCTTAACGACCTGTAAAATAAAGATTTTTTAAAGAACTATTAGAAATTATTAACAATGTCAATGTAGTGTCCGTGTTGAACCTCTCGATCCCATTAATGATGGTCATGATGGTGATGCGTGTGTCCTCGTCCATGCTCGGTGTGGCGAAAGATCAGCGATTTGATCACCACCGGAACCGCCTTTGCGTCGGGAAGCTCTTGGCCGATGTCGACAAAATCGAAGTCCTTGAGATCGATCCCATCAATAGAGATAATGCCGGCGCCAGGAATGAGCTCGCGCTCAATAATGTTGCCCATCAGCTTGGCGATGTCGGCATCGAACACGAGCACCAGAGGTTGCCCTTTGTCCACGTGGTCTTTCATCGCTCCAACCAACCCCTCAGCCAGCGTCCGAATCAGTGGATAAGAAGGACCCAATTCCCAACGCAGCGCCAAGGCAACGGCACGATCGCCGTCAAGGATGTCGAAGCGCTGCAACGCCTTTTCGACTGAATTCTTGATTTCGCCTGCCGTAATCGTTTCCGTTTGTTCGAATTCCGGGGTGACCACCTGAAGGTTCCTGAGCGGCAGCAAATCGGGATGGGACAGATAAATCGTATTGCCGCTCACCTGAACCGTGTACTGCGACGCCCCGATAACGGTGGCGCGAATGCGCACATCGGCCGGCCGTAGCGGAATATTGCCGCCCGCGAGCCGATTGGCGCGCTGGCGCACCCGTTTACCGAGTTGAATACCGAGATCGCCCAGGTTGCGCTTCTCATAGCCGTAAATAAACTCGGAAACGCCGCCGGAAAACATGATGGCGTGGATCGGGTCTTTGAATTCCAAATTGGGCGTCAATAGCAGATCCTGCACCTGGGGCGATAACGGCCCCCGCTCCAGCACCTCAAAAAGCGCGTCGCACAAGACTTGAGAAAATTTTTCTTTGTCCTGTTCGCTCATGGTGCCGCCGAGGGTGAGGGAAATCCCGGCCAGCTTCGCGATTTTAAGCGCCGTATCCTCGAGACGGTTGATCTTGTTGTTTTCATCCATCGCCAACAGTCGCGCGCCGACCTCGAGAGCGCAAGTGTCGATCACCTTGCCCTCCTGAACGATGGCGATTTTGCACGTGCCGCCGCCGACGTCGACGTTCATAACGGTAAAGTCCCCGCCCTCGTGGTGCGTCATCGCCACGGCCCCCGAGCCGTACGCGGCAAGGATGGCTTCCAAATTGTGCCCCGCCGTGGCGCAAACGAACTTACCCGCTTGAGCGGAAACGAGCGCGGCAATAGCTTCGGCATTCTTTTTCTTAGCCGCTTCGCCGGTTACGATCATCGCGCCGGTATCGATATCGTCGGGCGTCAGTCCCGCTTTGCTGTAGGCCTCATGGATGAAGTCGTTTAGCTTGTTGGTGTCGATGGTTGTTTTGTCTATGTAAGGCGTCAGCAAAATTGGCGATTCGTGAATGATTTCACGATTGACGACAACGAACCGGCTGGACAGCGCGATTCCCTGACGGCGCAGGGTCAAGCGGGAAAAAATTAAATGCGAGGTAGACGAGCCAATGTCGATGCCGACTGAATTGAGCGTGATCCGTTCGGAGCGCCACATCGGATGGTTCTCATCCATGGGCAGCCCGTCTTCGGCGTCTTCGTCATAATCGTCGTCGTGTCCCTCATGCAATTCTAACGTTTGAGTCTCCACATTCTCCATGCTGATACGGTAATCCTTTCTCGGCGTGATCGTTTGCGGATTCAGTTGCCATACCATAAGACAAAAGCGGTTGCTAGCCATCGGTTCGGCCTGCTCGCGGGATAGACACCGCCGCAGATCGGCGATAATATGACTTGAATTCACCATCATGGGTCAAGAAGAATTCCAAGAACTCTCGGCCTTTCTTAAGCGCTTTATCCGGCGCCTCAAGCTGTTTCAGGGGGTCGAAGGGCTCTGCCTCATTTTCGTTTGCGCGTTACTTCTCTTTGCGCTCGGCCCAGGGGTACGCGAGATTATGCGGTTTTTCCCTTACGCGCCCTTGGCCTACAGTATTCTGACTGCCGTGGTGTTGCTTACGCTCGTGGGTTGGACGCTGGTGCGCTTAATGCGCAAGTTCTCCCAAGAGCGAGCGGCGCTCTACATAGAGCAAAAATATCCCAAGCTGCGTAACAATCTCATCAATTCCTTGCAGCTTTATCCTCAGGTTGCCAATGCCAAAGAGACGCCCGGTTTTTCTGCGTCGATGGTCCTGGCGTTATTGCGCGCAACACGCAAACAACTGACGACCCTCGAAGTCGATCAGTTGGTGGACACGCAGCCGGTCAAACGCAGCCTGCGCCTGCTCGGTATCGTTTTCGCTCCGGTGCTGGTGATGGTGCTTTTCAACCCTTCCTGGGTGGATGAAACGTTCAGTTTACTTAGCCGGCCCCTGGATCACATCCCTCCGTCCCAGACTGCAATCGAAGTCAGTCCCAAGGGTCTGCGCGTCGCGCGCGGTGCGACGGTAACGATTCAGGCCGCCGCTTCCGGCGCCGATCCGAAAGCCTTGGATCTGATCGTGTGGAGCAGCGCCAATGAGCAGGGCGGGCCCATCGGAGAAGAAAAAATTCCGATGGAAAATCTCGGCGCCGGTAAATTCAGCGCAACGCTGGCCCGCCTGGATAAAAGTCTGCGCTACCGCGCGGCCACGGGCGCCTTCTCTTCTCCTGTTTACCTTGCCGAAGCCGTCGATCCACCGGAGATCGGGAATGTTCAGCTTACCTTGTATCCGCCGGCCTACACGGGGCTTGCTTCCGTCTCCGTATCCGGCGGCAACATCGAGGGCCTCAAGGGCTCCACGCTCCGCTTCGACGCCGTCACGACCAAAGATATTGTCAAGGCCGAAATGGTGATGAACGACGGCAAGAAACTGCCTTTGAAAATCGACGGTCGCAAACTGCAAGCAAACCTCGTTCTGTTTCAGTCGCAACAATATCGGATCACTGTCGAAGACGCCTATGGCTTTCACAACGCGCCGATCGCCTACGAGCTGCGCGTCAAACCGGACGGCTTTCCGACCATCGAATTGCTCAGTCCCGCCGAAGATTTGGAAGTTAACGGCGATGAGATGCTGACGCTGGAATACAGCGCGCGTGATGACTTCGGCATCAGCGAGGTGAATCTGGTCGCGAAAACCGGCGAGCGCGAAGACAAAATCCGGCTGCAACAAAACGAGGCCAAACAATTGATCGTGCGCGACCAGTTCAGATGGGATCTGGGCAAATTGGCATTGCGCGACGGCGATGAAGCCGCCGTTCATTTGGAAGCGTTGGATAACGATACCATCTCCGGTCCGAAACTGGGAATCTCTCGCACGCTTCGGCTGAGACTCAAAAATCTGCGCGGCGAACATCAACAGGTCGCCGAGCTCATCCGCGAGCTCAATGCGCGAATAATGGATTCCTTGGCGGATCATCTCGAAACGCCCTTGCCCGGCGACAAAGATGCCGAGCGCGCCAAAGAGACGGAAAAGAAGCTAGAGCAAAATCTCGCCGATGCGTTGAAGCGCACCGAAGAAGTCATGCAGCGGACGGAAAAAGACCGCTTATCCGATTTCGCGACCTGGAGCGATCTCGAAGCGCTCAAACGAAACCTCGAATTTACCAAGGATGACTTGTTGAAGAAACAAGAGCAGGCCTCATCCGCCGACGATAAACTCAACGCCCACGATGCAATTTCTTCCGAACTGGAGCGTATGTCGTTGCTTTCCGAAGATATCGGCAAGCGGCTCAAGACCCAGGAGATGGCGGCCACGGCGCAGGACCTTGCGCGCAGCCAGGAACGGCTCATGGATTCGTTGGAGAAGCTCCAAAGCGGCGATAAGAATCTCGACTCCATCCTCAAGCAACTATCCGAGCTGGCGAAGCTGTTATCCTCTCTCCAGCAAGGATTGTCGCAGCTCGCCCAGCAAATGCCGGACGATTTTATGAACATGGAGAACATGCAAACGCTGGGCTTCAACGAAATGTTCTCGGCGCTGGATGAAATTCGCAAAAAGTTGATGCAGGGCGATTTGGAAGGAGCGCGCCAGCTGGCGCGGGAACTGTTCAACCAGATGGCTTCCATGGTCGCCTCTTTGCAGAATGCCCAGCGTTCGGCCATGGCTTCGAGTATGGGCCGCATGCAAGGCGAGATGAACCGTTCAGCCAATGAGCTGCAAGAGATTGCGCGCGAGCAGCAGGACATTTTGCTCGGAACCGAAGGCATCAATAAACAAGCTCTAAGCGAGCGTGACAGCGCGCTGAAAGGCAAACTCGACCGTTTCCTGGAAAAAGCGAAGAACGAGCTCGGCCGGCTGACGGAGCTGTTCCCCGACCGCGAAGGACCCGACGATCCGAACGCCGCGACCATGCTAGATGAAGCCGGCATGAACCAACTCCTGAAGAATCTGATTGCGAAGTTACTGAGCAAAGATTTTCCGGGTTACGCGGAGGGCAATGAACTGGCGCGCAAGGAGCTGGCGAAAAAACGCAGTTCGGACCAAGAGGCGAAAGCCAACCGCGCGCAAAAGAGTCTCAAAGATCTCAAATCCGAATTGGACGCGCTCTTGGGCGAACCCGCCCAGGCGCTCAAAGACTCGGACAAGAAGGAATTGCGCGATCTGACCTACCGGCAAGACGGCTTGAAAGAACGCACCCAAGCGCTTCATGAAAAGCTCGAATCGCTGTTTCAGCTGTTTCCGTCGCTCGATCCAAGTATTCTCCAGAATATCGGCGCGGCCGGCACATCCATGGGCAATGCCAAGGAGCGCCTGGGGCAACTCGACTCGCGCGGCGCCGTTCCACCGGAACGCGAAGCGCTCGATCGGCTCTCGCAATCGCAGCAACAAATGCAATCGGCCATGCAACAGCTTGCGCAGCGCGGTCAATTGGGCAATATGCCTATGGCGCGACTGTTCCGGCAGGGACGCTTCCTTCCGTACGGCTCGCTTACGCCGCTTCCCGGCATGCCGCAGTTTCCACAGTTCGACATCGATGGAGGGTTTAGCGGGCTGGACACGGATAAGTTCCATTTGCCGGGCAAAGAGGATTATAAAGCGCCGCGCAATTTCCGCGAAGAAATTCTGGAATCCCTCAAACAGGGAGTTCCACCCCAGATGAAAGACCAGATCGAGCGCTATTTCCGAAACCTCTCCGAGTAACCGACTTGAAGCAACAAAGTTTTTCTTTCTTAGCTTTTTTCGTTTCGCTCTATCTCGTCGCCATCCTGAGCGCCGCCGAGAGCGACCCCAAATTCAAGGCTGGCGAAGCCTTGCTGGATGGCTGGCATATCGCGCAGGCCGAAGGACTGGCCGCCCAGGCCTTGCGAGAAAATCCAAAGTCGGCGGCGGCTCTAGAGTTTGACGGCCGCGTGAAGTTCTATCAAGGGAAATACGCGGAGGCGCTCAAGTCCCTCGATCAAGCGCTGGCCATCGATTCCAACGACCAGCACCGCCAGGGCTGGAAGCTTTTCATCCAACAAACTCAAGACGTTATTAAAAGCCTAAAACGGTTCGAGAGTCCTCATTTCATTCTTTTTGTCGATGAAAAAAAGGATGGCATTCTACCTTCTTATGCGCTCGAGGCGTTGGAAAAAAGTTACGCGGCCGTGGGCGCCGAGCTAGGCTATTACCCGACAGAAAAAGTCCGCGTCGAGATTGCGCCGGACGCCGGCGCCTTTAACGCGATCTCGACGCTGTCGTTGCGCGACATCGAGGAAACCGGCGCCGTCGGCATTTGCAAATTTAATAAGCTGATGATCATCTCGCCGCGCGCGCTGAGCTTCGGCTATCGCTGGGTCGATTCGTTGAGTCATGAATATGTTCATTACCTCATTGTTGCGCTCAGCAACAATAAGGCGCCGATCTGGCTCCACGAAGGCATGGCTCGCTTTTTTGAAACCCGCTGGCGGAAACCCGAGCCGCCAAAAGATGCCGCCGAGGATTACCTGACTCCGGCGAATCAAACCTTGCTCGTTCAAGCGCTGGAGAAAAATCAGTTTGTCGGTTTTAAGGAGATGGAACCGTCGCTGATCCATCTGGAGACCCCGGAACAGGTGCAGCTCGCCTATGCGGAGGCTGCGTCCGCCGTCGATTTCATGAATCAAAGCAAAAGTAAAGCGGGCATACACGAGTTGCTCTCAACGCTAACGGACCGGCCGACGCCGGAAGCGATCGAGAAAGTCTTCGGGATCTCCTTCGGCGAATTTGATGCGCGCTGGAAAAGCTTTCTCAAAAGCAAGGGGCTCAAAGAGATCGAGGGAAGCCGGGTACGCAAACTTAAGGTTAAAAAAGATCAGAAAGAAGACGAAGAGGCGGTGGAGCTAAAAGAAATTCAGTCGGCGGTGGCCCGCCAACGCACTTACCTCGGCGATCAGCTTTTGTCCAAGGGACGAACGGCCGCCGCGGTCAGTGAATACCGCCGCGCCTTGCAGGGTAGCGCTCACTCCCCTATTATTCTCAACAAATTGGGCCGGGTCTTCATTCAAATGAACCGCTTCGACGAAGCGCTGGCGCCGCTACAAAGCGCCCTCGACGTCGATCCGGACAACCCCAATACCTACGTGCTCTTAGGCCGGGTGTACTACGCGGGGAAAAAATACAAGGAGAGTCTCAACGTCCTCGAGGAAGCCGTGCAGATCAATCCGTTCAATCCGGCTATCTTTCGACTGCTAGGCGATGTTTATGCCGGAGTGGGAGAGGCGGAAAAAGCTAAACAGGCCAAATTAACGCTCGACAAGCTGATGACCGCTCAGTAAAAAGGACGCTGCATGGAATCGACCGGGATTCAACAATATGAGATAGCAGAGATCGAAGAATTCGCCGTCAAGCGCGAGACCATGCTCGGCGAGATTCGCAAAGTCATCGTCGGCCAGGACAGGGTGATCGAGGAAGTCTTAATCGCCCTGTTCTCCAGGGGACATTGTCTTCTCGTCGGCGTGCCAGGTTTGGCGAAGACGCTCCTCATTAGCACGCTGGCGGACATCCTGCACCTGGATTTCAACCGAATCCAGTTCACGCCCGACCTGATGCCGTCCGACATTACCGGAACGGACATTTTGCAGGAGGACCCCGAGACGGGAACAAGAGGCTTTCAGTTTCTCAAAGGCCCTATTTTCACCAACATTCTGCTGGCGGACGAAATCAACCGCACGCCGCCGAAGACTCAGGCCGCCTTGCTGCAATCAATGCAAGAATACAAAGTTACGGCGGGCGGGACGACTTTTCCTCTCGACCTGCCTTTTTTCGTGCTCGCGACGCAAAATCCCATCGAGCAGGAAGGAACTTATCCGCTGCCCGAGGCGCAACTGGATCGCTTCATGTTGAACATCGAAATTCGTTACCCGGATTTTGACGACGAGGTGCGGATCGTCATGCAAACCACGTCCAACGAAAAACCCTCCCCGCGTAAAGTGATGGAAGGGCCGGCCATCTTGCACTACCAGGAACTGGTGCGCCGGGTGCCTGTGTCTCACTTCGTCGTTTCCTATGCAGTTGCGCTGGCGCAGCGCTCGCGCCCGCAGAGCGCCGATGCGCCGCAATTCGTCAAGGACTATGTCGAATGGGGAGCGGGTCCGCGCGCGTCGCAGTATCTGATATTGGGCGCAAAAGCGCGCACGATTCTGCAGGGGCGCTATGCGGTTTCGGTCGAAGATATTCAAGCCTTGGCGCCGTCGGTCCTGCGCCACCGCATCGTTCCCAATTTTAAGGCCCAAGGGGAAGGCTTGTCCTCTCTCGATATCATCGGCCGTCTTTTGAGCGAGGTGAAACCCGCGGCCGACGGCAAAGCAGCGCGATAGCGCGCCGTGTCGACCGTTAGAGGAAAAACAATGACAACGTGTCGATCGAGGGGTGAGATCGGAGGAGCGAGGCACATCGACGAACAGTTTCAATACCGTCTTTGGTGCTCGGATCATCGCTCGCGTTTTTTCTCAGGCGTTCGCTCCAGAAAGTCAGTTTGCAGGCCGCGCCAAGGCACAGACCCATTGCCTCGCTCCGGAGGGCTCGCCTCTCGATCGCCCGCACGCATGAATAAATCGCGCTAGCGCGCGGTGTTCACGGCGCAGAGATCTAGAGTTCAAGGGTCAAGGTCAAAAACGAGTTGAACTTTGAACCTGGAACCTTGAACATCCTTTCGCCGACATGCGCCAGTTTTCACAGGCCCGGCGCCGATCCTCATGCTTTTTTTGCGTACACGATTAGAAGTCATCGAAGGCATTGAAGTCCGCGGCACGGCTGGTTTTCGCTCGCGCACCCGAGAATCGCTTGGGCGGCTCCGATCAACTTCACAGTTCGAGCTCATTCGTAGCCACATCGGCGTCATTCGGCAAGGCAAGCGCAGCGGTATGAAAGCCTGGCGGAAAAAACCGACTTTCGTCGTCGGAAAACGGACCTGGCAGCATTCCGTCCTCTGGTATGCCGGCGCCATCGCCCACGACGCCTATCACGCCAAGCTCTATCTCGATGCAAACAAAAAAGGCGGCGGGAAAAAGCCGGACGCGGATGCCTGGACGGGAGCCGAGAGCGAAAAGCAATGTCTTTCCTTCCAGCGCCAAGTGCTCGCGCGTCTTGACGCGGACGCAAACACACTCGCTTACATTGAGGAATGTTTAAATCATCCAACCTACCAAGGCCGTCATAAAGGTTGGAAAAGTTGGCTAGATTATCTGAAACGGCAGTGGTAGAAATCTACGAGTCGTTGTAAGGGCCAACCGCTTCCCCCTCCTTCATCCTCCCCCGCACGCGGGGGAGGAAACATGGGGGGCGCCCTCGGCGGTCGTGAGAAAAAATTCAAAAACCATCAAAATTACAAATTTGGCCTCAATGAAATCAAATACTTGCAACGCTCATTTTTGCGAAAAAGGGGTTTTTTCTCACGACCGGCGCTTCTGCGGTGAGTCATAACACAAGCTGAAGTCCCATTGAAAAACCATGGCCGACGGTAAAAAGAATTACTTCGATCCTAAGGTTCTCGCGGGGATATCGAATCTCTACCTGCGGGCGCGCTGGGTGGTGGAAGGGATGATGTCCGGAATCCACCGCAGCCGATCCAAAGGCTTCAGCGTTGAATTCGAAGAGCACCGGGAGTATTCCCCCGGCGACGAAATCCGTCGCATCGACTGGAAAGCACTGGGCAAGTTCGACCGCTATTTCATCAAAGAGTACGAAGACGAAACCAACCTGCGCGCTTATTTGCTGCTCGACGCCAGCGCCTCGATGGATTATGCCTCCGACGGCGTCACTAAATTCGATTACGGCTGCACGCTGAGCGCTTCGCTCGCCTATTTGATCCTCAAGCAGCAGGATGCCGCCGGCATTGTTACTTTCTCAAATCGTATCGAAGCCTTCATTCCGCCGCGGGCCAAGCGCGACTATTTGACGCAAATTCTCCATGCGCTGGAAAATCGCGGGCCGGCGGGAGAAACCAACGTCGGCAAGATTCTCGAAGATATCGCCGGCCAGATCAAACGGCGCGGCCTGGTGATTTTGATCTCCGATCTTCTCGATGATCCGGCACAGGTTCTCAAAGGTCTGCGGCTGTTTCGTTTTAAGGGAAACGACGTGATTGTATTTCACCTTTTGGATCAGGCGGAGCTTGATCTTCCCTTCGACGGTAATATTCTATTCGAGGACCTGGAAGAAACGAGCCTTCGCGTCATCGCCGACCCGAGAGCGATACGGCAGGTCTATCGCCAAGTGGTCTCGTAATTCGTCACTCAAATGCGCAAGGAGTGCCACGACAATGCCATCGATTACCAACTCATTTCCACCGCCACTCCCCTCGATAGAGCTTTGGCGAGCTATTTGAGCTGGAGGGGCTGAACCGGGCATGTCGGTTTTTTTTCTTTACCCCATTCTTCTCTTCGGTCTTGCCGCCGCCGCGCTGCCGATTTTAATTCACCTGCTGAATCGCCGGCGGCTGAAACGGGTTCGGTTTCCCGCGGTTAAATTTATTTTACTATCGCAGAAGCGGATCTCGCGCAGCTACCGGTTGCGCCATTGGCTGCTGCTCGCGCTTAGAACTCTGGCAGTGGTTTTGCTCGCTCTCTTGCTCGCTAATCCGATCTTCCAGACCGGCGCCGGTCTTTTTGCCGGCGGGGGCCCTATCGCTCTGGTCGTGCTGTTGGATAACTCACTCAGCATGACCTGGAGCGAAAACGGCGAAGGGTTTAAGCACGCCAAGGAAGCCGCCCGGCTGCTGATTTCCGCGCTTAATGCCGGCGACCGCGCGGTTCTCATTCCAACCAACATGACCGGCAAGGAACCGCTGCGGCTTAAAGGAGAAAAAGAAGTCCTGCTGCGCGAGTTGGACGCGATCGAGGTCGCCGACGGCACGGCCAATCTGACGGCCGCTCTAACCAAGGCGTACGAATTGCTAAGTCAACCGGCGGGACAAAAAGAGATTCGCTTGATTACCGACATGGGGCTGACCGGCTGGGATCAATTTTCGATCTCCTCGTTAAAGCAATATGATCCATCAATACCGTTTAAGACGATACGAATGGGTCACGATCAACAGACCCTCAATGGCACGATTAAAGAAATCCGCTTGGCTGATCCCGGCGTCGGCGTCAATTTGCCCCTTCATATCGAGGCGACCGTTGCCAATTTTGGCGAACAGGAGATTAAAGACCTGCTCGTGCAGTTGAGCATTGACGGAGAGAACAAAGAGCAAAAACTGATTTCGATCGGCCCGCGGGGCGAATCAGCGGCGAATTTTCAAACCCGGCTGACTCAACCGGGAAGCCATGTCGGCCAGATTACGCTGAAAAAAGAAGGACTCGCCGGCAACACGACCGCGTATTTTGCGCTCGACGCGCAGGATAAGCTCAGGGTTCTGGTCGTTGACGGCGATCCGCAAAC
>JBGPIK010000145.1:0-14534 GCA_041484845.1 Binatia bacterium | reverse complement strand
AATCATCGTCTATACTTTTCTTTTTTTCCTCCTTCAATCAAATTACTTCCGCGGTTGGCTGCAGACGCAACTAAAGCAAAAAACGGGTTACGAACTGACCGTGGGTGATCTGCGTCTCAGACCGCCATTCAAGTTCGTGGCGTCAACAATAACGGTTTCGAAACTCACCGCGCCGCTATTTCACGGCGAGAAATTGACGGTCACCCTGACGCTTTTCGGCTTGTTGTCGCAAAGTATCCATAGAGTTGAGCTGGAAAAACCCGTTCTCAGTCTCGACCTGATCGAGATGTTGAATTCAAAATCAGAATCCAAAATAAACTTGGCTATTCGCCACCTGAATGTAAGGGACGGTACCGTCGTCATAAAAACAGGGGATAACCAAAGTTTCGACTTGCGAGCTATCACGGTGGACGCGGAAAACCTTAATATCGGCGAAACAGCGGGGCTTGCCCTGCGGGCCGAATTACCTTGGCTCAATGGAGAAGGCAACTTCCTCATCCAGGGTCATCCCAGCCATCTGCAGGCGGACATCCGTATCCGGCAGAAACCGAAGAAGGGCTTGAGCTTGCTGGGGCGGCGAGCCGAGACGGACGATGCCCTCCAAATTCACGCCGAACTGCGCGGTGCGGAAAGTCGCGAGCGGCAATTGTCGATCGCCGGGAAACTCGTTGGCTTCGCGGTTGGAGCCGACAGATTTACGGGCGACTTTGATTCGCGACTCGATATTGAGCCGGGCTTCAACGCCGTTGCCTATTCAGCGAGACTCCATTTACCTACAGCTCCTTCCAGTATCGGCGCGATGCCGCTTCGCCTGCCCGCCGGCGCGATAACGGCGCGCTTGGCGGGCCGCTTCTCCGTCCCTGAGAAGATACTCACGGTCAAGCAAATACGCATCGAGTCACCCTGGGGAGTCGCCGGCGGCAGCGGGACGATGAAGTTCAATCCGGCGCCGTTTATCACGAGCAGCGAGGTAAAATTTGAGAAGATTAGCGTCGGCGCGCTGAAACCGCTGTTGGCGCAACAGTTCGGAAACTTTTCCTATGACGGTTCGATTGACGCCGAGCTCAGTTTACAAGGGCCATGGCACTCCTTTAACGTGAAAGGCGTTGCGCGCGGGTCGGGAATGAAATTCTCCAGCGAAATGATGGCGCTCAAAGAGCTCGCCTTCAAAGCTCCGTTTGAATTCGTGAACTCCTCGCTGCACCTCACGGACATTCAGGCACAGGCAAAATCCATGGCCATCGACCGGAAAGATCGCCTGCAGGCGAGCGCGGAAGGTTTGACTTTTGACGGCACGTTGGATGCAAACCCCAACGAGCCCATCAAGATTTCTGGGCGGCTCAAGCTCACCGGCGGCCGATTCGCGACTCCGGACAATTCCAAAGTCGGCGAGAACCTTGTTTTAGGAGGGAAGGTCCAGACCATCATCGGTCGCGCGGAGCAACAAGCCTCTTTCACCGGGAGATTGAGCATCGATTCCGGTGAGGTCCTGTGGGGCAAGTTTTACGCCAATCTTAAAAGCCAGAAGCCATCGGTTGAGTTTGACGGTGATTACCTTGACGGCCGCGATGAGATTCACCTTCGAGAAGCTCATCTCAATTTTTCGTCGGTCGGGAGCGTCGCATTTTCCGGGGCTATTGAGGGAGTATCACAAACTCCATTCTTCCGTCTCGTAGCGCATAGTGAAGACATTCAAGCGCCGGGCGCATTCGAGTACTTCATCCGAGAGACTTTTAATCGCGGCTTTCCGATCCTCGACAAGATCATGGTCGGCGGCCGCTTGGGTTTTTCGTTGCAGGCACTCGGCACGATCGAGACCCTAAGGGCGGAAGGAAATCTTCAGCTCAATGCGGGAGCGATACGAGCCAAGTCTAACGATTGGCAGATCGGCCCGCTGGATGTTGCTTTGCCGTTTCGCATTCAGCTCAACGGCCCCACCGAATCCTCGTCTACAAATCCAGAGACAGGGACCTTGGCGCTCGAATCGGCCCGATTCGGCCACGAGTCGTTCGCGCCGTTCAAAGCGACCGTATCGTTTTGGGATAACTCACTGCGGTTTCACCAGCCGATCCGTACGGCGGTTGCCGGAGGGACAATCGAAATCAGTAATCTTGTTTGGCAAGATCTGCTCAACCGACCGTCGGACGTATCGTTCTCCATGGAAATGAGAAACCTCCAACTCCTGAGGCTTACCGAAGCCATGGGTTGGTATCGCTTCGGCGGCAGCCTAAGCGGATCGATCCCGCGAGTGGAATCCGTGGGAAACTCTTTGAAAAGCCAAGGCGAGATTCAATTGAACGTCTTTGGCGGTAACGTGCGCATCGGGAAAATGGAGATCGAGAATCCCTTTTCATCGTTGCCTTCCGTTAAGCTCGACGCGCGAGTGACTGACGTTAACCTTGAGCAAGCGTCGGAGACCTTTGCGTTTGGCCGGATTTCAGGCAGTCTGGATGGTACGCTGGATAATCTGGTCATTACCGCGCGTCAGCCGTCGCAGTTTCAAGCTGATTTCCATAGTGTCGAAAAATCCGGCGTCGGTCAGCGGATTAGCGTCGAATCGTTGAACAAGATTACGGTGCTAGGCTCCGGAAATGACGCTGGCGCCGTTTACGGCGGAATCGCCGGTCTGTTTGACAATTTCCGCTACAGCAAGCTGGGCTTCAAGGCGACGCTGAAAAACGATAAATTGGTCCTAAGGGGGGTCGAGAGCCGAGACGGTCAAGAGTATTTGGTTGTGGGCAGTTTTCTTCCGCCAACGGTAAATGTCATCAGTCACACTCAGGAGATTAGTTTTGGCGAACTGTTACGAAGACTCGAACAAATGCGGAATGTTGACAAGCCGCAAGTCAAGTAAATCGGAGGACCTATGTTGAAACGAACTTTGTTTTTTGTGACGTTCCTGATAACCGCCTGCGTGACGGTGAACATCTACTTTCCGGCAGCCGCCGTAGAGCGCGCGGCGGACCAGATCGTGAAGGAGACTTGGGGCGGGCCCAACGAACCGCCACCGAAAGGTCAGCCGCGGAGCAGTTTTCCGGCGACACGCGGATCGACGGTAGGGTTCAGCGTTGCCAGTTATGCCTATGCTCAAGAGGCGGATATTAATGTTTCGAATCCGGCGATCCGCGCTTTGAAAGACTCGATCAAGAACCGGAGCGAATCCATCAAACCGTTTATGGACCGGGGCAGTGCCGGTATCAAGCAGGACGGATTGCTAACCATGCGCGCAACCGATGGCCTGAGCCTGAAGGAGCGAGCCGAGGTCCAGCAGCTTGTCGAGGCCGAGAACCGCGACCGTGAGTCTCTCTACGTCGAGATCGCAAAGGCCAATAACATAAAGATGGACGCCGTGCCCAAGATCAAGCAAATTTTTGCCCGGAGCTGGAGCGAACAAGCTAAAAGCGGATGGTGGGTTCAAGACGCACAAGGGAATTGGAAGAAGAAGTAAACCGGAACCCGTCTCAATTTCGTCTTAAAACACGGAGGTAAATACGATGCGATTAACCCAACGGTACGCGAATGTTCTATATCTCTCATTGGTCCTAATTTTCGCGATCGTGCTCTCAATCGAAGCAGACGCGGCCCAGAACACCAACGGAACCTATGTAACTACTGCTGACGTCAAGCTAAGAAAAGGTCCGGGGACCACTTATGGGGTGTTAACAACTATTCCTAAGAACGTTAATGTCAATGTCGTAGGGAAAGAAGGCGCTTGGCTCAGGATCGAATCGAAACACGGCGGCAAGCCGGGCTATATTAGCGAACAGTATGCGCGTCCACTTGCCGCTCAACAAATCGCGCAGGCCAAAACCAGCCCGCAATCTATCGCCGGTTCCTACCGGACGCTGCGGGAAACAGAGCTGAGAGAAGGGCCGGCACCCACTTCCAGGGTCATCACCAAATTGCCTGCGAACATAAAGCTTAACGTCATCCGTTCTGAAGGAGATTGGCTGCGAGTAGAGTCCAAGCACGGCGGCAAACCCGGATATATTGAAAGGCGATCCGTGGAGCCATGGCGAGACCGTTAGTGTCGTCGCTGGAGGCGCGTTCGAGCAGGAGATCGACCCCGTATGGGTTTCAGACTACATCGATCCGGGGATTGAAATATCCGACAAAGCTATATGCCCTTCCCCAACTCTTGCGATCTTCGAGTGGCGCTAACGATCGCATCCATCACCGCGCCTCTGAATCCTTTCTGCTCCAGCGCGTAAAGCCCAGCGATGGTCGTGCCGCCGGGTGAGGTGACTTCGTCCTTCAGCTCGCCGAGATGCTTTGCGCTCTCGAGCGCCATCCGCGCGGCACCGTAGACCGTCTGGAGCGCTAATTTGAGAGCGACCTCGCGCGGCAAACCGACCTGCACTCCGCCATCGGCTAACGCTTCGATAAAGACAAACACATAGGCCGGCCCGCTGCCGCTTAGTCCGGTTACTGCGTCCAAATATTTTTCATCCACAGGCAAGCCGATTCCAAAGCTATTTAGGATAGCGCCGACGTTTTCCAGGTCCATTGCCGTTGCATGGGTCCCGCCGGCATAGCCGGACGCGCCGGCTCCGACAACGCAGGGAATATTGGGCATCACACGGACGACGCGAGCCCCCCGTCCGAGATTGGCCTCGATCCGTGCGAGTGGAACGCCCGCTGCAACCGAGACCAGTAGCTTGGTTTGGCCCAAGCCCTTGGCAATATCCTTGGCGACCGGGTCAAGAATCTGCGGCTTGACTGCAAGAATGATGATATCCGCAAAATCGCAAACCTTATTGTTTTCTGAAGCAACCTTAATCCCAAGCTCCGTCGCGATCGATTGGCGCAGAACTTCGCTCACATCACTCGCCATAACTTGATCTCGAGTTGCCAGACCGGCTCGAATCACTCCGCGCGCGATCGCGGAACCGATTTTCCCTGCGCCGACAATGCCGATCTTTTGCGTTAACATCGCATGACTCCTCCACCTGGATTCGTTCCAGCGACAGGTTAAACCCTAACCACCGGAACTGCAAAGTCCAGCCGTTCCGCAAAGTCTAGCAGGTCCGCGGTTTATGACCGAGGCCTGCGATTGCACAACACACTTGGGGGATTAGTATTTTTTGCCGATCGCTTCGAGAGCCTTCCAGGCGTCCGCGTCGTCGGGAGCAAAGGCTAGAACTTCACGATATTTTCGTTCCGCTTCACGGAGATAGCCGAGCCGCGCATAAACGTTCCCGAGCGCCTGACGCCAGTCATTTCTTCTGCGTCGCATGCGCAACGCCTCTTTGTAGGCATCGGCAGCTTTGTCCCACATCTCCAGCTTTGCGTAGACGCTTCCCAGTTCGGAATAAATCGTGGCCGAGTCTTCGCCTTTGGCGTTGGATCGTTCCAGCAAGTCCTTCGCCTCGCGCGCGTTCCCTTTGGCCGCCATTAAACGGCCCCATGCCATCAGCACGGCGGGATGATCGGGTTGGAGCGCGCGGGCCTGCTGAAACCATTTTTCCGCCTCCTTTAGATCCTCTGAGTGAAGCGCAATATTGCCCAGTCCAAGATAGGGCAGAACTTCACGACTGCCCATTTCGATGGCTTTAGCATAGACCACCTTGGCGTCCGGCAAATAAAATTCATCGCTCATGGCTAACACATCGGATATGGAATTCCGGTCGAGCGCAAGGGCGGCCAATGCGGCCTTAGCGCCTTCCGAACTCTTGTCCTGGTCCAATAGGATTTTCAATTGCAGCAAATAAAATTTGGGATTCTTGGGATCCAACCGGATCGCCTGCTCCAACTCGGTTAACGCCCGATTAAGTGAAACACTACCGACGTAAGACTGCGCCATATAGTAATGATGCATCGCTTCCGGAACCGGCAGCGGTTTGTCCTTTAGCCAGGGCGGCGAATCGACGATGTAGGGGGCCATCAGCTTTCGATTCAGTTCTGTAGTCGCGCGGCGCAGATTTTTGGGCGCTGAAAATTCCAATTGAGCGCCGTCATCGGTATTGATATCGGCGCCCTTGGAAAAGGCCATAAATCCGTCTCGATTCATACGGTAAAAACCTTGCACCGCATAAATATCCGACAAACCGAGGTAATCGAGGTCCGATCTGAGCATTGGATTGCTGTCGTATATTTTCTTGAGCGCCGCGTAATCGAAAATCTGTTCGCGTTTGCTGCCAACCAAAAGAAAGTCGCTTTCCTTCATGCTCCACAGCGAGACGTACGGAAACGTTTCGGCAAAGGTGCGAAAGACCATGCGGAAATCGTCGGGTGACATGGAATAATTGTGGAACCACTGGGCAAAGATTCCGTCATCCTTAATTTTCGACCTGATGACATGGTAAAATTCTCGCGTGTAGAGGTTAGCGACACCGGCGATCCATGGGTTTGAAGGTTCCGCGGTGATCACGTCATAGTATTTAGGCGTCGCCAGGATATAGTTCCGGCCATCCGTGGGGATAACCCGTACTCTCTTATCTTCTAGAACGCTGCTATGACGTGAGTTGCGCGCGTGACGATAAAGAGTATCGATGGCAGCGCGATAGTCGCGATCCTCCGACAGATTCATCAACTTCGAGCGCTCCTCATCTTCCATGACGCCTTTATAAAGGATCAAATTTTTCCCGGCGTCATACGAAACTCGGCCTGTCAGCTCGCTCGGGAATTTTACCCCCGCCGGCAGCTGTTCCATTTTAACCGATGCCCGATTGAAGAACTTGCTGGCTTCGATCATCGCCGGTTCGATCTCGATGACTTCGATCTCTTTTAAGTTCTTAAACGTCGCCAGGGCATGAGCCGACATGCCGCTGCCGAGTCCGATCGTGAGCGCATGCTCCGCCGTAGGATGAAGCATCATGGGAATGTAACCGGTCATCAACTGGCTCAGCGCGTCGCCGTAAGAACCGTCGATTTTGCCGTTAGATCTGAAATAGAGATAATCGCTACCCGGGATGCGGTGGACGCTAACGGTTACCGTCAACCCTTCGCGATAGTAGATAACATCGTCGCGTTTCATTTCTTCCAAGCGCAGCGAGTCCGTCGGCAGCCCCTCGTACCGGTCGTTGTAGATCGTTACGCCGCTAGTGAGAATGTGCTGGTCCCAGCGCGGAACGCGGAATGGGATCAACAGGGCAAGGACCAACACCGCCGCACCCAGCGCAAACCGCGGCGTCGGCGACGTGCGGGTATCGGTGACAACCAGTAAACAGCCGATCAGCAGATTGACAATGGTCGCGAAGATAATCGTATTTTGCACGCCGATGAATGGGATCAGAATAAATCCGCCGACGAATGAGCCGACGATCGCGCCCAGCGTATTGGCTGCATAAGAATTACCCACGCCGCTGCCGACCCGATAAAGGCTTTGAGTAAAAAGTCGCGCGACCAAAGGAAACGTAAGTCCCAGCAGAATGGTGGGGATCAACATCACCAGAGCCGAAAGGAAAAGTTGCAGCGAAAGAAACGTATTGAACGAGTCGCCGAAACCGTGCAGCAACCGCACAAAAATCAGCGGCAACCTTTCGAACAGAGGGATGGTCGCCAAAGCCGCTAACCCGACCCAAAGCTCAATGAAGCCGAAGGTACTGAGCCGAACCTCCCGGTCTCCCATCAAGCGGGCGTAAAGGAACCCTCCCAGAGCGAGACCCACCAAAAAGGTCACCAGCATCGTCGTAAACGAATAAGTTGAACTACCGATGACGAGCGTTAGCGCGCGGGTCCAAGCATTCTCGTAAATCAGCGCAGCAAAACCGGACAAGCAAAAAGAGCCTAAAACGACCCAGCTAACCCAAGAAGGCGCCGCGGCCGCGGGCGTGCCATGCTGGGCGATCGTTTCGGCTGGCGCAGTAAGCTCGCCCGCTTTTTTGTCGCGGATGAGATCAACAATGAGTATGACGGCGGCAATGAGCAGATTAATGCCCGCCGCAAGAAAAACGGTTCTGCGCATCCCCAGCTGCGGAATAAACAGATATCCGGCAAATGCGCAGCCTAAGACCGCGCCCAAAGTGTTGGTTGCGTAAAGGTCGCCTACTTTGCGCCCCAGATCACCCAGATGACGAACGAAAACGCGGCTCAGCACCGGCAGCGTGGCGCCCATCAGGAGCGTCGGGAAGACGAGCAAAGCAAACGAAAGGAAAAACAGCAGGAGATTGAACAAGAAAGGGTAAGATTCATTGACCACAAATATCGGTCGATAAAGTTTTTGTCCCAGCTCAAAAAGCCGCGGAACCAAAAATCCATAGACGCCGACTCCCGCCTCGAGGAAGCCATAAAGAAGGAAATCGTTCTTGCCCCGGTCGGCAATCCGGCCAAAGACATAACTGCCGATGGCCAATCCCGCCATGAAAGCGGAAAGAACCGTGGCTATGGCGTAGGTCGTATTGCCGAAAATCTGCGTGAGCATGCGGGTCCATACGACTTCGTAAATCAGACCCGCGATTCCGGAAAAGAAAAAACAAAAAAGTCCGACCGCGAGAAGCCAATCCTGCTTGGAACGCTGAGAGATTTCACTCATATTAAGTCTCCGACAACCCCGCAAGATAAATTCAAGAAGTGATAGCAAGCCGCATTAGAACTGTAAAGAGTCTCTAAGCTAAAGTTGCTCTCGTCGCGCGCGAAGCGCCGTCAAATCGAGCTCGATTGCGTATGACTCGCGCTTTCCATTCATTGACTTTTCACGGAATGTCATATATGGATATTCGTCGGTTAGACATCCTAAATCCTAGAATTCTCCCCCTATCAGTTTTCCGATTGGGTCTAAGAATTTCGAGGTCTTAACACCGGGCTGGAATTATTTCCCATCCCTGATCTTTGATGCAAATAAGCGAAATTACGCAATTCATTGTGGAGGAAAGCAATGGCCAAAGCTGCTAAGAGAGATGGCGCCGCGCCGGATGAAATTAGAGATTTGCGGGGCGCAATCGAATGGATGAAAAAAGAGGGTGACATCATCATCACCGACAAGGAGGTCAACCCCGATCTGGAAATCACTGGAATCCAAAAGCAACTGGACGGGGGATGTCCGATCCTGTTCAACAATGTTAAGGGCAAGCCGCTGCATCGCTGCATTACCAATTTATTCGGCGACATGAGTGTCATCAATAAAATGTTTGGCTGGAAAGATCATGCCGATCGAACGAGAAAGCTGGCCTACGCGATTACGCACCCTATCGCCCCTATAGTCGTTGACCAAAAGGACGCTCCGGTTCAGGAAGAAGTTTACGAAAAACCAGCCGAGGCCAATGAGTTTGTAGTGCCGATCCGCCACACCCATATAGAGCCCGAACTGACCGTCGGTTCCGGCAACCGGTTGATCTCGGGCGAATACTTTAACGGCGGCACCGACCTCGGTTACAACCGCATGAATTTCCGCTGGGGCAATGTTGGGACATTTCAGATCTCGCCCGGTTCTCACATGTGGCAGGTCGTCACCAAATATTACAGAGACAACAAGGTCGTCCCGATCACCATGAATTTCGGCTTGCCGCCGGCCGGCTCACTCTTGGCCGGCGCCGGGTTCGACTATGTCATTCTGCCTCAAGGTTGCGACGAGGTCGGTATCGCAGGAGCGGTGCAAGGCGCACCGATGCGTTTAGTCAAGGCGCGCACGGTTGATGCGATGGCCCTTGCGGATGCAGAAGTCATTCTGGAGGGTTACGTCAATCCGCGTGATCGCCGCTTCGAGACTGCCGAATCTGAAAAGGCCGGCATCCAGGGCCGTTTCCATTTTCACCCGGAATGGGCCGGTTACATGGGCAAAGCCTACAAAGCTCCGACTTTCCACGTCACGGCCGTTACAACCCGAAGACGCGAAGGCAAACCGATTATCTTCCCTCTTGGCGTCCACACGCTCGACGACCACAACATTGATACCACTGTGCGCGAGGCCGCGATGTTCGAACTGTGCGAACGCATGCAGCCCGGCATCATCATGGACGTCAACATCCCCTACTGCATGACAGACTGGGGCGGAGCGATCATTCAGGTCAAAAAACGCAACAAGATTGAAGAAGGTTGGCAGCGCAACTTCATGGCTGCGATTCTCGCCACTTCCCAGGGTTCGCGCCTGGTAATTGCGGTCAGTCAAGATTGCGACCCCTACGACATGGATGACGTCATGTGGTGCCTCACCACCCGCGTCAACCCGAAGACCGATATCATTAATCCATTGCCTGGTGGTCGGGGACAGACGTTCATGCCCGCGGAACGTATGACCGCCGGTGAGAAAGAATGGACCGCCTCTAACACCAGTTTCGAGGGCGGCATGGGTATCGATGCCACGGTTCCCTTCGGTTACGAGAACGACTTTATGCGCCCCGTCTATCCGGTCGATAGAATCGATCTAAAAAAATTCTTTAACGACAAAGATATTCAAAACGCCAAGTCGCGCATGCAGGGTTGGGTCCATTCACTGGCGCGAACCGGAAGGTAATACCCGACGGGCTTGCTGATCCGACGATAAAAGGGCGGGGCACGCGGACCCTGCCCTTTTTTTAACTGCCATGACTGCAACAGATAGAAATCAAGGTTTGCTTTCTCCCTTTCGGGTTTTGGATCTCACCGATGAATTGGGTTTTCTCTGCGGCAAGATTTTGGGCGACATAGGGGCGGACGTTATCAAGATCGAACGCCCGGGTGGTGATCCGGCGCGCAGGCTCGGTCCTTTTTTTCATAATCAGCCCGAACCAGAGAAAAGCCTCTATTGGTTTGGCTTTAACAACAATAAACGCGGCATCACGCTCAATCTCGAATCGCCAAGAGGACGGGAGATCTTGTCTACGTTGGCCGGCAAAGCGGATTTCGTTATCGAATCGTTCATCCCCGGCTATATGGACGGTCTCAATATCGGTTACAACGCCCTAAGTAAAATCAATCCACGACTGGTATGGACTTCGATCACCCCCTTCGGCCAGAGCGGGCCCTATAGCAAGTTCAAAGCGTCGGACATAGAAATCATGGCGCTCAGCGGCTGCATGTCGCTCACCGGCGATCCGGATCGCCCGCCCTTACGCGTGACGTTTCCGCAATCTTATGCGTGGACCGGCTCGTACGCGGCCATGGGCGCATTGACGGCTCATTATCACCGGGGTGTCAGCGGTCGCGGCCAACAGGTCGATGTCTCGGCGCAAGCTTGTATGCTTTGGGCCTTTTCTCACGCCCATACCTTTTGGGACCTGAACCGGCATCTCGAAAAACGTGCCGGCTCGTTTATGACCGGACGCAGCATTACCGGCGCCCGGATGCGCGTTTTCTGGCCGTGCAAGGATGGCTACTTGAACTTCATCATTTATGGCGGCGAAGCGGGTAGGCGGACCAATCAAGCGCTTGTCGAATGGATGGACAGCAAAGGCATGGCGCCGGATTTTTTGCGACAGAAGGAATGGAAAACCTTCGACATCGCGCGCGTGACGCAAGAAGAGATCGACCGTATGGAAGAACCGATTGCCGAGTTCTTCACCGGAGTCACCAAGGCGGAATTTTTTAAAGAAGTGGTAAAACGACAGATGCTTGGTTACCCGGTAGCCAGCGTGAAAGAAATATTCGAGGACCCGCAGCATGAAGCAAGGACGTTTTGGCAGAAGGTCGAACATCCGGAGCTAAAAACTGAGATCGACTACCCGGGAGGCTTCGCCAAATTTTCCGAGGGCGCGTGCAGAATTTGGCGCCGCGCGCCATTGATCGGCGAGCATAATCAAGAAGTTTACGGGCAAGAGCTCGGGATTCCATCCGCCGAACTTGCCGAACTCAAGAACCAGGGAGTTATTTAACCGCCATGGATTCGCTCAAGGGCGTCAAGATCGTTGAATTCGCGGCCTTCGCCGCCGGACCGGCTGTCGGCAAGCATCTGGCCGATCATGGCGCAACCGTCGTTCACATCGAATCGCGAGTCCGCCCTGACGGTTTCCGCGCTCATTATCCTCCGTATAAGGATAACATTCACGGCCTCAATCGCTCCGGGCTGTTCGCCCTTTGCAATAACGACAAGCTCGACATCACGCTGAATTTAAAGAAGGCGCCGAAAGCTACCGAGTTAGCGAAAAGAATCGTCAGCTGGGCCGACGTGGTCATTGAGAACTTCAGCCCCGGAACCATGGCACGGCTCGGCCTGGATTACGACAACCTCAAGAAGGTCAAGCCGGACCTGATCATGCTGAGCAGCTCGAATCTCGGCCAGAGCGGTCCCCACGCCCATCACGCCGGTTTTGGCTCGCAGCTTTCCTCTTTGGCGGGATTCACGCATTTGACCGGCTACCCTGGCGGTCCACCGCAGATTCTCTACGGTCCCTATATCGACTATATCGCCGTGGCCTATGGGGCAGTCGCAATTTTAGCAGCCTTGGACTACAAGAGACGCACGGGAAAAGGTAACTACATCGACACGGCACAGTATGAAACCGGACTGCAGTATCTGGCGCCGATTCTTCTCGATTACAAAGTGAATGGAAACGTCGCCAGCCGTAATGCGAACCGGGACCCGTACGCTGCGCCGCATGGCGCCTTTTCATGCAAAGGCGAGGACAGCTGGTGCGCTCTCAGTATCCATTCAAACGCGGAATGGCAGGCCCTGTGCCGGGTTATGGGTACCCCCCCCTGGAGCACCGACCCCAAATTCTCAACTCATGAGTTGCGCAAAGCCAACGAAGACGAACTCGATAGGAACATGGGTGAGTGGACCTGCGGCCATACAGCCTTGGAGATAATGGAAAGGCTTCAGTCTGCAGGCATCAGAGCCGGCGTCGTAAACACCATGAGAGACATCTACAGCGATCCCCAGTTGTCGCAGCGGCCCCAGTGGGTAGAACTTGAACATCCGGAGATCGGTAAGATGCACTATCAGCGGCCGCCATTTTTGCTGACCCAGACGCCGCCGGGACCATCCAGACGCGACCCACTATTAGCCGAGCATAATGACTATTTTTACCGCTCCTTGCTTGGATTGAGCGAGCAAGAATATAATCAGCTTGTGGACGAGCAGGTGATTTACTAGGCTCACGAGATCCACCAAAAACTTCCAATCTATTAGGGGCTTACAGTTAGCTAGAGCATAAACGCCGGAGAGTTTTGCGTAGCCTTAACCCCGCTCCCTGGGGCGCTCCTTTTTTTTCCGGTTGTTGCGTTGACATTGCTATCCTCGTTTGATAGCAAGCCAGGAGTACCCAAGAGGCTTACCCCCTCTTTATCCCTCAAGCTCAATCAATATCCAAAGAGGTTAAAGTATGGAGAAACGTAATCAAAACACGCTGGCTCGTACTTTAAAGTGCAGCACTGGCTGTGCGAAAGCGGCCCTTATCGTCACGCTCTTCGTTCCCGGTCTTGTAACTTTGAGGAATATTTCGCTGCAGGTCCATCCCCTTGAGGCGCCTCCCCCTGATGTCATTCAAACGGCTCCCCTTGCTGAGATCCCCCCCCCTAGAGACTTGGTTAAAATTTATTCAATCGTAAAGGCAAATCGGCCCGACATAAGCGATGGCGAAGCATGGGACATGTCAGATGTTATTCGACAGGAATGCAGAAAGCACAGCTTGGATCCTATGTTGGTCCTGGCTTTAATCCAGGTGGAAAGCGGCTTTCAATTTAAAACGGTTTCCCCCATGGGTGCCAGAGGCATCATGCAAATCATGCCCGATGTCGGCCAAGGGCTCGCGCAAGAAAGCGGCGTTCGGCCACAGTCTCACACCCGCCGCTTCAAGCCGGAATATCTGGACGACCCGGTTTTTAGCATTAAATTGGGAGTCTACTATCTACATGGTCTCAAGAAGAGCTTCCGGGACGTAAGTACGGCTCTGGTTGCTTACAATCTCGGTCCGACTGAACTGAGGAACCGTATAGAAAATAATATCGAGTTTTCAGACGAGTACGCCAGTACCGTTCTTTCCGCATATCAGAAACTTAAAAAAACCAAGCAGCCGACCTTCTGATCCGGTGGTTCGAATTCAGCCCGTTCAATGCGCCCTGGTCCGAGAATTCTCATTGCCGGCTGCGGAGCCATCGGTTCAATTTTCGCTTGCTTCCTGCGCCAAGCGGGGCATGACGTTACGCTACTTGGACGCCCGGCTCACTTGAACGCAATCGCGTCCCACGGTCTTTTCCTGGACGGCATTTGGGGTCGCCACTACGCCGAAAATTTTCAGATCGCCACGACCGTGGCCGACCTATCCCCCTCCTACGATCTCGTCCTTATCGCGGTGAAAGCGTATGACACGCAGGCGATGGTTGAAGCTGTGGTTTCGCTGATCGACGGCGACGGGCTTGCCGTATCCTTACAAAACGGTCTCGGCAATCTTGAGATCCTGGCGCGGGCATTCGGTCCGGAAAGAAGCCTGGGCGCCAATGTTCTCGTCGGAGCGACAATACCCGCGCCCGGACGGGTCACCGTCACCGTCCAGGCGGCCCCCATCGTCCTGGGCCCGCTCGAAGTCTCAGATTGCGTAATGATGGAAAGAATTCATGCCTGGGCCGAAGCCTTCAAGACCGCAATGATTCCTTGTGAGACGACGGTGCGCATTCTTTCGTACGTGTGGGCCAAGGTGTTTTATAACGCGCCGCTGAATGCCTTAGGAGCCCTGCTCGACGTT
>JBGPIK010000144.1:0-14599 GCA_041484845.1 Binatia bacterium | reverse complement strand
GGGCAAGTCTCCGGTTCACTTGTGGAGCATCCCTTTTGGCTTGCCGCTCCCGAGCTTAGGGAACTGGTCGCCGGAAAGGTTCCGCGTCGAGCGACAGCCGAAGAGATCACCTGCTTTTTGAATAACTTAGGAATCGGGCTTCAGTTCGCCGCCGTAGGCGCGGCGGTTTTTGCCGAGGCCAAGGCCAGAGGAGCGGGGCATGAAATTCCCACGGACTGGTTTCTGGAGAGCGTTCATCCATAATCAGTATACAACGGGGATCTCAGTTTGATGTCCGACTTTCAATTGTCGCTCTCCGTGTTTAATTCTCGATGAATTTCTAACGATCATGCCGTTGGTTTCAGCCCAGTAGACATTGCCCAGCCCATCCACCGCGACGCCTTCGCCGACGCTCTGGATCCGCGGATTCGCACCCAAGCTTGAGATGAGAGCCTTGACTACGCGGTCTTTGGCGCTACCGATCCTGACGCCGCGCCGGAATCCCGGGCTGATCATGAGCGCTGGTTTATTCAAGAACTTATCATATTACCCGCTCGCTCGAAGAGCCGTGATTTTCATCTACGGCAGGTTGGTCGGTTGGTAAGGGGCGGGATTCTCGCCCGGTTCCGCGACGACGTTACCGGCGGCTATTCTTGCGGCGATCGACGGGTCCTCCAGCATCTGTTTCGGAAAGCTTCTAGCCCCCAGCAAAACGCCTGGAAGAGTCCACGGTAGATGCGCCCACGGCTTATGGGCCGGCCCGGCAGAATTCGGTTTTATCGGATACGCTTGCGCACTCGAGAAGAGCGCACCCACGCCGGTCAGTTGATCGATCATCCATTTCAAGGCCCCGTCCGATAGCCCGCTCTCGTTGTTGATCATCGGGTAACCGCCACCGACGTCGCAATGCGCCCCCGGAAACAGCACTTGAGTTACATTCGGCGCGGGATCCCAAAGCGTGGGTACGAAATCGTTGCGCCTCTCGTCCAGCGCCAAGGCATGAAAGCCTCGGACCACCTTCTCGCTCAGCTTCGTATCTGCGAACTTGAAGGCGTCCACGCGCTTGCCTTGAGCGGCATACGCGGGAAAGCCCATCGCGCCGACCGTGTCCCAAACTGCAACAGCAGATAGACGATCGATTGGAACCAGGTCTCCTTGCTTTAAGGAACTCTGGGAAACAAAAGCAGGCAGATCAGTGGCGATTTCCGCCAGGTGCGCGAGACTGAACGGGTTGGTAATCGTTGCCTTGCGGTATCGATACCATGCCTCGGCGCCGCGCCGATAAGCCAATTCTTTATCCGTGGTCATTTCCGGAGCCAAGACACCTTGCGACGCAATCAGTCCGGCCAGAGCACGCGCGGTATAGGCTCCACGACTGAAACCGACAACAAAAATATTCGCTCCCGGCTCGTAATTCCGAGAAATAAAAGTATAGCCACGAACGACGCGCGCGATCACTCCGGCTCCGAAAGCGCCGCCGAGCAATCTGTTTATAGCATTGCGAGAATCTCCGACGCCATGAATGTACTTGGAGACCTGTTGGGTCGCGCCGCTTTCGGCCAACGCCTTTTCCTGCTCATCGGCATTGAGCAGTGAATCAAGTGCTAGCGTGCCGTCGAGCCAGGTGAACAACTTGTAAACATTGGTCGGATCGGCACAATGATCGGCGTTTTCATCTTCGTTGGGATTATTCCATGTACCATCAGCACAAAAAATAATGTTCTTTGCCATAGTCCACTCCTTTCATATTTCATCGAAAGGCGCCAATGCGGGAATGACTTTTGTTGTTTGCGCAGGACGATCGATCCCGAAGATTCCGGTTGTGAACTCTTATAACTGGTAATCGGGGCCAAGGTCCAGGTAATTGTTGTTACGTTTTCCATTGGCCCGCACTCTATTTTAAGTTTGGGTCTTCAGGCTTCCGTGTGGTTAACCCGGGCAATGCTATTTCAGCGCAAGGGCTCGGAGATTGCACCGCGTCCTTCGACGGCCTCAGGACGTAGTGAGCCTGCCGAACTACGGAGGGCGCGGAGTAAAGAGGTCTTGAGTAAAAAATACTCCGAACTCTGCGAACTCTATATTACTATAGTTGAAAGTTTTCTCCGTTTGCGCAAGTTTTTGATCCCGTAGGGTGCGCTTTGCGCACCATCGAGCGAAACGGTGCGCCGAGCGCACTCTACGAACTTTTTTGGTAAACTTCGTGCTCTTCGCGCCTTCGTGGTGAACAATATCTTTTCCTGCTTGGTTGCGGCTCAACCGCGTTGGGTCTTTGTGGTGAATCCTTCTTCACAGGAAACCCTGAATAGCCTTAAGTTTAAATTGACAACAACGCCTCATTGTCGATAATCTCTCGCGCAATAAAGAAGCGAGAAGAGGAATTGGCATTTATTCATATGGATGCGGATATCCTGTCCCGATGGATCTGAGATGAAAAAACTTTCTGCTGTTATTGCAGGATGGCTCATCTTACTCATAGGAGGGACCGCGTTGGCCGAAAGGATCCGCGTCGGCGTTGTCTCACCCGCGCCCGGCTTATCGGCTCCGTGGATCGCAAAGGAGACCGGGATTTTCGCCAAGCACGGCCTCGACGCTGACGTCATTCTCCTCACGGGAAGTCCGAGACTGGTCCAATCGCTCATTGCCGGCGACGTCCCCTACGCGCTAGTGGGCGCGGCTGCAGTGATGCGGGCGCGGATGCGCGGAGCGGAAGTGGTGATTCTGGCTGCAGCAACGAACGTTTCCAGCCAAAAGCTCCTGGTCAGCCCAAAATCCGGAATTCGCAAGCTTGAAGATTTAAAAGGAAGGATCATCGGCGTATCGCAATATGGGTCGGAGGCCGACGGATTTGCGCGAACCGCCGTGAGCAAGGCGGGTCTTAAGCCCGATAAAGACGTCGCCATCCTCCAGATGGGGGGACACCCGCAAGTGGCTGCTGCACTCATTGCGGGAAAACTCGATGCCGGTGTTATCGGAGGATTGGCTTTTGTGACTGCGCAACAATCCGGAGCCATCGTTCTGACAACTGCGGTCAAGCTCGAGACCGTTTCCCTCGGCCCAGTGCTTTCTGTGACTCGGCCGTATCTTCAGCAAAACCGCGATACCGTAATGCGCTTCGTGCGCGCCTTCGTGGAGGCGATCCATTACTTCAAAACCAACCCCAGCGGGACCATCCCTATTTTGCAAAAGACGATGGGCGGGATCAGCGCGCAGTCGGCGCGCTATTTGTATGATGAATACGTGGAACTTTTCGAAGAACTTCCTGTGCCTCGAGAAAAAGGACTCCAAGCGGTCTTGGATCAAGACAGTGATGCGAAAATGAAAAGCTTCACGCCAGGAGATTTTGTAGACCTGAGTTTTCTGAGACAAATAGATCAGAGTGGACAGGTCGAACAACTATACCGCAAATGAATTTGGGCCGAAGCGTGTTACGACTGCGTGCCGGACCGCCGCACAGTGATCGTCCAGGATGAATCGGAATGATCCACAATTTCCGACTCGGGATGGCTGGCGACGCGTCCAAACCCCATCACGTATGGGCGCCTGCTGGACTTAGCTCCAGGCGGACGGGGAGACGGAACGAAGCCACCAACTAATGATCGCGCATCGGTCGATTGATGGAGTGAACCACTGGCAACTGCTCACGAGAGTACTGATCGAGCTCAATCTCTTCACCGTCTAACCCAAGCTGTCTTGCTTGTTCGTAACATAAACGGCAAACGACCATATCAAGCAAGATTAGCCCATCGTCTTCGCTAAACACTCGATACATCCTGCCTGTGGCTACCTCATCACAGTGCCGGCAAAAAAATGCCATAGCAAACAGTTGTAGCAGAATGCATGCCAGTACCTATTTTCCGATTAATTGACTGGAAGCGATGAATAATTACCGGAAATGCCACGCTTTTTCTCAATCATGCAAAAAAATCGCTATTTTTCATGTTTTACAGATGTCAAAGGGGAGAATACTAAATCCGACGGATTAGGCGGCAAGTCCCTCATCAATATTCGTTCACTCTTTCCTGCCATGGCACATGATCATTGCACTGCTTGACAGTTCGCCGCTTGTTTGTGATAGCTCTCCAATTAAAGCGTCAAACTGAGGAGAAACATATGAGCAGTGAAAAGAAAATTGTTACGGGCCTCGGCAAGCCGGAATTACATCGTGTCCTGGTTCGCGGGTATGATTTGACCAAGGAACTCGTCGGCAAAATTACGTTTAGTGACATGACCTACTTGATGCTCGTGGGCCGTTTCCCGAACGATGGTGAAAGACGGATGACCGATGCGCTGCTCACGATTCTCGTCGAGCACGGCATGGTCAGCAGCGTGGTTTCGGCGCGGCTTTGTTATTCCACGGCGCCGGAGGCGATGCAGGCGGCGGTTGCGTCGTCGATCCTCGGGGCCGGAAGCGTCCATCTCGGCTCCTCGGAGTGGTCGGCAAAAATGTTGGTGAAGGCTCTTCCCGCGAGCAGTTCGCCAAGTGATCTCGAAACCGCCGCATCTTCAGTGGTGGAACAGCACACCAAAAAGAACAAAAGAATAGCGGGGATTGGCCATAGGACTCATCCGGAAGGCGACCCACGCGCGGTGCGTCTGTTCGAGGTCGCGCGCGAGACCGGTGTGTATGGGCGCTATTGCGATTTGCTGGAGCGGATCTGCAAAGCGGCGGAAGCGCAGTATGGAAGGCCATTGCCCCCGAATGTCACCGGGGCGATCGGCGCGATTGCGCTCGACATGGGATTACCGTGGCAGTTAACCAAAGCGTTTGCCTTGATCGGGCGAACACTGGGAGCGCTGGCTCACATCGGCGAAGAGATACGCAACCCCATGGCGCAAAATATCAATAGCGCCATCAAGGCGCAGATGGTTTACGACTTCGACAGTAAATGAGATGTAGGGGCACGGCATGCCGTGCCCCTTTTCTGATATTATCCCGGATTCCGCAGTTAGACGTCCACGCAGGGAGCAAGGTGCGAGCCCTCCGTAGCGAAAGCAATGGGCCACTACCTCTAAGAAGTTTGAGACCAGCGGTGCGGTGAGTGATATCCGTAACCCGCTTGCAACAGATTGCCAAGCACCAAAAAAGACTTTGAAGCTGCGCAGGTCGGTGCCTTCGCTACTCCAGTCTCACACCTTGCTCAGCCGACACGGCAACTTCAACAGCGGAATCCGGGATTATTTAAGCCTACGATCCCTGGTAAAGCCGGTTCATGAAGCCGCTTTCGTCGAACTTTTTGCACAAGCTCATGTCCACAATATCCTCGCGCTTGAGCTGGGCGGCCTTGGGATTCAATCCGTGTTGAACCAGTAGTTTTAATACCGAGTCCACTCCCGGAAGGCTTGGGCATGGCTTGGGCGGCAGATCGTCCACTTTCTTATACGTCTTCTCCAAAAGGTCGGGCTTGTCGAGTCTTAAATTTCTCGCAAGGCTTTGCAAGACGATTTTCTTATTTGCGGGATTGCGCGCAAAGGCAACGCCTTCGACGATGGCCCGCGCAACGTTTTCCACCAACTGAGGATTCGACTTCATGAACTTGCGTGAAGTAACCAGTCCGGACGATTGAAACGGCACATTTTCTTTTGCCAGGTCGAGAAGCACAGTGTAGCCTTGGTTCATGGCCGCCTGCGCGACATCAGGCGAAACCGACGCCGCGTCGACGCTGCCAGCCAAAAGCGCCGCCAAACGCTCAGGCGGCCCTCCAACCCCTAGAAGGGTGATGTTGTCGCGCTTAGGGACCAGACCCAAGTAGTCGAGCCCGACGTAAGCCGCAAGGGAAGCCGTGCCGGAAGGAGTTCCGATCGCCACTTTCTTTCCCTTCAGATTTTCCGCGTTCTTGATCGCGGGACGAGCAACCAAGAAATAATCCAGCTTGGTTTCCAATCCTAAAAGCATCGTCATGTCGCCGCCGGATGTGACGGCATTGGCGACATGGGTTCCGCCAATGACGCCGACGTTTATCTCCCCGGCAAGCATCGCCTGGGCGGCACGACCGGCAATAATAAAAATCAGCTGCGGATCGAGACCGTACTTTTTGAAAAAGCCTTGTTCCCTGGCAATCCAAAGCGGCGCCGAGTTTCCGCTCATTGCGCCGTAGACAAGCGGAAATCTGGCTGGAGCTTCGGCCGCGCAAAGCTCCGAGGCAGGGATCGAGGCGGAGAAGGAAAGTAGGAGCAAAAGCCAAACAAAGAGGATTTTCGTCGGCCTGTTTTTCTTTTGTGACATAGCCCTTATGCTGCCGGCTTGTAACACCCGGAGCAAGTGACTGTCAACGAAGAAATGAAGTGGTGTTGAAACGGACCGACAGCAAACAAGCTATCGTAGCGCCGGCCTCTAGGGGTTATACAGAGCAATCATTCGCGTTGCCGCTTCCTTTGCCACCGCAATGAAGCCGTGGAAAACCAGCCACCGCTCTATTGGACGATTCGAACGCTAAATGCCGGAAGTCGAAGGTGGGACTCCGCATTCTCCGCTCACTTGAAAAAAAGCTCCCGGAAGAGATCGACCCAAACACCCTCTTTGTCGGCGAGCAATTCTGGAGCGATGTAATTCACTTTCGTAAATTTGCCGCCTCCCGGTTTCAAATCCGGCACTTTGGCAGGAACTTCCGGATGGGCCGGAAGATAGTCAAGTTCCCGGAGCAAGTTCTGTCCTTCCTTAGATAGCAGGAAATCGACAAACAACATGGACGCGTGCGGATGGGGAGCATTTTTCGCAAGTCCCAAAGTTTTCACCTGCCCCGGCACGGGCTCGAGCGCTTGCCAATCGACCGGCGCCCCTGTGTTCCGGCTGATCACCGCGTGATAATTGAAGATGTTAATCGCTATGGCGTATTCGCCCGCAATCACCATATCCAGAACCGCGCGATTGCTCGCCGTACTTTTCGCGACGTTTTGTTTCGATAATTGCTGCAGGTAAGCCATTCCTTTTTCCTGGCCCATCGTCATCAGGGTATTTCCGAGAAACACGGGAGCGCCCGATCCGCCGCTCGTGCTCCAGACCATCTTGCCGGTCCACTTGGGACTGAGAAGGTCGATCAGCGAGCGCGGCACTTCACTGGGTTTTACTAAATTGGTGTTGTACCCGAGGGTCATGAAATAGACATTGGGGACCGCCCAATAGCCTTCCGGGTCTTTGAGCTGCGCCGGATAGTCGCGCAGTTGAGGAGAGAAAAATCGCTGCAGGATGCCGGCCTTCTTTAGCGGCGCGGTGGTTGAAGTGCCGTCCATGATATCCACATCGAATCGCTTCGCCTGATATTCGGAAATGATGCGTTGAGCGATCGGGTCGGAATCGGCCCGATAGTATTCGATCTGGACAAACGGATATTTTTTCTCAAAAGCATCTTTGATCGGTCGGAGCGACTGATTGACGATCATCGTGCTGTACCACAGGAGCTTCTTCTCTTTCTTGGCTCCGTCCTCAAGAATCTTTTGGCGGTTTTCTCCCTTGGAAAGAGCCACTTCCTCCACGGTCAAAGCGGGCGCCCTGCAGGGAGCCAAAATTGATCCGAATGTTATAACGAGAGTTAAAGTGATCAACGAGCAGGAATCCGCTGGCGCACCCATTCTCATAAGGTCCTCCGTCGACGCCTGAATATAATGCAGAGCGGGTGAAAACGACCATAGCGTAAAATGACGCCAAGATGCGAACGCTTCTGGTGCTGCGATTGACTTCAAGCCCGCACCTCTGAAGTTTGCTCCTTGACGCCCCGGTTCGTACTCAGTACGCTTATCGAGAACACTTATGAGCGGCAGGTTGGAGTTATGATGACACCTTCTTTACGTGCGCATCTCGCGCCGGCGGGCCGGTTGCGCGTTGGAATCAATTACGGGAATCCGGTCCTGGCGACGCGAGATCCGGGCAGCGGAGAGCTGAGCGGCGTGGCCGTCGATCTGGCGCGAGAGCTCGGTAAGAGGATCGGCGTGCCCGTCGAGCTTATCGCCTTCGCGTCGGCGGGACAGATGGTCGACGGACTGAAAGCCGGCGCGTGGGATATCGCGTTTCTCGCGGTCGCTGTCGGGCGCGCGGGCGAGATCACTTTCACGGCGCCTTATATAGAAATCGAAGGCACATACCTTGTGCCGGCGGGATCGCCGCTTCACGCCACCGCAGATGTCGACCGCGCCGGCGTGCGCATCGGCGTGTCGGCCAACAGCGCTTACGATTTATTTTTAACCCGGAGCGTTAAACACGCCGAACTGGTGCGCGCGCCCGACCCCAACGCGGCGTTTGCACTGCTGGTCGCAGGCCGAGTGGACGTTGTCGCCGGCGTGCGGCAGCCGCTCGTTGATCACGCCGAGAAGCTTCCCGGATCGCGTGTGTTCCCTGACCGATTCATGGCGATTCAACAAGCGCTGGGTATTCCGAGAGGCCGCGAAGAGGGCGCAAAGTACCTGCGCGAGTTTATCGAGGACGCAAAGGCTTCGGGGCTGGTCGCGCGCGCGATCGAGAAAGCCGGCGTCCGTGGTGTCTCGGTTGCGCCCGCGGCAGCAGTGACGTAGGAGAGCAGTGCGGCCAATAATCATCTGTGGAAGTAATCGAGGTGAGGTTGCACCCGTCATGCGCAAGGCAATCTATAGTTCAAGGTCCGACATGATATCCGGAGCGGCATGATGAATCATCGAATACTTCGCCTTGTCGGTGCGCTGCTCAGCGTGGGCTTTATCGACGCCGCACACGGCGCAGACCTGATCACGTTACGCTATGGGCAAAATGCGGCCTCGGCCGGCAGCTTGTCGGCTCTTCCCCTGACGGTCGCCGAGCGCAAGGGATTCTTCGTCCGCGAGGGGATCAATCTCGTGGTTGTTCCCATTCCCGGCGGCACGGACAGAATTGTCGCGGCGCTCGACAAGGGTGAGATCGACGCGGGCAAAAACGCTACGCCGTATTTGATCCAGGCGGTGCTCCGGGGTTCCGACGCAGTGGCCATCGTCGCCCAGACCACCAATCCCGTCTATAGTCTGATCGTGAGCCCCGAGATCAAAAGCTTCGCCGACCTCAAGGGGAAGGTGGTAGGTTTGTCGACCTCCGGCGATACCATCACGCTATCGACGGTGAGGCTGCTCGCTCACAAGGGCATCAAACCTGCGGAATTCCGCGTCAAGGCCATCGTCGGCACGGGGGCCCGTTTCGACTGCTTGAAATCCGGGGAATGCGCCGCGGTGCCGATGGGCCAGCCGGAAGATCTCGGCGCGATCAAACAGGGTTATCCGAGACTTGGCTTCACCCATGAGGCAGGAGCGGACCTTATTTTTAACGTCGACATGACGAGGCGTGCCTGGGGAGAGAAAAACCAAGACACTTTAGTGCGGTTCGCGCGCGCTTCGGCCGCCTCTTACGAGTTCATTAACGACGCCAAGCATCGCGGCGAGGTCACAAACATCATCATAGAATCGTTGAAAATATCCGAAGAGATCGCCCGGCAGATATTCGCGCCTTACATCGAGCCCGACAAAAACCTCCTGCCAAAGCGCGGCGAAATAAGTGTGAAAGCATTCAATCAGGTGCTTCTGCTGATGGGCGAAGCCGGTGTCATCCCGACGCCGGTCCCAGCCGCGGAGCGCTTCATCGATCTCAGATACCTGAAGGCTGCCGGGATTCAATAGTTCCAAGTGGTTTCATCACTGCGGCTAAGGCCGGTGGGAGATGACGGTCCGATTTCCATGGGGGTATTGAAAATATGTCCACTTTCAATGACTAGAATAATCTTCAGGGTTGGTTTATAGTCATTTCATGAAAAGTGTCCCAGCTGCCAAATTCAAGGAGCAGTGCCTGGCACTACTGGACCAGGTGGATCCCGATGGCATCATCATCACCAAGCACGGGAAACCGGTTGCCAAACTTGTCCCCATTTACACCGACAGCGCGAAACTGATCGGAAGCTTGAAGGGCAAGATCAAGATCAAAGGGAAAATCTTATCGACAGGCGTAAAGTGGGATGCTGAATCTTGATACCCACATACTGCTTTATGCGTTGACGGATGATTTGACCCCGCGTGAACGTGCGCTGCTAGCGAGCGACACGTGGAGCATCTCAGCAATCGTTCTGTGGGAAATTTCCAAGTTGTCCGAACTAGGGCGCATCGACGTCGATCTGGACCATCCGGGGTTAACCCGCACACTGGCTAGGATTCAGACCTGGCCCCTCACAATCGAGGTTTGCCGGACAATTCAAACTCTCGACTTCGACAGCGACCCAGCAGATGAGATCATCAGCGCCACAAGCATTGTGCACAGAGTCCCTCTGGTGACTCGGGACCGGCGAATCCGTCGATCCAAGCGCGTTCCTCTGAGCTTTTGATCTTGGGTGCGATGTTTCTCCTCGGTACGTTGGAAGCGGGATACGAGATGGCCCCGACGGTGTGAGCTCGAGCTGTGGGAAATGGTGACGAAGCCCCATGGACGGGGGTGATGTAGGCTGAGGGGAATATAGCTGGCTAATCGATCAAAGAGTTACGCAAGCAATGCAAGTCACGCACAAGCAATTTCGTTTTTGTTTTCATGCTAGACCCCAAACTATAGGTTTCAACCAAACGGAAAATCTCTAGAGGACCCTGCAGGGCACTCAATAGTTTCCCGTGATCCCCAACTCTTTGTGGGCCTGCTTTAAGGGGGTCAGATCCACCAGGTCGTCATAGGTGGGTTTCGGCCCGGGCCTTCCCTGGAGCGCAATCTGAATCGCGCTCTCTACGGACTTGCGCGAAGGGGTGCCGTCCCTCGTGAACGAGTTGAGTTCCATTTTATAGACGGCCGTTGCGTCTTCCCGGTCGATCTTGCGCAGTTTCATCACGGCCTGGATCATCTCTTCGGGATTTTTCTGCACCTCGATGAGTCCGCGCACGGAACCTTTGAGGAAACGGCGCGCCAGATCTGGATTACTCTTGAGCTTCTGATTGGACATGGTGAGTCCGATTTGAATCAGCTCCAGTTGTTCTCCGACACGAGACAGGATGCGAAAACCTTTCTTTTGCGCGGCGAGCGCCAGACCGGGATCGACGATCATGCCGTCCGCCGAGCCGGCCTGGAGGGCTGCGAAGCGGTTCGTTTGCTCGCCCATCGCCATCAGGAAAATGTCCGTGTCGGGATTGAGGCCCAGGGCGCTGGCGGCCGCTTTGGCCCCGACGGCGGTGAGAGAACCGATGGAGGAGATGGCGATCTTTTTATTGCGCAGATCCCTGCCGGATTGGATCTCCGGTTTCACCACCAGCATAAAATCGGGCTGGTGAGTCATGGCAAAGACCAACTTCATCGGGAGGCCATTTGCAGCGGCGCGCACGCAGGTATCTCCGCTGCCGGCGAAGTCGATTTCTCCGTTCAGAAGGGCCGGGGGCTGCAGCGTACCCTGCACATAAACGAACTCCGGATCCAGTCCTTCTGCTGCGTAGAACCCCTTGGCTTTGGCGATATACCAGGGCCGGGTGAGAACGTTAACGGTCGGGATTGCGATCCGGGTCTTTTGCAAAGCCTGGGCTTGGATGTCCCCGGGTGCAAGTACGACAGCGACAAACGTGAGAAACACGACCAGGCCCGCAAACACCCACGAACGCATCTGCTTCATGATGAATCTCCTCGCCGGTGAAATCACTGCTGTTATAATGAGAAGTTGGCAGCTTTTCAATAAAAAAACCTTGAACAGCGCGAAGGAAGAGTAGCGGAACCGAAAACATTTCCCTGGCGATTTCATGTTTCAATTGACCGCTGCTGAATATGAAAAAGTTGAAATCACAAATTGTGATTTCGAGTTCGGGAGGCTCACGACGAGCCGCACCGTACGCGTTCACAGAGCAAGGGATTGCCATGCTTTCGTCGGTGCTTAACAGTCGACGTGCAATCCAGGTCAATATTGAAATCATGCGCACGTTCGTCCGGCTGCGGCAGATGTTAGCGTCGAACGCGCAACCGGCTCGGAAGTTGGCCGACTTAGAGAAGAAATACGACGCCCAGTTCAAGGCGGTGTTCGATGCGATTCGGCAGCTCATGACGCCGCCGGAGCCAAGGAATTTTGACGACTTGAACGCAGCGGAGCGGTGGAACGTTTTGAACGTCTGGAACGGGTTGCATATTAGTCAGGAGAGACCCGCGTGCTACGGCAGAGCCTAGGGCGTCATTTCCACGTTTCGAGAATTATCAAAACGTGCAAGTTCCCCCTAGGGGAATAGGCCCCGCGATCATTCTGGCCCAGACCGGCAACAGTTCTTAAATTCGCAATCCGAAATCCGCATTCCGAAATTTCCCACCCTCCTGCCGACCGCGGATCTCTGACATCCGACCTCTGGTTCTGCTCCCTGCCCCGCGCTCCATGCTCCATGCCTTTTTTATCTCCGCTAGGCCAGCCATTCTGCCGAGCAACAGTCGAATGATTCCCGACGAGATTGGAGAAAGGTTCACTACCATAACGCTCATCCTTAATCCTTTTGCCTTTATCCCTGGGATCGTACCATTGCTTGCGCTCTACGCCATCGGCCGCGTACTTCACGGCGAGCCGCGCATGCTCGCTTACGCCGATTCGGGTACTGACCTGCGACGATTAGTAACGCAACAACTCAGGCCGGATCCGCAAAGAGTTTTCCGGTCCCGAAACTTCGAAGCTTCACAAACAGAACTGAGCAAGCACAAGAGCGGTGATAAATCGTCCAGAAGAGTTCGAAGAATCTTCACGCAACGGCAGGGTGCTTCGATGCTAGACCCGACCCCCAAAACTTCGTTGACGTGGGAGAAAGACCGACGTCAGGGCTGCCTGCGCACTGGGTCTTCCAGACGTTTTCGATTGACGGTGGCTCGTAAAGAAGTTAGAAGAAAAAGGACGTTTTCCAATTAGCCCCAAGTGAACCCGTAAGATTCGCGAGGAGAAAGACTCATGGTAACTGCCGTTCATGGTGTGAATCGGTTTTTTGCCGGACTTGGGCTGTAAGCCCTTGAGTGGAGGAGATGAGATGCGTCTTGAGATGGCTGAGTTTCCGGTAACTGACATACGTCTTGGAACTAGGTTCCGTTACCACTCTGGGAATTTGGAAGTGGATGCGGAAGAGCTCAAGGAAACCGTCCTTCAGGACAGGCGCATAGAAGAAGCACGGCTGGAGGTGGTTGTCCCTGGTGAAAAGGTGAGGGTTACAGGTATACGCGACGTAGCGGAGCCGAGGGTTAAGGTGGATGGAAAGGGACAGGTGTTCCCGGGGATTCTTGGGCCCGTAACGCTAGTGGGAGAGGGCCGCACGCATCGTCTTTCCGGCATGGCCGTATTGGCCGCAGCAAAATATGAGGGGATTATCCGGTCGGGAACCGACATGGAGCGTAGCGCGATTCTCGATATGTGGGGTCCGGGGGCTGAGGCTTCGCGTTTCAGTGCTCTTGTAAACTTGGCGTTGACGCTCCAGTTGACTGAAGGACTTCCCGAGTTAGAGGCGCATACGGTTATACAACGGGCTGAGCTCGGGGTGGCTAAGAGGTTGGCCGAGACCACGCTCGGGCTAGAACCTGAAAAGAGTGTGGACGTCTACGATCTCAGTAAAGAGAAACGAGGTCTGCCCCGGGTAGTACTCATTCAAGGCTGTATGACAGAAGCCGACAGTCCTCACTCTGGCGTGAGCTACTATGGTCTGCCTGTCCGGGAATCATTGGCGACTGTAGTCCATCCAAACGAACTGCTAGACGGAGCGGTGGGAGTTAATTGCACCCGAGGGGTATGCCACCATCCAACCACCTGGGACTGGCAAAACCATCCCTTGGTATTGGGGTTGTATCGGGAACATCGTCGACGGCTGAATTTCGCTGGCGTGATCCTGGAACGGATTCGATTCGTGACCCATCAGGGCAAGGAGGTCATTGCCCTTAACACCGCACAGCTGGGGACCATGCTTCGGGCTGATGCCGCTCTGGTGACTTGGCTGGGTGGGGGAAATGCTTTTGTGGATGTGATGCTGACTATACAGGCTTGCGAGCAGCGGGGGATTAAAACAGTGCTTGTTGGCTACGAGTCCGGAGTCAAAGGCGGGGATGCCCCTCTGCTTTATTACGTGCCGGAGGCTAACGCAGTGGTAAGCACCGGCAGTCGCAACAGTCCGATTGAGTTGCCGGCGGTAAATCGGGTGATAGGAGCCTACGAGAACATACAGATTCTTAACTATCCGGGAGCTCCCGTAGTACGCGCACAGGGCCCGGTAACTCTGGATGCGTGGGATATGGTCATCGGCGGGGTTGACATTTGGGGCATGCAGTCCTGGAGTTGCAAGGCTTATTAAGCGTGCCCTGGCGGAGAAAGATCATGACGACGCGGTTTAGAAAAAAGATCTTATCGCTACTGCTTGTTTCTATTATTCTGCTCGCGCTTGGCTTTGCCGCCTCGAGGGCTGAGGCCGCGGAGAAGCTTATTGGTATCTATTCCGCAAGAGTGATGTCTCAGTCTATGCCTTGGATTGCCCAGGAGGCGGGGCTCTTTCACAAGAACAATCTCGACTTTCACCTCGTTTATATAGCTTCGTCTGGAATGGTGACTGCTGCGATGCTGGGTGGGGACGCTGAAATTTCCTTGATCGGGGGCGTGGGAATTGTCCGTGCCTATGCTCAAGGGGCTACGGACCTTGTCTTTATAGGCAGTGCAAAAAACGTCTTGACTCAAAGTAT
>JBGPIK010000143.1:0-14624 GCA_041484845.1 Binatia bacterium | reverse complement strand
GCGCAATACCAGAAGGTGCTCACAGAGAATCCAAAAGCGATTCAAGTGCAAATGTTGGTTGCCACGATGTACGAGCTTAAAGGGGAAAAGGAGAAAGCGAACGGATATTACCAGAAAATACTCGATATCAACAAAAATTTCGCGCCGGCGGCCAACAACCTGGCGTGGAATTATGCAGAGTCCGGCGGTAACCTCGATATTGCGCTAGGATTGGCGCAACGGGCGCGAGAGACGAATCCGAATGAACCAAGTTACGCGGATACGTTAGGCTGGATCTATTATAAAAAAGGAGCGGACGGCACGGCGATTGGACTGCTCAAGGAAAGCACGGAGCTATTCAAAAATAGCAATCCGACTGTGTTATATCATCTCGGCCGCGCATACCAAAAAACCGGTCAGAAATCGTTGGCGGAGGACGCATTCCAGAAGGCACTAGCGTCGAATCAAAGTTTTGCTGCGGCAAAGGAAGTAAGGAAAGCTCTTCAAGAATTGGCGAATTGATAGACTAATTCATCGAACGTGCGGCGCGATAAATTATGACCATAACGTGTAGCCACCCGATCCAAAGCATATGGCACGTAAATCTGCCGCAGTAAGGTGAATTAAAGCACCATCGTTCATACAAATTCTGCGGATAGTTTTTAGTAAGAAAATCTTACACTTAGGGAAGCGCGAATCACCTTTATTTTTAGACACTTGTGAGGCGAATCCGTTAGGCCCGCGAATGTGTAAAAATAATTTGCACTTCCTCCTTCGTTACACAATCCAAAATGATGAAAAATTAACTACTTAGGAAGTGGTATGCCTATTGCTTTAAAATGGATAAAAATGGCGAAGAGAACGCGAAAGGCAGGAGAATGCATGATTAGACTCAAGAATATCGTTTTCGTGACCGCTTTTATTCTCGGGACTATTGGTGTTGCTTTGACAGCAAATGCCACACTAACACTGACTATTGATGACGGGCCTGGGGGGTTAGCCCCTATTACGGTAACCGATTGCGTTGGGATTTGCGGGGCCACGGGAGATTTAACCTCTACCGCTGGTCTCATGAATGTTATCCAGTCGTACGGTAATTTCACTACGAATATAGTGATTGGGAATTCCCAACCAAATACGGTCTTGCCGTTTCTGATGGATCTCTACAACGTCAATGCTGTATCCTCTGGAAGTGGTGGAAAACTTATTCTCACGCTGACAGATACTGCGTTTACTTCTCCAACGGGAACGCAATTTCTTGTTGGAACGATAGGGGGGGTTGCGAGCGGAGCCACATTAACAAGCTGGAATGTGTTTTTGAATGGAGTATCGGTTCTTTCTGGTGGACCGCTAACGGGCGGATTCGCTGGTACCAATTCTAACTGGGTACTGCTTCCCAGTGGTTCATATACGCTTTCTCTCCAAACCGTTCTTGACGCGAGCGGACCGTCAATGACGAGCTACAATCTCGAAGTAAAAGTACCGGAGCCGTCGACCATGGTTCTGCTCGGGGCTGGTATGATTGCCCTAGCAGTCTGGGCCAGACGACGGCTCAACAGACATAGTAGCAGGTAAGTAATTTTGGGGGCCGGGCCCCAAAAATTCTAATTGAACAAAAAGCTCCGAGAAAACGCCTATCCATGTAACAATGGATAGGCGTTTTTTTTGCGAGGCGAAGTGGTGCTTCAAACAGACAGGAGAGGACGCGAGACAATGTGACAGAAATCGCCGATCACCCTGGCCCATTTCACGGAACGTATCCCAATCTATTTACTGGTTTGATTGCATTCGGCCCTGGCGACTTACCCCCGGAGGAATACGAAATGACGATTCAAAAATCCAAAACCGCCGGTCGCCCCTCCACCTCAAACCTCGGTGAAAACTCTCCATCTAGGGGGCGCAGTCCAATGCGTTGCCCTCCGGAACGTGGGCGTCTGTGATTATAAGCTGCCAGGCGGGGACACGGTTCGAAGATAAATCGAAGAAGTAAAAATGACCCATGCTGAGCTTCAAGGGGTGGTGTGGATCTTGATCCCCGAGTTTCTCCGCTATCCCATAAATCAGGATGGTTTACGGAGAGGCAAACGGGTCGCGGATTCTCAGTTGACGGTTGATGACCTGTCTATCCTGCAAGTCTTCAGAATACAGGATTTTGCATCCAGCGCGCAGCGCCGAAGCCAGAATCGTCGCGTCATAAAACGAGAATCCATATCGCTCGGCTATTTCAACACCAAGGTCGTGGGTCTGGACAGTTAGTGGCTCAATCTCACAGACGGCGCGGATGGGAGCAAGGGCATCTCTGATTTCGCTCCACGACATGCCTAACTTGCGCGAGGCGACTGCAGCAAACTCATTAAGAACCTGAACGCTGATAACGCCGCCATTCGCGATGAGTTCCTCAACCCGGTCAGCCTTGGCCGCATCTTCCGAGAGCAAATAGAGCAGGATATTCGTGTCGAAAAACGTCTCAGCGGCGGGCATTGGCCTCAACGCGATCAAACTTAAAATCCGCCGGCAGGCGACCGCGGTACTTTCTTAAACGCGCAAGCAGCTCTCGAGCGCCGGGCGCCTTCTTGATCTCGAAAACGCGCGCTCCCGCAACATCAATCTCGATGTTGTCACCTTCCTTGAGGCCGAGCGCCTCCACTATCGACACGGGTAAGCGCACAGCCAGGATATTTCCCCATTTACAAACCTGCATACTTACCTCTGATCTGAAAGATATACATAAGATCGCTGTATATCTACCACGCTCCAATCAGCGGCGCAAGACCGAGTATGTATAAACGGGGTAACCGTGAAAAAGGGGTCAGGTCTAGATTCATAGCACAAGCACTGGTTTTCGTTATTTCCTTCCACCGGATGCTCTCTTTCCTTCTGGAGTACAATTATGCACGCTTATGACTTCTCCAGAAGGCGAAAAGCTCCGCTGGGTTGATCACGGGATAAACAAAACCACGCTTCTACCCGCGCAGGATTCTCGACATGAGCAGGTTCTGTCACAGCACCAAGCGCGATCGCAACATGAAAACGTAGCCAGTCCCGGTTCATTCTCCCAATTGGCCAGGCAAACTTGCCAGGTGTTAAGCTACAGGCTACGGTCTGCTGGTGAAAATACGGAACTTCGCCCAGAAGGGCCTCAAGAGGCTCTACACGGAGGACAGCACAAAAGGCGTGCCACCCGATACCGCGGACAAGTTGCGGAAGATGCTTGTCTACCTCGACAACATGGAAAGACCCCGAGGAGCTGCGGGCGCTCACAGCTTGGAAGGTTCACACGCTGACCGGCGACCGCAAAGGCACATGGAGTTTGAGCGTTACTCGCAACCGTCGTCTGACGTTTCGTATCGACACGGGCGACCACGAAATTTGCGATGTGAATTTAGAGGACTACCACTAAACACAGGAGTAACTGCTATGCCCATCAAGAACCCACCCCATCCCGGAGATTTCATTCGGACGGAGATCATTGAGCCTGCAGGGCTGACCGTTACGGCAGCCGCTGTTGCGCTTCAGGTTTCCCGTCCTGCCCTGTCCAGCTTGCTTAACGGTAAAGCCGACCTGTCCGGGGATATGGCCTTGCGCATTGAGAAAGCCTTCGGCGCGAAGATGGATACCCTCATGCGGATGCAAGCTTCATACGACATTGCACAAATCCGCAAGCGTGAGAAGGAAATCCGCGTGCGCCGGTTTCACTCATCCGTTGGGGCTCACCACTAACGCGCCGTGAGAAACCGGCGGGGCTTGTTTTCGCGAAAAGAGAGTACGTAATTGGCGTCGGGTCTATTGATTGTTAATTCTTCTTTTGTTGGTGGTGATTTTCATGTCCCGACCATTGCGGATTGAGTATCCTGGCGCGTACTACCCTGTTACTTCTCGAGGTAACGAGCGAAAGGAGATCTTTTGGGACGACTAAAGGTCTCAAACTCGTCGGCTGTTGCCCCTCTGTTTCATTGAAATGGAGGTAAATTATTGATATTCTTGCCAATATGAAAACTATTGCGGTCACTATTGACGTCGCTACGCTAAAACTGCTGGATGAACTGAGGGACGGTACCTCGTGTAGAAGTCGATCGGCGCTGGTTCGAACGGCGCTGCGCGAGTTCGCCGACCGCGAATGTCGCCGAAAAATCGAGGCCAAGGAGAGCGCGGTCTTTCGCAAGCACCGTAAGCGCCTGGCGCGCCAGGCGCGGGCGCTCATCTCGGAGCAAGCGCGCCCATGAGGCGTGGCGAGATCTATCGTACGCGCGAACGCGGCGCCGAACGCGGCGGAAAGCCCGGTTTTTATGTGGTGGTCTCCCGGACATTCTTGGCCGAGAATGAGGACATCTCCACCGTTGTCTGCGCCCCTGTTTATGGCGAAGTTCTGGGACTTACAACGGAGGTCGTGCTGGGACCAGAAGATGGCCTGCCGCGCACATCGGCAATTCGTTGTGATTTTCTCACTTTGGTGTTCAAGAGCAAGCTCACCCATTTTGTAGCGACCTTGTCTGCGACGAAACTTGCCCAATTGAACTGTGCTCTCGCTCACGCTCTCGAACTGCCGCTAGGGTAACGACCCGTCGAAAATGAATGGCAGCAGGGTTATGAAGGCGATTTTCATGTGCCGGCCGTTGCTATTTATTACGGCAGTAGGGTCTGCTGCCCCTGAGGGAGATTGGGGAGTTAACGGGACTGCATTACAGCGCGATGAGTAACGCAATCCGCGGAATCAGACAATATCCTACACCAACAGTCCGAAGAGCACTCGACAAGCTGGAAGCTAAATTCAAATGATTTTTCGGTCAACCGCTCGGGAGCGGCTTTACCGCCGGTGAGCTTCTGATAGTAATCGTGCTTGAGCGTTACGATGTGGACCGTAGTCGTATTGATCGTGACCGTGACGGCGAACGTCTCGGGATCCTGCTTTATCACTTCGATTTGCGCCATCCGTTTTATTCCAATGTTTCTTCCCTGATGGTTCCCTCTCCGCCGCCCGAGGAACGTCTTCGCGGAGCAATATCGTCCTTCCAGACAAAACCGTTGGGCCGATCCGTGCGTGAAATGACGAAGGCTTCGTCTCGGGTAAAGCCCGCTATATTGAGCCTGGTTCCCTTGGGAATGGGGATGCGTTTCCCTTCCTGGGTAACGAGCGTTGTGGTGACGATAGTTTCATATTCCTGCACTCTGTTAAGAAAAATGACTTCATCAATGTTACCCGGCCGTGCGGGCATCGGGACGAGCAAAGAAGAGATCACGACACCCAGTATCGCAGCCGTTCTGATGATCCGAATTGTTGCCATTGGCTCACTCCACCTTTCCAACGAGTCCGTCAATCGCTACCCATTTCTTTTTTCTGAACGGCTGCGCCAAGAGCGCGATAGTTGAAATTGCTAATCATTTATAAAACGAATCGTGGGTGCATTCCATACATCCGCCAGGCTTTCCCAGCTGAAACCTCCAGTCGGTCCCGTCACATCGCCACATGATGTTGCGTAAGTTTTCACGATTCATATCGTTTGGAGCGCTAAAAAAATGCTTGCAGCCGGTTAAGGACGGATAGTCCGTCGTTCGCAAGAAACGCGCTTTCCCAGAGGCGTGGAGTGGCTTTTTCCGGTAGTGGGTTAGTTAGAAGTCGCCGCGCATGCGAACAGCAAGAAAGATTTCTCGCGGAGTTTATCCTGAGTCCTCCGAAGGACCTGAAATGACAGAAAGGGTGAATTGTCATCCCGAACGAAGAGAGGGATCTTTTCCAAACTGAACCACTACGCTTTTCCCATAACTCCGCTCTAAGGGCCTCTCACCATAGGTAAGATGATTCGCCCAACGGGCGAGGGCTCTTCCCTCGTGGAAACCGCCTTAGAGCGGAGTTATGGTTTTCCCCATTATCTTGACAGTTGGCAATAGACGACGATAAAAGAAACAAGAGAACGCCAATAACGGTTTTGTCGTTATGAGATGAACTGTCGCGCCGTTTGATCACCCGTTTCCCATGAAGATCGAGCTGCCTCACGGATACTGGAACCCGAAAATAGAGCTGATGCCTAAAGAGATACTCAGGCGGCTTCAGCTACGACGGGTTCAAGAAGCGCTTCGATATGCCTGGGAAAACTCACCCTTTCATCGGCGCCTTATGGAAAAGCATGGCGTCGCCTCCGACGCGATTTTGTCGCTGGAAGATTATTTTCAAAAATTCCCCATAACACGCAGGGCGGATTTGGAGCGCGACCAACTGGAAAATCCTCCTTTCGGAACGCGACATGCGCTGCCTTTGGAAATGGCGTTGCGCTACCATTCGACGTCCGGCACAACCGGAAAACCCCCCGTGAGAGCGTTCGACAGTGAAAGGGATTGGCTCTGGGGCGCCGACGCGTGGGCAACGAGTCTGTACAATTTCGGAGTCCGTCCAGACGATGTGGTCATGGTGGCGTTTGGTTACGGTTCGTTTATCGGATTTTGGGGCGCTCACTATGCCTTTGAAAAAATCGGCTGTCGCGTTCATCCGACCGGATCGATGGACACGAAAACCAGAATCCAGATGATTCTGGACCTGAAGGTCACGGTCCTTTGTTGCACCCCCTCGTACGCGATTCGAATGCTCCACGTCGCAAACGAAGAGGGCGTAAATCTTGCCGCGAAATCTCAAGTGAGCATGATCGTGGTGGCGGGGGAACCCGGCGCCTCGATAGCTTCGACCCGAGAGATCATCGAGAAGGGCTTTGATGCGTATCTGGGAGATTTCATGGGGACAACCGAGACCGCGGGAATGATTGCCTCGACGTGCTCCAAACGCTGCGGCGGACTCCACATTAACGAGGATCGGTTCCTAACGGAGGTTGTCGACCCCATCACGTTGGCACCCGTGGGTTACGGTAAGAAAGGCATGATGGTCGTGACCCCGTTGATGAAAGAGGCGATGCCGCTTTTTCGCTACGCGACAAACGACATCGTCATCCTGGAACACGGCCATGTTTGCCCTTGCGGGCGAACCCTGGACCTGTTTATGGGCGGCATCCTGGGGCGCTACGATGACATGGTTAAAGTTCGCGGCGTGCAATTGACCCCTCAGATGGTTGAGGAAATCGTGAGAGGTTTTCCCGCCGTGGAAGAGTTCTTTACTAACGTCGAGAATAGGGATGGGCTCGATAGTTTGCTGATTAAATTGGAGCTTAAACCGGATACCGATTCCGCCGCAGCGGAGCGGGTAATCGGCGAGATCAAACAGCAGGTCAAGAGAAATATCGGCCTCTCCCCGGAAGTAAGCGTAGAACCGCATGATTCGCTGCCCCGGTTTGAACTCAAGGCCAGGCGTTTTCGAGATCTCCGAGCGAAAGCGGAGTAAAGAAGGTTTTATGGTGAAATCAGCAGGCCTCACCCAAGAAGACGAAAAAAAACTTCTGGCCGTCTTCAAAATTCTCGAGGAGCTTTCCGAACACGAGATCCCGGTTGTAAAGTTCAACTGCCGCAAAGCCAAGAACGAACTTTGGCAGGCTCTCTTCGAGCTCGATCTGCTCCCGCCGCGAGATCAAGAACATCGCTGAAAGAACTAACCGCCGAGGCACAGCGCCGCTGAGCCGCAACCAAAACTAAAACGCAGATTTCACCACGAAGAGCCCAATGCGGCGAAGCCGCAACCAAACGTAAACAGCCGAAAGACCCCCTCTTACATCTCCGCACTCGCGGGGGAGAACCGAGAGGGGGCTGTTGAGTGCCGTCAAAAATTTGCGCGAGCGGAGAAAACTTTCAACTGTCCTCAGTGTCGCCGCGGTAAAATCCGCTTTTGGCTGCCGCTCGTAAGTCTATCGTAGGCTCAAAGAACCTGCCGTCCCTTTTGCGCGTCGGGAACCTGCAAGCCGATCTCTTCGATTTGGGCGTCGATGTCTTTTTTAAACATTTGACGCAGCTCTTCGTTGCCCCAGCGCCGGATCCCGTAAGCCACCGCCGCCTCACTGAATTTGGAATCCTTCGCGCCGAAAGTGTCGAGCGCCTGCGGATACCACTTATCCAGCGTTCTCTGCGCGTCCGCCTTGGTCGCGCCGCACAGGCGGGCATACTCGGGGTTACGAATAATATCGCGAATGCGCCGAGCGCCGAAGGAAGCGTGGAACCTTTCCTCATTGACCATCGTGGTCATTTCCCGCGCGAGCGGCGCGTAACTGCAATTCTCCATCGCGCGCAGGTGATACCAGGCGACGAGATCGAGAAGAAAGCAAAAGCCGCAAACGTCCACCCAGCTCTCGAACGGCACGTTGAAGGCGGAGAGAAGATGCTCGCCCATGCGCACCTTGAGAAGGGTGGCGGCTTTTTCTTCTCCCTCCGGACCAAAGGAACGAAGCAGGCGGGAATCGATGAATCCCTGGTGAGCCTCGTCGGCCGCGATCTGCGCTTGGATAAAGCGATCCTCCGAGGTCGGGCCCTGATTGATCCAGGGTTGATGTTGCTCAACGGAAGCGAATTCGGTCGACGCCAGCGCGTAGATGACCTTCATGAGCGTCGTCTTGTACTGCTCCGTCATCTGCTCGACGGTCTCAATCTTACGCATGCCGAGAAGATCGCCCCATTTAACCGATCGCGACACGCTCATGGTTGTCTCCTCCTTTGACGGCGGTGGCGCAACACACAAAATATAGTATTTGCTCGTCTCGCGTGATTTCGAGCGCGGCGAGAAATCGCAGTCGGAATAACATCTATGTATGGGGATTGCGTCACCGCGTCTTAGACAAGAGTATCCGACAATCGCCGGCTTGAAGCAAACCGCATCGCATCTTTTGCGTTTGCGGCTTGAGTGGATGAAGCCGAAGCTTTTGGCGCGCGGGGGACCACAGGCTTGCGCGGCATGGCCGATGTGATAAGGACGGCTGTTAGATAGACGAAGGGGAGTCGGCAAATGGCAAAGCTCAAATTGACGCTTGCATGCGGAAATTACGATCGAACACGCGCTTTGCTCGACGGGATCATCCAACCTGAGGGCATCGATCTGAACTATATTCCGTTGGGCCCGGGGGAGATTTTTTGGCGCATGCTCAATAACGGGGAATTTGACGCGTCCGAGATGTCTTTGTCCACGTACACCATCTTGCGTTCGCAGGGCGATACGCGGTTCATAGCGTTGCCGGTCTTTCCCTCTCGGGTGTTTCGGCACGGCTGCATCTATGTGCACGTCGACGCGGGGATCCAAGGAGCTCAAGATCTCAAGGGCAAACGCGTGGGCGTTGGCGATTATCAAATGACGGCGGCCGTTTGGGTCAGGGGACTGCTGCAGCATGAGTATCAGGTCTTACCCGAAGAGGTGCAATGGGTGGTCGCCGCGCCGGTTTGCGACGGCATCGAACTCCCGGCCCGAGTGCGCATAGCGCACATTGATTCAGGGCAAAATTTGGAACGAATGCTTGAGTCCGGTGAAATCGATGCTTTGGCCTCGGTCGTTATGCCGAAAGCGTTGTTCGCCGAGGATGCCGTTGTGAAACGATTGTTTTCCAATTACCGAGAAATCGAAACGGACTACTATCGTCGCACCCGTATTTTCTCGATCATGCATACGCTGGTCTTAAAAAACGAGCTTTTTCAGAAGGAGCCCTGGGTTGCCATCAGCCTCTACAAAGCCTTTGTCCAGGCGAAGGATCTCAACTACAAGCGTCTGTATGACAGTAATGCCCTTGCGGCAAGTCTCCCGTGGCTGGTCGATGAGATCGAAAATGCTCGGCGCATTTTTGGTTCGGAAATCTGGGATTATTCCATCGAGGGGAGCCGCCCCACGCTCGAAGCTTTTGTCCAGTATTTGGAAGAGCAGCAGTTGACCCAGCGCCGCATGCAAGTTGAAGAATTATTTGCCGCCAATATCAGTCCCGAATTTTTACGCTATCTCAGAGGAACCGGTGAGGCGTAAAGGCGGGGGATTCAGCGAAGCAAAGTACCCTATACTGAATTCAGAGCCTGCCCGGAGTTGTTAATGGCGCTAAATTCATCCGCTACGGCTTTTACATTGAGCGGCAGCGAGATTTAATTTTGTCTACGAAGCTGGGTCAAGGTGCGCGGCAATCTTGAATTTCTGTGACGTTTGCTTTTTACTAACATAACCTTTTTCCCCCCTGTGTATTGTTAGGACACGATCATCGAAGATTAATCGCGTCGATTAGTAGTTTTCAGCGGTAAGGAGCATGGCGATGCCGGAAGAACTGGAAGTTGAAACCGAAAAACTGGAAGAGGCGATTCACGAGGCACTGGAGCCGGAAGGGGGCAGTTTTCTCAAAGCCATAGCCTTGAGCACGGCATTGCTCGCTGCCCTGGCGGCAGTCGCCGCGCTCCAGGCCGGAGCAACCGTGAACGAGGCCCTGATGCTCAAGACCGATTCCACACGGCTTCAAGCCGAGGCGGCGGACCAGTGGGCCTTTTACCAAGCGAAGGGAATAAAGGCGACAGTGCAGGAAGCCTCACGCGCTGCGTGGCTCGCGGCCGGGAAAGTGCCGCCGACTGATTTTGCGGCGACCGCGAAGCGCTACGGCGAGGAACAGAAGGAGATTCAGAAAGCGGCGACAGAGAAAGAACGCGAGCGTGATATAAAATCGGCCGAGGCGGATCATTTGTTTCACCGCCATCATGGCTTTGCAAACAGTGTGGCGATTTTACAGGTGGCCATTGCGGTGGGGGCCGTGGCGGCGCTCACGCGGGTGAAGTCGATATGGTTTGCCTCGTTGGTTCTCGGTATTGTGGGCGGGGGCGTCTTACTGAGCGCTTGGCTGCATTGATCTCGGCGCCACAGGCGCTGCTGCGAGTCACAATTGTCAAGATGCTTCGCATACAAGAGAAGCGTTGAACCATCCGGATCGCGTACAACATCAAAGACAATATACAAAGATCTGCAAGAAGCCGCCGATTATCGGAGAAATAAACAAATCTCAACCCCAATCGCGAACCAAAACCTAAATAGTGTATTTGCCATAATCTCAAGCACCGCTGTGCCAGGGTCTTTACGACCGACGCTAAGTAGCGATAATTGCACTTGTTTCATGGCATAAAGCGAACAATCTTGAGAGTCGTTCCAGCGATCTGCGGCGGCCCGCGTACAAGCAACGTAGAATTGGTTCAATTGGATGGCGGCGATTTGAAGCACTTTGCACATACCACGTCTAACAGGCAGGAGGATATACCATGAAAGCAATGATCAGAGTTCTAGTTATCGGTTTGACTACGTTGGTTTTTAGCGGCGTGAGCTTTGCCCAAGCGAAGCCGGCCACGCCAGCGGCTCCGACAACGGAAAAGAAAGCGGAGACCAAAGCGAAGGCTACCCGGGTTACGGGTGAGGTTACATCGGTGGACGCGAAGGCGGGCACCCTCGCGATCAAGGCAAAGGACAAGGACGTCAATCTGACCGCCGAGTCCAAGAGCGCTAAGGGCGCGCTGGGAAAGATCAAAGTTGGTGACATGGTTAACGTTTCCTACACCGAGAAGGATGGGAAGATGATCGCCAGCTCGGTCAAGGCAGCAGCCAAGAGCAAGGCTGCCACGACGGAGAAAAAAGCCGCGACGACGGAGAAGAAACCGGACACCAAGTAGTCTTCTTAACGTCCAATTTACGAAGGGGATAATCGGGTAACCGACTATCCCCTTCGTTTTTTCGTCTGGCGGAGCCTGGTGACTTTTCGCATGCCGGCGATTATGGCGCCCAGGGTCTCAAAACCACGAAGGAGCCCTGCACCAAGACCCAACTTTCACGTGCACCAAGCCGTGTGCTCAAGCGCCTGCGTGTTGTTCAACACCGCCGATGGCATTTTCGACATTCACACTGTGGACCCGTCGGGCGCGGAAATTCCAGCGGATGAAGCGCTGAAGAAAAAGACGGTTTCCGGAGCGGCAAAAACAAAGTGACAAACGGATCAAGTTAACCGGCCGGAGCGGCGGCGCGTCTCATTCACCTCGGCACGAGTGCGCCGTCGCCGCCAATTCAATCGCTGCGGGATTGATTCCCCGCAGCTTGCTGCGTAATGAGCTGTTCCACACCTCCTAAGAGTCCATCATTCCCGAAAGCTTCTATCGGGAATCCAGGCGAGACCGAACCTGGACCTACGATTAAAACGTTCGGGGGTGACGCCTTTGGGGTGAATTTTCATCGCAATGTTCTGATACCGCGTCAGCTTGCTGTGGGGCGGTTTGTTGTTTAAATGTCGACGAATGATAGTCGGAATGCGAGCTTTCAGCTTAGGTTTTTCGTGCGGATTTCGTCCGGTTCGGCGAACGGGATGAGTTTAACCGACTTTATTTTAACGAGCCTCATTGTTGTTGTGATCGCGTTGTTTTGGTTGTTCGTCTGGTGGAACAGAGAATAATCGCATCGCACCCTCTTGCAATTGGTTTCGCAATTTACTAGAAGCTCTCTTGATTGCTCAGCGCAACATATTCTCGTTGAACGGTAGCTCCGCAGTGGAGAGGTACAAGATGCGAGTGCGTTTTCCCCATATCCACAATTCGAGTCGGCAGCGGGCGATGTATATCGTCTGCATCTGCTTTGTCTTTTCCTATATTGCATTTGATGTGCTCGACTTGGACGGGTCGGAACTTCCTACACTTATCACGGCGCTGGAACGACCTTCCATCGTAGCCGTGATACCCTCCGAAGTAGAGATTCCTTATTCTTCTGACCGGGTCGAACATGCGCGCACAATCGCGGCCGTGGTGGCGGATGCTTTCAGAGAATACGTCCGGTCTCAGATGACAACAGTTCCGCAATCGTCACTGCTTTCTTCAGCCCGCGCTCATGGTTATCGAACAGGCCTCGCGCGGGATGACCTCCCCGACTGATTTCTCGCCGCTGCTGCTTTGAATTTAGACTGTTCGATTATCGGTCGAGGATTTCAAGAAGTCCGTGTCAAAGGAGCAAACGATGAAGACAACGCAAAAAATATTTTCAGCAGTCGTATTGGTGTCTTTTCTCTTGGCCAGTGCAGTCGCAGCTCTAGCACAGCTGCCGGCTCTTTACGGTAATAGAGCGAATAGGATTACCTCCAAATGTAGCTTACCTCTAAATGGGATGCACACGCCGGCTATTCCTCCCCCAACCGCGACTGACGCTAATTGCCCTCATTTTCCAACTATTGCCCAGAGCCCAAGTGCGAGGTGGAGCGTCGATATAAGTTGGTTCGATCCAGTGTTCCAGAAGTATTATCTAGCAAACCGTAATAGCTTCGGCGTCAGTGTTATCGACACACAGACGGAAACGGTGGTCGGTATGGCTGACGGATTTGTTGGTACTAACTGCGCCCTCAATGTAGGAGGAGCGCCGGACTGTACAGTGCTCCCCGCCCCTCCCGGCAACTCAGCGGGACCCAACGGGGTTTTAACGACGCATAACCCGAATCAACTTTGGGCCGGTGACGGCGACGGAAGCGTGAAGGTTTTCAGTTTGGACGCAGCCGGTATACCCACTGGGTCCCCCCCTTTACCGCTTGCAACCGTCAAACCTTTCGGCGTTACGCGTCGGGCCGATGAAATGGCCTGGGATCCAGATGATCAGTTGGTGTTAGTGGCATGGGATGATGACGCTGACCTGCGCGTAGCATTTATAACCGTATCTGCTGCCCCGACGATCGTCGGGCAGATCTTGATCCCCGAGGCCGCTGGTTGCGGCATAGAGCAGCCCGTGTATGACCATAATCTGAAACTATTTTTCCTCGCTATTCCCTGCACTGACGTTCACACCAACGGGGAGATCGCAGTGATCAATCCGAAGACCAAGGCGTTACAGACCGTTTTTGGTACATTGGATTCGACGCTTTGTTTTCCACACGGATTGGCGTTAGGTCCTCGAGATGAGTTGCTCGTTGGTTGCAGTGGTGATGCTCCCGCGGGATCACAGATGCAATCAATCATCATGTCGGCCGTGGATGGTACGAAAATTCAGGCGTTTGGTTCATTGGGGGGCTCCGATGAGGTATGGTATAATCCGGGTGACAACCGCTACTACCTTGCGATGTCGAGTTGGACTAAAGATGGAAAAATAGGTTCAACCTCCACCCCGAGTCTCGGCATCATCGATGCCGGAAGCTCTCGAGGTGGTGCGTCGTTCATCCAGAATATTCTAACTACCAGAACGTCGCATTCGGTAGCCGCGGTCTATGACTGCGCCAATAACAAGATAAAGAAGTGCAAACCCGTCAATAATAGAGTCTTTGTGCCTACGACTTCGCAATCAGGGTCATCGACAAATGCCCTCGATTCAGGTGGCATTAGTATTTACGGAGTGATCCCATAACTGTTTCTGGTCTCACACCTCGTATAGCCACCTAAGATAAGTGAGACGACGGAGGCCTTAGTCACAAAATAGGCTAGGGCCTCCGTTCTTGCTTTCGGCCGTTTGAGCAGCCAGCGGCTAGCGTCGTTTCAGCTCTTGCAGATCCCAAAATTGTGGAATGACAAACGTAAGTATTACGTCCAAATGCAATAGCGGATTGCCGGATGTTGGATGCAAACGACTGCCTTGTGCGCGGTTGAGGCCTTTAGCAAAGTCTACGCGTTTATGCCGTAGCGCTCGAGAATCATTCATTGCTAATTCTTCGATTTTCTGACATTTCAATGTCTTGCCCTGAAACTCGCAGAGATGAAAGGTCATTGCTAGCGGTTCCGTGGTTATGGCGTGAGCTTTTTTCGCCGTAGCCGAGTCGCCATTCTGAGCT
>JBGPIK010000142.1:0-14633 GCA_041484845.1 Binatia bacterium | reverse complement strand
GGCCGATCCTGTCGAGGCAGGCATAGTTGAAAGCCTTGCCCGTCCCGGCGGGAACATCACAGGGCTGACCAACATTAGCGGGCAGTTAAGCGGTAAACGGCTGGAGCTGCTCAAAGAAGCGGTTCCCAAAGTTGCCACTGTCGCGGTTTTCTACGATCCGCAAGCTCCAGCCAGTGTACTCGAGGTGAAAGAGGTTCTCCCCGTCGCGGCGCGCGCACTGCGATTGACCATTCAGCGTTGGGAGATAGGAGCCGGGGATGATTTCGATAGGGTTTTTACTGCGATGGGCAAGCAGCGCCCGGATGGACTCCTCGTGGCAGGGGGCCCGCTCGCGGCTCTTAACGGAAAACGAATCGCGGGCTTTGCGTTAAAGAGCCGGTTACCGTCGGTGTACGGTAATAAAGAAGCTGTAGATGCTGGTGGGCTCATGTACTACGGGGCGGACCTCGCGGACAGCTACCGGCGCGTCGCATATTTCGTGGACAAGATCCTTAAGGGAGCCAAGCCTGCGGATCTGCCGGTCGAGCAACCGACGAAGTTTGACCTGGTGATAAACCTCAAGACCGCGAAGCAGATCGGATTGACGATTCCGCCGAGTGTGTTGGCGAGGGCGGATCGAGTGATTCGATGAGTGTGGAATCGAAAACCTGTACTGCCTTCGATAAACTCAGGCCCCGAGCCTGTCGAGGGGAGCTACGTCGAAGTATCAAAAAGCGACCGCTTCTTGCAAGGTCAATCCTGGGGTGGTAGCGAGTGGATGGATATGGCGTTGAGCGACTTTAGCCAATTTCCCGGCGGCGAGCTGATTCGGCGCGGCATTGAAGACTTGGCTGAAGCGCGGGAGTCCGCCGAGGCGTTGTTGGTTCTTATCGGGGCGCCGCGCTTGCGGCGACTCGGTTTTGACATACCTGAAATAAAGGGAATCCCACCCGAGCACCGGCTTTATGATCTCCTTTTGTGCTCGGACCCTGATGCGGCTCACTCCCGATACAATGCGCTCATCCGCCGCCTGGTGCGCTTCGAACGAGCCGTCGAATGCGCCGCGTAGTCGAGCCTGATCGCATCCAGCGTTTTATGACCGCTCTGGCGGTCAAAGCGACGCACCAGGCGCGCCTCTACTTTACCGGTGGCGCCACGGCTGTGGTATTGGGGTGGCGCACCAGTACGATCGACGTTGACATCCATATCGTCCCCGATGACGACCGTCTTCTGCGAGCGTTGCCCGAGCTCAAGAAAGATCTTGAAATAAACGTGGAGCTGGCCTGTCCCGCGCACTTCATCCCCGAGCTTCCCGGCTGTGGGAGCGCAGCTTGTTCATCGCCCGGGAGGGGAAGTTAACCTTCTACCACTATGATTTGTATGCGCAGGCTCTGGCCAAGATTGAGCGAGGTCATGCTCTGGATGTCACGGATGTTGAGCAGATGTTTCTTCGTGGTCTCATCGAACCCATACAGTTAAAGAAGCTTTTCGAAGCGATTGTATCGCAGCTTTACCGTTACCCGGCGATTGATCCGCCCGCTTACCGACGAGCAGTTGAGAAAATGATTGAGGAAGTTGAAAAACCGTGAGCCGTGCGTAATTTCGGATCAGTTTGATTTCTGGCCGGAGATCTGCAGGAAGGTTATCCGACACTGTCATGCTGTTTCCATAGCCCCGGCGCGCTGCTACTTACGTCGACAAGATCCTCAAGGGTGCCAAGCTTGCCGCCCGCCCGTAGAGCAGCCGACAAAGTTCGAGCTGGTAATTAATCTGAAGACGGCGAAGCAGAATGGCCTGACGATTCCACAGAATGTGCTGGCGCGGGCGGACAAGTTGATCAAGTAAGGCACAAACAAAAAGGTAAAAAATGAACAAAGCGGAAGAGCTAAAAAGGTTCCCTGGGCAAAATGACGACGGTACTTTTGAAACGGTATTGGCGGAAGTGGCCGTCGAAGGCGAAAGCACGGTCGAGTCGATGGTGGTCGATCAAAGCAAAGCTGGCGCAATCGACAAAGCTAAAGTCTTTGTCATCATATCTTACAAAAATCGCCTTGGCCGTCTGTTCAATCGGTTCGCTAACGCGCAGCACTCTGATCCCGGTCTGCTCCAGACGCTTCATGAATTCGACGGCCGCTTGGTGACCGACTCTGGAGCGGATCAGGGTACAGGTCTCGGAGAGGATAAAATTAGATGTTAAAAGCTGAGCCCTTGATTGGAGTAGCTCGGTATAAGTCGATTTTGCGGCGGTATGATAACGGTCGTCTTCGTCAGCAAGAGCGAGGAATGCGCCCGTGTCCAGGAAGACTTTCAAAATTCGATGCTCGGTGGGTAAAGATACTGGTCGTGATTTTTAGAGAGATTGTGGAGTCCGCTTTTGAAAAGTCCGACGATCCGGTAGGCGGGATGCGACGTTGCTGCTTTCCGGTTGGCGATAGGACGGCGGTTACGAGCGGTTTTCGCAATCCGTTTGGACGATGTTTCGCTCTCTACCACAGTCAGCTTAACTCTCTGCCTGTTCTTAAGGCGAACTTTGCTGAGCGGTCTAAATACTCCGTTTTCGTAGAGAGCGTTGATGGACTTTGCCATGGGTGACCTCGGTCAACTGTGAAATTTGGTTAAGTCAGAGTTTATAGAGCCATCGGTGTCCTGTCAAATTCGCCACGGTCGCCGGCAAGCTCACCGCGATCCGACGCGGACCGCGAAGCAGATCGGCGTCACGATACCGTCGAACGTGCTGGCGCGGGCGGATAAGGTGGGTTAAATGAAAGAACACAAGGCGCAAAGTGCAAAGCGCGGAAGGCAAAAGACAGCGGTAAACTCACAGTACGGAGGACTGAGGAATGATTCATAGGGGGAGCGATCCTATGACAATTGTCCATAGCCCGTGGTCCGTATTCAGCAAAGCAATTTCTTGTCTTGCGCTATGCGCCATGCTCTTTACGCTTTGCTATTCCGCGTCGGGGCAGCAGCTGGCGAAAGTCCCGCGGATTGGGTATCTATCGTCGTCCGATCCAGTTAGCGAGTCCGCCCGTGCTGAGAGAATCCGGCTGGCACTGCGCGAGCGTGGCTACATGGAAGGGCAGAACATCGCCATCGAGTACCGCTATACGGGGCGGAAGAACGATCGGCTCCCTGAGCTTGCGGCGGAGCTGGTGCGTCTCAAGGTTGATATCATCGTGGTAGCCGGTGGAATTGGACCGATCCGGGCAGCCATGAATGCAACCAAGACGATTCCAATCGTTATGGTGGGCGCTGGGATCGATCCTGTCGAGGCAAGCTTAGTTGACAGCCTTGCCCGCCCCGGCGGCAACGTCACCGGCATTACAAACCTTTCCACAGAATTAGCCGGGAAGCGGCTGGAGCTGCTCAAAGAAGCCGTTCCCAAAGTGGCCCGTGTCGCGGTCATCTACGCGGCCATTCCCTCCAGTGTAATCGAGATGAAAGAGGTTCTCCCAGTCGCGGCGCGTGCGCTGCGGTTGACGATTCAATCTTGGGAGGTACGAGATGCGGATGGTTTCGAGAGGGTTTTTTCTGCGGTCGGCAAGCAGCCCCCGGATGGACTCTACGTGGCCGTGGGCCCGCTAATAAACACTAACGAAAAACGGATCGCGGGCTTTGCGTTAAAGAGCCGGTTACCGTCGGTGGCCGTCAGGAGAGAATTTGTAGATGCTGGTGGGCTCATGTCCTACGGAGCGGACCTCGCGGACAGCTACCAGCGCGTCGCCTATTACGTGGATAGAATCATGAAGGGCGCCAAGCCTGCCGACCTGCCAGTGGAGCGGCCGACGAAGTTCGAGCTGGTGATCAATCTCAAGACGGCGAAGCAGATCGGCGTGACGATACCGCAGTCGATGCTGTATAGGGCGGACAAGGTGATCAAATGACTGTACTGAGTAACCAGTGCTGAGGACTGAGTTGTAGATCAGGAGACACCCAGTACTCATCGCTCAGCACTCAGCACGTTGTTGGGGAGAAACGATGAAAAATTATCTTTACCTTTTTGTAAGCAAAAAATGACCATGCCAATAGAGTGCCTCTAACCAAGACTCTCGTTTACAGGAGCTGGCCTAAAGAAGTAACTCATAATAAGGAGGTCATAGTGCAGCTGTCTCATCAAATCTCACTGTTCGCCTTGGTTGCGGCCCTGATGGGCGCGATTGCCACCCCGACTCACTCGTCGGCCGCGGACAAGCTCATCGGCATCCATTCATCCCGAGTCCTTTCCCAATCCATGCCCTGGGTCGCCCAGGAAGCCGGGCTGTTCAAAAAATATAATCTGGACTTTGACCTTGTCTTCATCGCATCCTCTCCGTCCGTTACCGCCGCGATGTTAGCCGGCGACGCGGAAATTTCTCTGGGTGGAGGCGAAGGGCCGATCCGCGCTTATGTGCAGGGGGCAAATGATTTCGTCTTCGTCGCCGGCTTCAAAAATATTCTCACGCACAGCATCGTGGCATCGCCGGACATTAAGAGACCGGCGGATTTGCGGGGCAAGAAAATTGGCATCAATCGGGTTGGAAGTAACCCCCACTACTTTGCCGTTCAGGCGCTGCGGCGCTCGGGGATCGATCCCGCCGACGTCAACTTCATCCAATCCGGAGGTTCCCCGGAAACGCTGGTCGCGCTCTTGAGCGGCGGCCTCGACGCGGCGTCGCTGAACCCGCCCGCAGATACGCAGGCTGTGGCGCGGGGAATGCATTATGTCATCTTCGGCCCCGAACTCCGTCTCCCCTATGCGGCGACTGTATTCATTACGCGTAAATCAATTATCGCAAAGCGCCAGGCGGTGCTCGGACAATTTCTGCGCGCCATGGCGGAAGCGGGAAAGATCATTCACACCGACAAGGAATTTACGTATAAAGTATTGGGCAAATACTTGCGCCTGACGGACAGGAAAGTTCTGGACGCGGCCTACAACAGCGAAGTTAAAGTGCTGGAGAACAGATTGGACATGAACATCGAGGGCTTCCAGGCGATCCTGGACGAGGTTGCTAGAGTCGACCCGCGCGCTAAGAAGATCAAGGCGCAAGATATGATCGATCGGCGCTTTACAGATGATATGGAAAAAAGCGGCTTCTTCGATAAGCTCTGGGGAAAGGGATGATTGGTCGTGGTTGCATCGCGAGTCCGCGCCGAAGTTTCTGAACCAATACCTCCGCTTTGGCAGCGACTTGGTTCGTGATCAGTCTGAGGGGAGTGGCCAGCTGTGGTCGTTTCCTGTCATTTAGAGCGGCAGCGAGAAATCCTAGATCCCTCACATTCGTTCGGGATGACAAACCCCAACGTCTGGGGATTCCGACATAGTCTCCGCGGGAGAGAAAAAATTTTTACATGAATTTAAGTACTGAGGTGATATCTGTTAGAGGGTAGGGGAATCACGATTGGCGCGATCCGAATTGACGATTTGAACGCCTTGAACAATTTGAACCGTTTGAACTTTCGAAATGGGACAAGGAGCTAACCATGGTCGAGACCGAAGGCCTCACGGGAGCCGAAACTCTATTGCGCGTGCTTTCCCATATGGGAGTGGAGCGAATCTTTGCTTCCCCTGGGTCGGAGTGGTCGCCGGTGTGGGAAGCTTTCGCCAAGGCGAAGGCGCAGAGCGAGGGAGTTCCCCTCTACATAAGCTCTCGCCATGAGGAAATTACGGTGGGCATGGCCAGCGGATACGCCAAAGCCACAGGGAAACTTCCTGCCGTCATGATCCATACCACCGTCGGAGCGCTGCATGCGGCCATGGCCCTGCGCGGGGCGCTGCACGAACAGGTTCCCATGGTGGTATTCACCGGAGAATCCATCGGCTTCGGCGAAGATGCGGGACCGGACGTGGGAGCCCAGTGGCTCGGCCATCTCTCTGACCTCGGCGGTCCCGCGCGGCTGGTTGACCGCTGCGTTAAGTGGAGTTTCGGCGTGAATGCAAAATCATTATTGCCATCCACGATCCAACGCGCCTGCCAGTTGGCGATGAGCTCTCCCAAGGGACCGGTCTTTGTTTCTCTTCCCATGGAGTACCTGTTCGACAAAATGACCAAGAATGCATCGGCGAAAAATATTCCCGTTCCGGCGCCGATGGCGGATCCTAACGCCATTGAAGAGCTGGCGGATACGCTCGCCGCTGCCAAAAATCCGCTCATTGTCACCGAAGAGGCGGGTCAAAGCACGACGGTCGTCGAAAAGCTGGTTGAATTGGCCGAGTTGCTGGGCGCCGGCGTGGTTGAAAGCCGCGCCACCAGTTTTGTAAACTTTCCGCGCCAACATCCTCTTCACGCTGGTTTTGAACCGGCGGAGTATTTGCAGGAAGCCGACGCGATTCTCCTCTTGGGAGTGATCACGCCGTGGCACCCAACATCAAGACAGATAAGTCTTGGAGCCAAACTGGCAGTCTTGTCGGAAAATCCGCTGCGAGCGGAGCTGCCTTACTGGGGATATCCGGTCAGTCAGATTCTCACCGGAGAAATCGAAAGCTCTCTCAAACATCTCCTCGCTTGTCTCAAGAAACGCGTCTCCACGGGAGATGCCCAATCGGCACGGCGCACGGAAACGTGGCGCGGCCGCCATCAAGAACGACGGAGCAAGTGGAAGGAAGAGGCACTGGCACGCAAGGAACAAAAACCGATCGATACGCGTTGGATTACTTATGAGCTCAATCAAGTCTTGCCCGCCGACGCCCTAATCGTGGAAGAAACGATCACGCATAGGCTTTCGATTCATCGCTATCTCGACACGCTCAAGCCGGGAACATTTTTTGCCGGCTGCATCGGCGGACTCGGTACCGGTCTGGGAACCGCGCTGGGAGTCAAAGCCGCATTTCCCAAGCGACCGGTATTGTGTCTGATCGGCGACGGCGCATTCAATTACGATCCCGGACTCGCGGGCCTGGGTGCGTGCCAGGAACACCAGTTGCCGATTTTGATCGTGCTCTTCAACAATTATGGTTATCTGTCGCAAAAATCCGGCGTACCCCGTTTCTTTCCCGATGGATTCGCCGCGCGGAACCAGGACTTCGTCGGCATCTCGATTACTCCAAGCCCGGAGTACTCGATCGTCGCGCGCGCATTCGACGGCTATGGAGAAAAAGTCGAAGAGCCGAGCGAGGTGCGCGCCGCGCTACAGCGCGGGCTCAAAGCGATTGCCGGCGGCCAGGTGGCGCTCATCGATATTCGCCTTGCCAAGGCAGCGGAAACCAACGAACGGCCGGACCGGGCGAATTAGCGGGCACGGCTCATTACAGGTGATGGGGCAATTCACAAATCCGGTTGGGTGCGTACTGTGTGGGATTAATGCAGCAAGAACGTGAGCGCATCGACGGCGTGGGCCATCCGAAATCCAGGCTGCGCGTCTCAGGAGAGAGTCGAAAGAAACGACCAAGAAACGAAAAGGAAGCGCCGGACCCCCTAATTGTAAGTACGGTGCTGGAATGACGGTGTCGGATTTTCAACCAACAACTATCGAGAAGCTGGAAGGGGCAGTGTGGCCATCGTTTGTGATGCTGGCGGGTATCCAACTCGATCTTTTTACAAATCTCAAAGATGGCCGGATGATGACTGAGGAAATTGCTGCCGCGATTGGCGTTAGCGCGGACAAACTCAAGCCTCTTCTCTACGCGCTGGTGGCTGCCGGGCTGCTGACGGTAGAGAACGACCTGTTCTCCAACACGAGTGAAGCGAGGCGCTTCCTGATTCGAGGAACTCCGTTGTACAGAGGCGGAAAACACGAGGTCCTTGCAAATAGTTGGAAAGCAGGCCTCCAAACCGCAGATTCGATTCGGACCGGAACGCCACAGGCAAGACGCGATTTCGCCTCCGCATCCAAAGAAACATTAGAGGCTTTCTATCGTAGCAACCACTCGCAAGCGCTACGCAGAGGACACGAACTTCTGCAGACGTACGATTTGTCGGCTCACCACACTTTACTGGATGTTGGTGGAGGTTCAGGTGGCTTATCGATCGCCATAACCGAGGCTTGTCGATCTATTCAGGCGACGGTGGTCGATCTTCCGAACGTCACGCCGATTACGCGACGCATCATCGAGGAGGCGGGCGCCAGCGATCGTGTTCATGTGATAACGGCCGATGTTCTTACGGATGGCCTAAAAGGTTCGTATGATGCCGCTGTCCTAAGTTCAGTCATTCAGGTGATCTCGGCGGAAAAGGCGCGACGCGCGCTGAAAAACGTCGGTAAAGCCGTCAATCCGGGAGGGGCAATTTATATTCGCGGCGATGTGCTCGACGACTCGGGTATTTCTCCCATTGGGGCAGTGATGCGGAACTTAATCTACTTGAATACCTATGACGAAGGCCAAGCGTACACCGAGAAAGACCACAAGGAGTGGTTACAAGCAGCGGGATTCGCAGATGTCGACCGCAAGATTCTTCCAGACGGATTCAGCTTTCTGAGAGCTTGGAAACCATTATAGAATCAATAAATCAACGGCAGCGGCAACGGATAAAGGCGACAGGCGGCCTTTTCTGCAGTCATTTGGCCATCCGTTGCGGGAGCGACGGTTGAAAGAAGAAGTAGTTTGTCCCTCCAGGAGTCGCGTTGCACAACGTCAGAATCCGCGGATCAGTCTGCCCTATAGACCTTCAGGGGTGCGCATTGATCGAGAGCCGATGAGATGACGTCGACCATCTCGAGTCCGTAAGGCAGCAGGCCGTTAAAATTAACCCCTTTGCCCGTCGAAAGCGGTTTGCCCTTCGCCCAATGGCCCGCGTTACCCGCGATGCCGATAACGTCCGGGTGAACACACTCAGTGACGTGCGCCACGGCTCTTGCTCTTCTTACCGGGGATTCGAGCCAAATAGGATCTCCGTCTTTAATTCCCTTCTTTCGCGCGAGCCTGGTGTTGATCAGGGCTCCATAAGCTTGGGGCAGCTTCTCGCACAATTCGTTGATCCATGGGTTGGCGTGCCCAAAGGCACCGTAAGCGTACGGAAGCTTGTAGTTGACGCCGATGGCGTCGATCTCCCCGCGGCGCATGCGTTCGAAGGAATCGCACGGTCGCCATTGAGGAATCGGCTCATAGTCTGAGAGATCCCACTCCTGGCCCATCTCTTGGAGAACGGTTTTTAGTTCCTCGCCTCGACTTATGAAATTCTCGAGATAGAGTGCGATCCGGGCCTTAACGAAACGACCGGGGTAACGCTCATCGACACTTCGAGGCCAGACTAATACTCCGTTTTCCTTAAACCAGTCCCAGCCATAATCTTCCCCGAAGCGGCATTTAGCAACGCGATCGCTCACTTCATCCATGGTGTAACACTTACCGGGTTCGAGGGAATACGGCGGGATTAGCCCTTTGAGATGGTTAAACGCATCGTAAACTTGATCCAAAATTCCGGCGCGCTGGTAGATAGCCGTCATAATTTCGCCGATGCTGCGGATACCTTCCGGCGGTTTCACAACCTGTTGCTGGATTTGGCACAGCCCGACCGCTTCTCCTGATACCGCCGGGAAGGGATAAACCGAGCTGTCATCGAATGTTCCCTCTTCCAAATAAGTGCACATGGGAAGAACGATGTCATCCAGCTCATGCGTTTCGTTAATCTCAACGGCAAAGCCCACGACTAGATCGATGCTTTTGTACCAGTCAACCACCGCCTGCACGTCGCCCCATCCCGCCATGACCTGATTTCCCGGACTGTGGATCACCATTTCAATCTTGTGATCCATGCCCCATTTCTTGGGGTCTTTGTGAACTTCCGGCACGAGAGTTCTAGTATGGGCAGCAACTGGGAAGAGCTCGAAAAGATCCCACTTTTCCGGCCGGGTAGGGGTGCGCCCTGGAAAAGCGCTGAAGTGGCCGCCGCCCCGATGGGTTGATCCGGCGCTCATCAAAATACCGTCCTGCCCGGCTTCAGGCCACTTCTTGACCGGGAAGTTACTGGCCGAGTCGGTGCTGTGTAGGCTGCCTACTACATTGATAGCGCCTAAGACGATATTCACCATCGCCAGCGCCCAGGTATTGTGCCAGGCATGTTTATGCCCCTGCGGCCCGCGGTCCCAATCCAGGCAGACTGGACGGTACGGCACCTCCACGCCATCGATCATGACGGTTGCGCCTATCGAGGCGGCTTCGCCAAATTCTTGCGCTATTCTTTTTACAGTTTTGGCGGGAATCGACGTGATGTCCTCAACTCGCTCGGCCGGATATTCAGCGGCCCGGGCTTTGATGAACTCAAAACTCGGCGCCACTTTTTGGCCGTGTAATTCCGCCTTTCCCTCAAGCATCGGATCCTTCACACTGGGATCGTCGAAAATTTTGATCCGGCCGTCGCTTTGATCGAAGACGAACGGCTTGCCGCTGGCAGAGTCGCGCGCGAACTTCCCTGTGGGTAACGTCAGATAAGTCGCGTTCGTAAAGCGCTTTAGATACTTCCCATCGAAGATCTTCGCCTCGTTCAACAGGACGTTGAGCATTCCCAGAGCAAACGCCGAGTCGGTTCCAGGTCGAATCGGAAGCCATTCATCGGCCTTGGCGGCGGCGTTGTTGCCTATCGGATCAACGACCACCAGTTTCATGCCCCGCTCCCGTGCTTTGGCACAGTCGGGAACCTGGTGATTGAATCCTTCACGCGTAGCCACGCCCATCTGAGTACCAACGTCAATCAAGTACCTGCAGTGCGCGAAATCGGGTTCCTGATGAAAGCCTCCGGCTATGAGAAACTGGACCGAATGAACGGTCTTGCCGCAGTTGGGCGAGACACCGGTCTGAACGTACGGTGTGCCGACAGCCGGGCGCAAAACGCCCAACCAAGTCGTGAACTCTTGGGAGGCGGCCCATGTTTGAAGATACAGTTTTCGCGGGTCCTCCGCGCAAATCTTGCGCATCTTGGAAGCGACGGTGTCTACTGCTTCGTCCCAGGAGATTTCTCGCCACTTGGGATCAACCCCAATGCCCTTTTCCGGATTGGTTCGCTTGAGCGGCTTGTTAACACGGTTCGGGTTGTAGTGATTCATGATCCCTGACTTGCCCTTGGCGCAGATGCGTCCGCGATTGACCGGTGAGTCAGGATTGCCGATGACGTTTACGACTTTTGCGTCTTTCACATTAACCAGGACTCCACAGCCCACCAGGCACATGCGACAGGTGGTCGGCACCCAATCGCTAACCGGCGATTCATGTCGCCTGCCGCCGGGTCGATTGACTGTCTGTGGCCGGGTATCTCGTCCGCGTAGACTTGTAATCATGCCTTGCCCCTTTTCCTGCGTTAAGCTGCTGTTAGCTTACCCGCCCTCGTAAGCGGGTAGAAGCAACAATTCTACTTTTCCTCCTGTTAAAACCGTTTTTGTTCCATTAAGCCGTCCGATCTGTACTCCGTTCACAAACACAGCCACATGGGGCTGAAACGCTCCGTCTGTGGTCAATGCGCGTTGGGCAAAGATTACTCCGCACAGCGAAAAAAGCTTTTTTGCGAGCATGCCGATCGTGCTCTCGGGCGGAAGCTCCACCTCGATTTCTCCCCGTCCGGCCCAACGCTGAAGCTCGCCTTTGAAAACCACCTTGACGTTCAACACAATCCGTTCACGACTCCAAATCCGATGGGTTTGTTACTCCAGTGACCCTCTGGATGAGTTCTTCGGCTCGATGGCAATGAGAACTGCCTCGAGGCGCTTTTTAAATTGTCGGTACGAGCTGTGCTCCGAGAAAGAAAAAGAGATGTGCGGCAAATCATTGAAATCCTCTGCTCTCGTGCCATCGCCCGTCAGGACTCACCCCTCGACGCACCGTGAACAGCCTGATCACACGGGATAACCGTAAACACCTACGCGCAAGAAGCTGTCGCGCAGGAGAAAGCCGCCGATCTGTATTGCCCCGCATGCCGTCACAAGCCACGCTGCGGTCGTCGGATTAGCCGCCAATTCTTCTCCCATCGCTATGCCCACGATCACGAAGGGCAGAACCAGCCCGACGCCAACGACGCCTAACCAGAAACTCCACCGGTGCTTGCCGCGCACCAGGCGACGCACCGATTCCCGGGCTGCGACCGTTGCTGTCGCCATTCCCCATAAGTAGATCAATAGCAACAATCCGTTGATGACAAGCAAGATGAGAAAGGCCGGCCATAGCGTGGCGCCGATTGCAACCACCTTCGAGCCCCCGTCGACCGTAAGGATTACAAGAGGCAAAATCGCCAAGCCGGCAAGAAACGAATAACTTATGTAGAGCACCGGCAGCAGGGGCGTGTTCCAAAACGCTATGCTGTTCCACGAAGAGAGAACTAAGCCGCTGTAAGCCATAAACGCAGCGGCAAAGAGCAGGGCACTCACCCGCAGTAAAGTCCCGGCGCTTGTTTCTTCCCCCCATGGAAGACCGGTGAATCCTGGCACGGAAGGGAGCAAGATCAGGATTCGGAGCAGGACCAGGACTGTGACAATCGCGGCCCCGCGGGCTATCCAACTGGTTCTTGGTTGACGAAAAACATAGAGAAACCGCCAGCGCGCCCTCGGGCCCAAGTGACAAAAGAGAAAAGCCAATGAAACGATCGCAAGTACCAGCCCCATCCACGTGCCTGCAAGCGCCGTGGGCTCGTCAATGACACCCCGCTGGCGCAGAATCAGTTCTAAAAATATAAGACCTGCGCTGGTGCCCGCCCCGTAGAGATAGAAAGCGACCTTCCAATCCCAGTGACGCTGGGAGCGGAGTTCCATAGTGAAACTTATATTCGTCAGACCTTTGCTCATCGCTACTTGCCTCCTCCGACAGTGCCGCCGCCTTTGCCGGTCAGATAGAACAAGCTCGGATTTGTCCCCAGCTCCTCGCGAGGTCGGAAATGCTTTTTCTGCCTGAGAAGTTCGTTGATTCGACTTTCTGGATCTTCGAGGTCACCGTAATTCAGCGCATCGGCAGGGCAGGACTCGACGCACGCCGGTGGTCGTCCCTCATCAATTCGGTGATAACAGAAATGGCACTTCTGGGCTGTTCCCTTTTTGAATTGGGCGTATTTTTCCTCTTCATAGGGCACCAGCTCGTTTCCATAATAGCCGTCCTCGCCATCCCAACGATAAGGTACATAGTAGGGACATGCTGACATACAAGCCATGGTGCCGATACAGACATTCTGGTCTATAACGACGATGCCGTCCGACCGTTTGACAATGGCCCCGGTTGGGCAGGCCCGTGCGCACGGCGCGTCCGCGCAGTGGTTACAGCGCAACGGAGTGAAGGTGCGCTTGGCATATGGGAACTCACCTTCTTCTTTCTCCACAACCTTCATCCAATGGATGGATGGAGGCGTGCCGTTCTCTGCTTTGCAGGCGATCACGCAGCCCATACAGCCGACGCATCTCTCCAGGTCAACCGTGAAGCCCCAACGCGCCATCTTTTCCTCCAATGAATATTTTCGAGAATGGAGTCGCAATTGCAGTGCCATGCGAACTGATCGTGTGACCACCTAAGAAACGTACGAGCAATCCTGCTAGAATTAAAAGGTCGGCAGTAAATGATCTGAACCGACTTGGTCTTACCGCTTCTGGGTTTAGGAAAACGAGAGCTAAATTTCTAAAATCTGAGACTCGCTCCGGGCGGTGAAGCGGGGTACATATAGCCGAAACAACTTAAGTGGCGCAATGTCGTCGGCTAGTTGAACCCGGATTCCGCAGTTGAATGACGTTACAGTGTCGGATAAGCAAGGTGTGAGAGTGGAGTAGCGAAAGCACCGACCTCAGCAGGTTCAAAGTCTTATTTGGTGCTTGGCAATCTGCTGCAAGCGGATTACGGATATCACTCACAGCACCGCTGGTCTCAAACCTCTTAGAGGTAGTCGCCGTTCAGCCTAACGAACACGCCAACTTTTGTCGATGTAACGCTGGTGTTCCACTTCCGTTACGGCGATAACCGCCTTGTACTTGCCATCGGCCGTCTCCGACGTATAAATCCGCGTTGTCTCTGGGATCTGCTCCTCATCCGGCCCTCCGTTCAACGATTCAAGAAGCACACGCCCCTCGAGGTTTTTGGTGTCACCGACTCCTTTGAGGGCAAGAAGTGTGGGGGTCACGTCTACGTTGCTCGCTGGAATGCGCACCGAGGCGCCGCGCTTGAAATCAACCCCCCAGACGATGAAGGTATTGTGAACATCCCAAGGACTCATGCTGCCGTGGTTACTCGCTGTGCTATTGATCGGGCCTGTCGCTCGCGCGCTGTTTGAATAGTCCGTACCCGGGAGGCCAAATGCGTTTTTCGATGAGCTCCACGGAAAAGTCAGCACGATGTCAGGGCCGCGCTGGCGATTGGACATATGGATCAACTCCAGCGAAAAAGTACCCTCCAACGAGCCCGACGCTCTGCCGTCGCTGGACTGATTATTTCCTGCCGTGAAGATTGCTCCGATCCATTCCTGGGATTGGAGAAATCTGACGATCTGTTTAACTCGTTCGAAATTGTGGTCCTTGACGTGCAGCAGCACGGCTCCGCCGCTGCTCGCGCTGACGACGTCATCAGAGTCCGTGCCCGCTTTGAGCCCGGCCTTGATGAGTTCGAGATCGACGTTGACACCAAAGACGGAAAGGCCAAAGCCGTGATCCGAAATGAGGAAGATATTGGTCTGGTCGATAAGCCCTAGAGCTTCGAGCTTTTTAAGGATCAGGCCGATGTTTCTGTCATCGTTCTGTAATGTTTCCCGCGCCTCGGGCGATCCAACGCCCAGCACATGCTG
>JBGPIK010000141.1:0-14639 GCA_041484845.1 Binatia bacterium | reverse complement strand
TTGCAAACGCCGTAGCCGCCGTGAATCTGGATGGCTATGTCCGCGGCTTCAAAGGCCGTCTTAGCCGCTCGCTTCTTCGCCAGCGCCGCGGTTTTGAAATAGGGCAACTCTCGATCCGCCTGCCATGCCGCTTTAAGTGTCAGCCAGGTGCAACTGCGCAAAGCGATCGCCGAATCGGCCAACATCCACTGAATAGCCTGGCGCGACGCTAGCGCTCTTCCGAACGTGACGCGATTACGCGCATACTCGATAGAATCCGCCAGGCAGCGCGTGGCGATCCCCAGGGATCGGGCTGCGACGCGGAGCTGCTGCGCAGCAATCAGCGCCGCGACTTCGTATTCATAACCCAAGAGCTGCGCGGTAGGAACTTCGCAATTATGCAGCGTCAATATCCCTACGTCGGCATCCGTGGTCAGATCGCCGGCGTCTGAAAACGACAATCCCGCGGTATTCCGTTCCAGCGCGAATAGACAGACTCGATTCGTGCCGTCCTCTTTGGCTGGAAATAAAAAAAGATCCGCCGCCGGATCGAGCACGCTCATCGTCGTGTTGCTCAACCGAAACCCGTCCGCCGTGGGACGGAAACGCGTCTCGATATGGTTTAGGCTGCCGGTCTTGTGCACTTGCTCAAAAGCGAGAGAGACGGACAGTTCACCCGCTCCCACCTGCGTGGCATAGGGGCTTGCGCCGATTAAAGCCGGAATGCACGCTGGCTCAAACGGCAAGATCGTTCTGCCGAATTCGCGATAAATCAAAACCTGCGCGACACAATTCATCGCCGAGCCACCCGCCGCTTCCGGCAGCTCCAAGGCCCACAACCCGATTCCCCGGGCAATTTTATTTAGCGTCGCACGTGTCTCGATACCGAGGTCGCGCTGCGGCGGATCACCGGGCGGAAGAAATAATTCCTTTTGCTTGAGATAATCCCCTTCACGCGTGATCAGCTCCTTGTCGACGAACTGGGCCGCCGTCCGGCTGATTAGGTTTTCTTCGTGGGTCAGTCTTAAGTCCATAATTACATGAGATCAAACAGGGCGACGCCCTCGCGGAACAACGCGCGCTGAATGATGTGGCGCTGAATCTCCGATGGGCCCTCGATAATCCGTTGCGCCCGTGCATGGCGAAAAGCGCGTGCCACCAGGTGCTGCTTGCGCCACGCTCCGGGACCGGCGACTTCCAGCGCGAAATCTACCACCGCATGCAGCAATTCGGTCGCACAAAGCTTGACGTTGGCGGCCTCGAAGCGCACATCCATCTTCTGATCCGCTTTCCATGCGCCGAAATAGGTGAGCGTTCGCAGCGCGTCCAACTCGCCGAGGAAATGACCCAACGGTCCGACAAACTTATCCGTGGCTTGCGCTTCCCCGCGCATGATTTGGGCAACATAACGGAGAAGGCGCTGACACCCGCCGTGCGCGCGTATCCCGACCTGAAAGCGGCGCGCTCCAAGCCATGCCTGATTGAGCGCCCAGCCTTGGCCTAGCTCGCCAAGCATCTGTGATTTCGGCACGCGACAGTTTTCGAAGACCAGCTCGCACGGCTCTGTGCCCGCGAGCGTGGCGATGGTGCGCGCTACGCGATAGCCGGGTGTCCCCGTTTCGACCATAAAGCAGGTCACGCCGTCGCGCCCTTTGGTTCCCGGCAGCCGGGCGAAGAGCTGCACAAAGTCGGCGACATCGGCAAAAGTGGGAAACATTTTCGTGCCATTAATAATAAAGTCGTCCCCGTCGGGCGTCGCGGTGGTTTGCAGCATCGAAGGATCCGCCCCCGACGCCGGCTCGGTCAAACCGAACGCGGAGGTTTTCTCACCGCGGATGCAGGGCCACAGAAAACGCTCGATCTGGTCGCCCTTACAGTTATAAAGGATGTTCGAAACATGATTGCCGAATTCGAAGGGCACGAAACTTTTTTCCAGCTCCTCGGTGACCGCGATCATGGCAACATTGCTGACCTGCAGCCCGCCATAGGCTTTGGGGACGTCGAGATACCAGAGGCCGCGCGCTTCGGCTTTTTTCTCCAACTCTTCCATGATCTGAACATAGCGCATTACTTCCGGGTCACGGCTGAGCCTGGCACGGCTCTTCCAACGGCTGCCGTCAAAAATATCCGGCGCGTTTTCGAACTCCGGTTCGAGAGCGATGATCTCGTCACGGACAAACTCCTCGACGGTTTTACGCAGCCTTTCTTCTTCTTGCGACAATTCAAAATCCATTTCGCGGCAGCTTCTCCTAGAGCCCCTTTATCACACCTTGGTTCGACAAATAAACAGTTAGACACGCCAACGCCTATTTGAACAAGGTTGTTCACAAGGAATAGCTCTGAAGTGGCGAGGGAAGGCAGCCTTCGAGCGTTGGACGGCAGGTCGAAACTTTGCTAGATTGCGCGGCTAACGGAAGGTGGGATTGGGTAAACCATCGTTGCGATCCCTCGCTTCCCCTTTGGGTGCTCAAACCGAAGCGCTCTGTAGCTCGAGAAATTGTAAAGCGAAAACCTGGCAACTTACGAAGAGACAACCACCGAGGAGGAGCAGTTGAAGGTCAGACCACAAGCCATATTTAGTTTCGTTTTCGTCATTTTCTTTATCGTCTTTGTATATGAGGCGCAGGGCTGGCGACTCCAGGCCCGCCTTTATCCACTGGCGATCGGCATTCCGATGCTTATCCTCGCCATCATTCAGTTGATCCTGGATTTGAAAGGGATCGAAAGAAAGCAGAAGGACGATGCTACGCCGATGGATTTTCAGTTTAGTCAGGAAATAGAACCTGCCTTGGCGCGAAAGCGAACTTTTAATATGTTCGGCTGGTTCCTTGGATTTTTCTTTGGCATCTGGCTCCTTGGATTCGCTATCACCATCCCGTTGATGGTGTTTGGCTACCTAAAAATCCAGTCCGGTGAGAAATGGTGGCTCTCGCTGACACTGACGGCCATCGCCTGGTTTTCCTTCTGGTCGCTTTTTGTTTGGCTGCTCAACCTGCCTTTTCCAGATGGTATGATTTTTACTTTGATAAACGGCTGATGCTCCCGCCCGTGGAGCGCCGCCCGGAGCTAAATGGCTAAGGCGTACGGTTTTAGCACGATTGCTGCGATACATGGCGTAACTAGGTTTCGTCATGCCTCACGTACTGACATAAATTCACGCAACAGGAGGCGAGAAACTTTGATGCTGTCATCTCCCCTATATCGATCGCATGCAGAGAGAACCGCGCGCAATGCGCAGTGGGTTGGTTTGCTTTGCTTTCTTCTATCTTTCGCGTGTAGCTTCAAGCTCCATGCCCAAGCATCTTTTTATCAGGGGAAAACCATCAGACTGATTATCGGATCGAGCGCGGGTGGAGGCTACGACCTTTGGCCACGTTTCATCGCGCCCTACCTTACCCGATATATTCCGGGTAACCCGGAGATTATACCGCAAAACATGCCGGGGGCGGGTGGCATCGTCGCCGCCAACTACGTCTACGCCATTGCCAAACCCGATGGTTTGACGCTCGGCGCTTTCAATCCTGCCCTCTATTTCGACCAGCTCATCAAGCGCGAAGAAGTGAAATTCGATTGGGGGAGATTTACCTGGATCGGTTCGCCCGAACAGAACGAAATTTTGCACTATATCCGTTCCGATGCTCCCTTTAAAACGATTGACGATTTGCGCAATGCGAAGACGCCGGCACGATGCGGCAGCTCCGGAACGGGAACGACGGGTCACTACGTGCCTCGACTGCTTGAAGAGGTCCTGGGAATTAAGACCCATATCGTGGACGGCTATCAAGGCGGCGCGGAGATCGATCTCGCAATCGAACGGAACGAAGTGGTGTGCTGGTCCCCGCTCGTCGCAACCTATTTTGGCAGGGAACCCTATAAGAGATGGCATAAGTCGGGATTTATTCGCGTCGTTCTCCAGACCGGCGCTAAACGCGATGAGCGGCTCAAAGATGTGCCTACACTCAATGAACTGATGCAGCAGTACAAGACCACGGAATCGGGGAAGCGACTCGCCAAAGTCGTGCTCACCGCCGCCACCCTCGGACGCCCCATTTCAGCGCCGCCCGGCGTGACGGCGGAGCGAACGAAAAGTTTGCGCGAGGCTTACAACAAAGCCCTCAAGGACCCGGAGCTGCTGGCGGAAGCGGCCAAACGCAACTGGGACGTTACTCCGCTGACTGGAGAGGAATTGGATCAGCATGCGAAAGAGGTCGTTGGGCAACCAGCCGAAGTCATTGAAAGAATGAAATGGGTTTTGGGGAAATAAACTCTCTACAACGACGTTACGTCCGGGGTTTTGGGCGCTGGTTTACCAGAAAGTTCAAGAGTTCATCACCCACCGACGTGCGGCGCGGTCTGGCGAACGGCGTAACTATGCGATCCCCGGCCAAAGGGCATTGACCCTAATGGCAAGATGGGGTAATGACAGGCTCCACTCGCTCGACGTGGTCTAGGAGACGGAAATGCTTGAAGCGGCAATCATTGGTTTATGGAAAACTCTCGCGTGGCCTGCCTTCGGTTACATGCTGTTGGGTATTATCATCGGCTTCTGGGTAGGGCTGCTTCCCGGCATTGGTGGGTTATCGACTTTAGCGCTAATGCTTCCCTTCTCCTACTCCATCAAAGAGCCCGTCGCGGCATTTGCTTTCCTTTTGGGGATGCTCGCCGTCACCGGAACCACCGGGGATTTGACATCGATTCTTTTTGGGATTCCCGGGGAGGGGTCCTCAGCCGCACTCATTTTAGACGGCTATCCCATGTCCAAAAAAGGAGAAGCGGGTCGCGCGTTGGGCGCAGCGATCATGAGTTCTCTCGTTGGCTCCGTGATCGGAGCTCTATCCCTCGCGCTTTCTATCCCAATCGTGCGCCCACTCGTCTTGCTCTTCGGATCGCCTGAACTATTCATCATTGCCATTATGGGCATTACCTTCATCGGCACTCTGGCTGGGCCTTCTCTCATCAAGGGTCTGCTGTCGGGTGGCCTTGGCCTTCTGCTGGCCGCGATAGGCGTGGACCCTCAAACCGGATCATTGCGTTACACTTTCGGGACTCTTTATCTTTGGGACAAGCTGGATCTCGTTCCCGTCGTCGTCGGCATGTTTGCCATTCCCGAAATTGTCGATCTGGCCGTGAGAGGAACGAGCATTGCGAGCGGCAAACAAGAAAAACTCAAAGGCGTCATGGAAGGCGTCAAGGACACGTTCCGCCACTGGTGGCTCGTGGTTCGCTGCAGCCTGATCGGCGTTTACTTCGGGATTCTCCCGGTGTTAGGCGCCAGTGTCGCGCAGTGGATATCTTATGCGCACGCCGTACAGGGGCTTAAGGATAAATCCCGCGCCGGCAAGGGTGCGGTGGAGGGCGTGCTCGGTCCAGGATGCGCCAACAACGCGACCCGGGGGGGCGATCTCATTCCCACTATTGCCTTCGGCATTCCGGGCAGCGGCAGTATGGCTTTATTATTGGGAGCCATGTTGATCGTGGGTCTGAACCCTGGGCCCGAAATGCTAAAGTCGCACCTGGATGTGACCTTTTCGATGGTCTGGGTGTTGATTTTTTCCAATATCATCGTCGCGGCGCTTTGCTTTTTGATTTTAAATCACCTAGCAGCGCTAACCTTCGTACGCGGCTGCCTGCTGATTCCATTTCTTATGTTTCTAGTCTTTATCGGTTCGTTCACTTCAAATAATGAACTCGCCGATATCATTGTCACGTTAATCTTCGGCGTGGTGGGCTACTTCATGATTAAGTTCGGCTGGCCGCGGCCGCCTCTGGTCTTGGGGCTCACTCTTGGCAAGATTGCGGAGAATTACTTGTGGATTTCAACGGCCGCCTATGGCGCCAAGTGGCTGCTGTTCCCGACCGTATTGATTCTCATCGGAATTACCATCTTCACCGTTGCTTACCCGACGTTGAAAGAGCGCATGGGTAAGGCCAAGTACGAACGTCCGGAAGATGCCATGTAACGTTAAGTTGTTGCGCGAACAACACGATTAAACACCTCCCTTATTTACAAAACGGTGCAAAGCCCCTCTCTTCTCTCCCCCGCGTCGGGGGAAACGTAAGAGGGGGTCGTTCGGCTGCGTTTGATTACGGCTTGGCCGCGTTGGAATAAATTTTCCCAAAAGTTGTTATCCCCGAATGTTACTATCGGGGGTCAAGCCCGAGTGTCGCCTGTGGTGAGTCTGGTCGAACCACCGCTGAAAGCATGCGGGAATGACGAACCTTGAGAAGAGTTGCGGGAATTAAACCGTAGTGATTAACGAAAGGAGGCTATGCGCTTATGGCTTATGATCTGGTTATCCGAAATGGAACCGTGGTGGACGGAACAGGGAACCCCGGATTTGACTCCGATGTCGCCGTAGAGGGCGATCAAATCATTGCGATTGGCAAAAAACTCGGAGGCGGAAAAAAAGAAATCGATGCCAAAGGCCATGTGGTCGCGCCGGGATTCATCGATTCGCACACGCATATGGATGCCTTTGTGGTTCAATATCCCAACGGCAATCCTGTCGTGAATCACGGCGTCACAACGATCGTTATTGGCGACTGCGGCGCCTCCTGCGCGCCGGTGCCGCCGAAAGCGGAACCGCGCCAGGTTTTGCTTCAGTACCTGCGCCGGGTTTTGGATAAATACGTCGATGACAAGGACTGGAAGTGGAGCACCTTCGGTGATTACTTGAACTATATTGAAGGCAAAATTGCGCTCAATGTGGCTCCTCTCATGCCCCATTCCCCCGTCCGGCTGACGGTTATGGGCGAAGCCGCCTATGCTAGAGAAGCTACTCCAGAAGAACTCGACGCGATGAAGAAGATGGTTCGTGAAGGCATGGAATCGGGCGCCATCGGTTTTTCTACCAGCCCGCGCGGCGGACCTGCCATCCACGCGGGGACCCCGAGCACGTTTGCTACGCACCAGGAAATCATCGAGTTGGCCAACGTGGCCGCCGAATTCAAAGGTTGTTTTCAATTTAACGGCTTCCAAATGATCCTCCAACCGGAATCCGGTGTCCCGGCCATGCTTGAGAAAATCCATGCCATGCAAATCGGCAACGAATTCCGCGTCCGGCCCGGGCAAAAAGAACAAGGCGCGAAAGCGATTCGTTATATGGAAGCGGCGCAGAAACGCGGTCAAGATCTCTTCGGTGTGGTGATTCCCTATCAACACATTCGCCGCTTTACGATTGATGACTGCTTTTTCCTGAACGGATTGCCGACTTGGGAAGCGATCAAAGGATCGAGCGATTTGCGCACCCAGCTCCAGAGCAAAGAAATTCGCCGCAAACTCGAACAGGAGCGGATCGCGGGAGCCGGCAAACCGGAATTTCCTGAATGGCACGGATGGGAACGCGTGGTTTTCGAGCGCATCGAAAACCCGGGGATTAAACACCTCGAACTCAAGAATGCCCAAGAGATCGCGCGCCTTAGCGAAAAACTCCCTGTTGAAGCGTTTTTCGACACCTGGTTGGAGGATGAGCTTCGTTCGCAATGCGTGTATTACGGGCTAGCCAATGCTCACCCCGAGCTCCTGGCCGAAATGATCAAATCGGATACCAGTCTCATCGGCACTGATGTCGGGGCGCACCTGGATCGTTTCTTCTGGCATGGCGCGCCGACTAAAGTACTGGGCTACTGGTGTCGCGAGCGAAAGCTATTTAGCCTCGAAGAAGCGGTTCACAAATTGACCGGCTTCCCGGCTAGTAAACTACGCCTCAACCGCGGCCTCTTGAAAGAAGGCATGCCCGCGGATGTAACCGTCTTTGACGCGGATCGAATCGACGATCTGGTAAGCAAGAAGCTGCCGCAAATGATTGACGCCGCGGAAGTCAAGCGACATCCGCCCGGCATTAAAGCCGTGGTCGTCAACGGCGCCACCGTCGTGGAAGAAGGGCGCTGCCAAGATGTCTATCCCGGCAAGGTGCGCCGACAACAGCTATGTATAATGAACTGAACTACCCTGCAGCATGCTGCGGGGTATCAGAAGGACGCGATGACAATCATCCCAAAGGCGTCACCCCCCGAATGTTTTTATCGGGGGTCCAGTCCCGATTTTGCCTGGATTCCCGCTAAAAGCATGCGGGAATGACGGTCTTCGGAAAGGAATCAATTTAACGTCGCAACATGCGGGGAATTAGACCCGCAGACATTACAACGGAAGGATCAAAACTCTCATGCGGGTTTGCGCTATCGACATTCACCACCACTATGTACCGAATAGCCTCTTGGAGGAGGCGAAGCATCACGGCAAAGCTCTTGGCGTCGAGTTAAAGGAGAAGGACGGCCGCCAATCGCTTTCATTCGCGGGCGGCCCGCCGTTTTTGCTCCATCCCGAACTTCCTGCCGTAGATGAGCGACTGAAAATGATGCGCGATGCAAAACTTGCCATGGCGGCGCTCGAAGCTCACACCGCGACCCTGGGTTACCGGCTCACGGGAGAGCAAGGCGAAAACTGGTGCCGGGTCTACAATGAAGGGATCAAAGAACTGATCACCCGCTACCCCGATCGCTTCGTCGGGATTGCCTCGGTGCCATTACAAGATGCCGCGCGTGCCGCTAAAGTTCTGGAGCACGCGGTCCGCGATCTCAAATTGCGCGGCGGTTATATCGGCACCAATGTAAACGGCAACTATTATAACAGTGCTGATCTCGACCCCTTCTGGGCCAAGGCGCAGGAACTCGACGTGATGATCGTCATGCATCCTGAAGACGTCGCGGGGGCCGATAAGATGAACCCCTACGGATTAAAGCTCATCTGCGGTAATCCCGCTGATAGCGCCTTATCGCTTTGCTACCTAACCTATAGCGGCGTTTTCGATCGATTTCCGAATCTCAAGTTGTGCGTGCTCCATGGCGGCGGTTTTTTCCCTTATCACCTTGGCCGTTTCGACCGCGGCTGGGAAGTACGGGCGGGGGCACAAGCATCCAAGGCGAAGGCTAAGCCCAGCGCTTATCTCAAGAACCTCTACTTTGACAATATGATTTATCGCGTCGATACGGTGGAATACCTGCGCAAGTTAGCCGGCTCAGACCACATCATGGTCGGCACCGATTATCCCTACGACCTCGGCGACTGGAAGGCGGTGGATAAAATTGAGCAGCTGGATTGTGCCGACGCGGAGAAAGAGTTGATGCTGGAGGGCAATGTTAAACGGTTGTTAAAGCTGTAGCTCAAAGTAGAATCGGCAACTTCCGCCAGACATTCGGATAAAGGCCAGAGTGACGGCGGAGAAGAAGGTCGGTCGCGAAAGGAAACCCGGGACGTCTTGGATGATGTCACGAGGAAGCTTCTCGCTTGACCAGAAGGCCGAATCGGGGTCTTGTTATTTGTATCAAGCCTAATTTGCCAACCACAAAACTATGGTGCATAGCAAGATACAAGACCCCCGTTCCTCAAGATGAGGAGGTGAAAAGGGAGACAAAGTAGCCTGTCCCCTTTTTCCCGTGGAAAGGAGAAACTTTAATGTCTCGTTCACGATTTAACTTTATAATTATGGTTGTGCACTTGCTTTGTATTGTTTCGTTGGTCCTATTTGCAAATTCCTGTAGATCTTCGGATTCCCAGGCAGCGCAGCAAAACCGGTATGATTATCTCCATTTCAGCGGGCCGTGCTTAGGCGGGGCGCGCCACTCAGAAGGGCAGGATGTTGTAGACCTGCGAAACGGGAACCGGTGGTGCGTACCGTACGATGGCTCCGCGCCTGAATTTAGGGGGACGCTCAATTTGTCGGCCATTACCGCAAACCCAAACAGTAGATGAGGGGTCGTGATCAGGTCTTGTTACTTGTATCAAGTCCTTATTTGCCAACCACAAAACTATGGTGCATAGCAAGATATAAGACCCCAGTCCCGTGGGTTTTTTCTCCCGCACGGTTAAGAGTCCAGCCACACCGTATTTAATGCATAAGACTCACGAATTGACTTGACGACGCCAAGCCCTTTCAACTATACCGGCATCGTCTTTATGAAACGTGCCGGCCTTTTTCTCGGTCTCGTCTTGGTCGTCTCCGACGCACATGTTCACGCACGGCGGGAGCCACGGGGGCTGCCTGTGTAGTGCTCGCGCACGGAACTCAAGCAGGCGGTCGGCCAAAGCGGCTACACTTTTTTGGGAGGGATCAATGAAAACTGCAGCGGAACTCGTCGTTCAGGTGCTCGCGGATTCCGGAGTGAAACATGTTTTTGGCATCAGCGGCGATTCGGTTTTGGCGCTGATGGACGCAATCGAGCGGACACCAGGAATCTCATACATGACCGTCCGGCATGAACAGGTCGGCACATCGATGGCCGACGGTTATGCTCGGGTAACCGGCGATCCTGGCGTGGTTCTCGCTCACATGGGTCCGGGAGTGTGTAATCTGGTCATCGGCTTGGCGTCAGCGTTTCGGGACTCGTCTCCCGTGATCGCGTTAACCGGTGTACGCGAGGGGCGAAAGATCGGCCGCGACTCCTGGCATGAAATAGACCAACTGGCCCTGTTGCGTCCCATCACCAAATGGAACACGAGAATCACGTCTGCGGACTCTGCGGCGCGGCTCATGCGCACCGGTGTGACTCAGGCGCTCAGCGGCAGGCCGGGGCCTGTTCATCTCGAGTTGCCAAAGGATATCGCGCTGGTTGAATCCAAGGTCGAGGCCGGCAAGACTCAACCGTTTGAGGTCGTGCGCGAGGCCGCGCGAGTCACGCCTAATCCCGCTCTTGTGGCAAAAGCCTGCGATTTGCTCCTGTCCGCCAAGCGGCCTGTCGTCCTTGCCGGTGGGGGCCTGTTGCGATCCTGTGCCAGCGAAGAGCTAATGGCATTCGCGACAATGTTCCCCGTGCCCATCATCACCACCAATAAAGGCCGCAGCAGTATTCCGGAAGACCATCCGCTGTGCGTCGGTCCCATGGGGCAATATGGTACTCCGTTCGCGAGTGAAGAAGCCAAGCAGGCGGACGTTCTGCTCGGCCTGGGCTGCCGTTTTTCCGACGTCACCACCAGGGATTGGAGTCTTATCTCTCCCGGAACAAAAATCATCCACGTGGATATCGATCCAAAAGAACTTGGCCGGCAGTTTGAGGAAGAGCTTTCAATGGTGGGCGACGTGAAAGGTTTTCTTCAGGCGGCCATTGCCAACCTAAAGCGCCGGGAAGGCTTCAAGCAGTTCAACGGTCGTTTAGAGGAACATCCACGCATTGCAGCGCTGGTCGAGGGAAGGGAGGCCGAACGAGAAGCCTACTTCCAGCCTTCAAATCATGCCGCCGTTCCCGGCAAACCGCACCTTCTGGTAAAAGAAATTTCCAATATGCTAAGGCGCGACGCCATTATAACGGTGGGTGCCGGGCTTTACGCGCGGTATGCCGGAAGACTCAGAGTTGCAGAGCCGCGCAGCTATCTTAAATCGCTCGGACTGGGCGCATTGGGATGGGCGTTTCCCGCAGCGTTGGGAGCCAAGCTCGGGCAACCCTCGCGTCAGGTCATAGCTCTGATGGGCGACGGGGACTTTATGACTGTAATGCAGGACTTGGAAACCGCGGTGCGCGAAAATATCGCCGTGACCATTGTGGTCTTCAATGATTTTGGCCACGGCTCGATTCGCGAGCTCCAGAGACGGGACTTCGGCGGAAGAGAGGTCGGATCGGATTCCAGAGACGTTCCCTTCGGTGAATTTGCCCGTATCATGGGGGCCCTTGGAACGCGGGTGACCAAACCCGAAGAAGTCAGAGCAGCGTTAGGCCCCATGCTCGACAGCGGCAAACCGGGATTGCTTGAGATAGCAATCGATCCCAAAAGAAGTTAAACCCAAACGGAAAATTTGTTTTCCTTTTTGAAGGTCTGATGCGCACGAGCCATTGCCCCTGCTCGGATTCTGCAGGAAGCATGGCCATGCGCGGATAGCAGACTGTGGACTGACCCATGGATTTTTGACGTGCAGTTATATTTATTTTTCGCGCTGCATTGGATTCACGTCTTAGCGACCGTTGCCTGGCTCGGCAGCCTCTACTTTTTCAATTTTGTCCTCACGGCGTTTCTGGAAAAGACGCGGCCCGAAGTTCGCGTGGAAGTCTTCAGCATGCTGGTGCCGCTTGCCTTGCGCGGCTTCAATTGGAGTACCTTCGCCACGGTGGTGACCGGCTGGCTCCTATACTTTCACAGCCTAAACGCGCTTGGAATGGCAGTTTTCTTCAACTGGCCGTACGGACTGGCGATCTCGGTAGGCGGGCTCTTGGGTACCGTCATGTTTCTTAACGGCTGGCTTATCATGCATCCGAAGCAGGAGCTCGTCATTAAGTCCGCAATTCGCGTGACTAAAGGCGAGGAACCCCTTCCGGAAGCAGCGGTTTTCAGCCGTCACGTGGTCCTCACCTCCAGAGTTAATTTACTCCTCTCCATCCCCACCCTTTTTTTGATGGTAGCCGCAATCCACGACCCTCCTATGATTGTAATGACTTCGGCCCCTGCGCCGATCTGGTTTTGGATGATTGTTCTGGTCACGATAGGAGCTGTAGAGATCATTCCGATCATCGGGCCGCGAGGCGCGAGCAAGAGAGGCGTTGAAACCCTGCCGGGCGCGCTGACGGCAGGTTTTATTCTCTTGGCTGTCTTCTACATTCTGATTCGCACTGTGCTATAAGAACCGCTCACCGACATAAAGTGTAATAACGGCTTGTATGCGAAGCTAACGATTGCCGCAGATAACGAAACTTGACTGCGATTCTCGCACAAGTGCGCTACCCATCACTTCTACTGCTGATAATTCTTGCCTCGCGACTTACGCAAGCCACTTCGGATCGCCTCATACACAGATTCAGCCATCTTACTGAAGGAGCCGATCGATTTGGAGAGCGCGCCCAGCGGCGCGCAAATATCGTTTACTTCCCGGCGCGGGTCGCTTTCCAACTACCGCCGGATTTAGTACTGCCCTCCATCACATTGCCATTTACGCGTCCCGTGTATTCTGTCCCGCCGGCCGTAAAGCTGATCTGGTCCGCATTCAGCTTGCCGATTGTAATCGGCTGTGTATTGCTCCCGGATTTCAGCGTACCGGAAACCATTTGAAACGTCTGCTTCAGCGCAAGCTCCCCTTGCGGCAATTTCCATGTTCCTTCCGCCTTGGCGGGCACGATCCAGAGATAGGCGGTGCACCAATTAGTGCACCCCTCGGTAACGTTGGCGGTGTCGTCGGGTTTCCATTCTCCCATATCAAATGAATTGGACACGATCCTAGTGCCGGGTTTCAAGTTGAGAATTTTGGGCCGCAGCCGCAGATTAATGTCAGGCAACAGAAACATCGTAATGACCGTGGCTTGCGAGAAATCGCTCTCGAACAAATCTGCTTTAACAAAGCTCGCTTTGTCGGTGACACCCTCTTTCGCCGCGTTGCGCTTCGAGAGCTCGACCATATCCGGATTGTATTCAATCCCCAGCGCTTTGGCACCGCGCTTCGCTGCGGTAATGACCGTGCGACCGTCACCCGAACCAAGGTCGATCACATAGTCTTTTGCCGTAACCTTACCCATGTCGAGCATACGATCGACAAGCGCCTGGGGCGTCGGCACCCACACGACATCTTTACCCTGTTGACCCACTTGGGGCTCGTACTCTTGCTTGGCGGGCTGTGCCTGCGTATTTGCGCCGAACACCAATAATGACAGACAAACTGCGATAAAAACACGGCGAATCCAGTGAGTTGTAATCATTTTTATTCTCCCCGTTTGATTAATTGTCACGCATCATTGAGAGTCGCAATGCCAACATTGCGTGCTCGGTTATTTGCCCGCGCGTGTCGCCTTCCAGCTTGCGCCGGAATTGCTGTTTCCCTCTATGGTATTGCCGTTCACTCGTCCTTTATACTGGACGCCGCCGGCCGTGAAGCTGATCTGGTCCGCATTCAACTTGCCGTCAGTAATCTGCTGCGTATTGCTGCCGGATTTGAGCGTACCGGAAATCATTTGAAACGTTTGCTTCAGCGCGAGATCTCCCTGCGGCAGTTTCCATGTGCCCTCCACCTTCGCCGGCACGATCCAAAGGTACGCGGTACAATAAGAGGTGCACCCATCCTTTGCTGACGTCGTTTCATCCGCCGCCCACTCTCCCATGGTAAAGGAATTCGATACGATGCGAGTGCCGGGCTTGAGGCCGAGAATCTTCGGCCGCAGTTTAAGATTGATATCCGGGAGCAAAAACATCGTAATCACGGTCGCCTGAGAGAAATCACTTTCAAACAGATCCGCTTTGACAAAACTCGCCTTGTCGCTGACACCCTCCTTTGCTGCATTGCGCTTCGATAGCTCAACCATGTCGGGGTTATACTCAATGCCGCGCGCCTTGGCACCGCGCTTCGCCGCGGTGATGACCGTCCGGCCGTCCCCCGAGCCCAGATCGATGACATAATCCTGCGGCGTGACTTTGGCCATGTCCAACATCTTATCGACGAGCGATTGCGGCGTCGGCACCCAAATAACATCTTTACCTTCCTGGCCAACCTGAGGCTGGTATTCTATTTGTGCCGGTTGGGCCTGAGCAAACGCCGTAACGGCGATCACAGCTAGAAACAGCGCAAAAAACAACTGGCGTACACCACGCAATGCCATCATGTTTCTTCTCCTAGGATTGAATTAGCCCTTGGGCTTATTTCGAAGAGTGTCATGCGTCCGCATAAATGTCCAGCTTTTCGCCGCAGGTTTTG
>JBGPIK010000140.1:0-14814 GCA_041484845.1 Binatia bacterium | reverse complement strand
GTTGCGAGAATGTCTCTGTTTATTGTGGCGTTGTCTCGAACTTCTTTGTCAGTTGAATTTGCCGCAGTAACACTGAGCCATTTGTACGCTTCAATATAGTCCTGCGGAACGCCCTGCCCAGTAGCGTAAGCCCTGCCAAGACTATTTTGGGCCTGCGCAACCCCTTGCTCCGCTGCCTTTCGATGCCACGACAATGCTTGTTTGTAGTCCTGCGCAACACCCTGCCCATTGTTATAAGCCCGGCCAAGATTGAATTGGGCCTCCGCATCGCCTTGGTCGGCTGCCTTTCGCCACCACGACACGGCTTGCCTGTAGTCCCGCGGAACACCCTGCCCATCAACGTACATCAATCCAAGATTGTTTTGTGCGGAAGCATTCCCTTGGTCGGCTGCTTTTCGATACCACGATACGGCTTGCTTATAGTCCTTCGGAACACCTCGCCCCTCGGAATACATTGTGCCAAGCTCGTACTGCGCGGGACCATTCCCTTGGTCGGCTGCTTTTCGATACCACGACACGGCTTGCTTATAGTCCTGTGGAACACCGCGGCCTTCGTAATACGCCGAGCCGAGCATGTTTTGCGCCTTCGCGTCGCCTCTGTTTGCTGCCTTCGTAAACATCGCAACGCCAGTTTTATAATCACCACGGTTGAGCGCTGCGAGGCCGTCTTCATATTCACCAGCAAAAGAGACCGTGCTCCATAAAAACAAGAGCGCCGCAAATGCCATTGAGACTAGGCGGGTCTTCATCAGACTTCTCCTGTCGTCGAAACGGTTCGCTTTCTGTCGCTTTCTACGCTGCGCGGAACGTACATTGCAACCACCGTCTGGCGTTCAGATTCGGAACTTCTCGAAAACGCAGCAGAGAACGCGGCCTAACCGCCCTATTCATGGAATTTGGCGGCCAATCCTAGCGACCGCGGCACAGCCTATGAGAAGTGATCTAGAAATTCCCTTGGCGTCAGGGCCGGAATAGAGAGACGCCCGCCAAATGATTGGTATTCCACGACACAAAGCGAGCGGCGTCTGGAATATGTTTTTCAACGGCGCCAAGGATCAATGCGGAAAACCGTTGGGGTCGTGCTTTGCTTTCTTGACAATTGCTTCACCAGGGGACGCCGCTTTGTTTCAGGGTTCTTCACTTAGCATTTCACTAGTTCCGCCACGCCGCTCACCTATCGTGAATACGACATGGGGCACGAGATCACGCCGAAAAGCCTGACCGACCTCTCGGCGTGGTTGGAAAAGAAAGTTTTTTCTTCGATCGTGATTGCGAGCTGATCCAGTTCAGTAGTTGCGCATTCCGGCTGCGCCCGCCATTTTTTCCAACCGGGCGATCCGTTCCTCGATCGGCGGATGGGTGCTGAACAGATTGGCAATTCCACCGCCCGTGAGGGGATTGACGATAAACATGTGCGCCGTGGCTTTGGCCGTCGCATCGTTAACTTCCATCGGAATATTTTGCGAGCCCATTTCCAACTTTTTGAGCGCGCTGGCGAGCGCCAGAGGATCATGCGTGATCTCCGCACCGCCTTCGTCCGCGCCATATTCGCGCGAGCGCGACACCGCCATCTGAATCAGCATCGCCGCCAGCGGAGCGACAATCATCATGAAGATAAGTCCGAAAATACCGCCGCCACCTTCGTCTCGATCGCGATCTCGCGCACCGGCGAACATCATCCCCCACTGGGCCATGTAGGCTAAATAGCTGATCGCGCCGGCGAGCGTCGCGGCGATGGTGCTTACCAGGATATCGCGATGGACCACGTGTGCCAGTTCATGTCCCAAGACTCCGGCCAATTCACGCTTCGTCAGCAAGCGCCGAATGCCGTCGGTTACGGCAACCGCCGCGTGCTCGCGGTTGCGGCCGGTAGCGAATGCATTGGGCGTCTCTTGCGGAATGGCATAAACTCGCGGCATCGGTACGCGGGCTTTTTGCGCCACATCCTGAACCAAGCCATAAAGTTCGGGGTCATCGTTAGGCCCAATTTCCCGTCCTTGGTACATGGCGATAACGATTTTATCGCTGAACCAGTAACTGGCAAAATTCATGGCGCCGGCGAAAATGAGGGCCATGACCGCGCCCTGCCGGCCGCCAAACATGTCGCCGAGCCAAACCAGCAGCGCTGTCAAGGCGGCGAGAAGAACCAAGGTACGAAAGCCGTTCATTTTTGCTTTCCTCCAATTGAAGACATCCTAGGGAACCAGTAAGCTAATTCAAACTACTACATACAGTGTGCGTACGACAGTGACAAAATTCAAGTCCTGGTTACGAACTCAGGAATTGGCAAGAAACATCTACTCTAAGGAGGGGATCACATGCGTTTCGGAGTTGTTTTTCCACAAACGGAAATAGGGACCGATCCATCGGTAATCCGCGATTACGCTCAGACCGCCGAAGAGCTTGGTTATACGCATATTTTGGCTTATGACCACGTGCTTGGCGCCAATCCGGCTAGCCGTCCCGGCTGGAGCCCCACTTACACATATAAAGACAGTTTTCACGAGCCCTTTGTTCTCTTCGGCTATCTTGCCGGAATGACCAAGAAAATCGAGCTTGTAACGGGAGTTATCATTCTACCGCAAAGACAAACGGCCCTGGTCGCCAAACAAGCCGCGGCCCTGGATGTGCTCAGCGGTGGACGCGTCCGTTTGGGCATAGGCATAGGCTGGAACCCGGTGGAATATGAGGCCCTCGGTCAAGATTTTAAAAACCGCGGGCGGCGCTGCGAAGAACAGGTCGAGCTCATGCGCAAACTCTGGACGAACGAGCTGGTTACATTCAAGGGGCAATGGCACAAAGTGACCGATGCCGGCTTGAAACCCCTTCCGATTCAGCGGCCGATCCCCGTCTGGTTCGGAGGCGGCGCCGATCAAGTCTTGAGCCGCGTCGCCCGTCTTGGGGACGGTTGGATTCCGCTGCTTGGGCCGGATGAGAAGTGCCGGGCCGCCATTGAGAAACTTCGTTCCTACGCGCGCGAAGCGGGGCGGAACCCGGAGAGTATCGGCATCGAAGGAAGAATCTTCGCAGGCGATCGGCCGGTCCAGGAATGGCTCGACGAAATCAGCGCGTGGAAAAAATTGGGAGCGACGCACATGACCATCAATACCATGAAAGCGGGTTTTCCGACGCCGGCCGCCCATATCGAGGCGATCCGTCGCTTCCAGCGCGCCACGGCGGCACACTGGTAGAGATATTGCGACCCGTTTCTCACCCGAAACGCGCGAAGGACAGGAGTGTGGACATTTCGAATTCCGAAATTCAAATTTCGAATTTTTCCTTCGTGTCCTTCGTGCGCTTCGTGGTGAGTCTCTCTTGTTTGCGGAGTAAGTAACCCCGTCACGGAGATAGTGCAGGTCGTTCATTGGCCGCGCTTGTGCGTTTGTCGTCGAGCAGCGACTGAACAACAGCGAAAGGCTCGTCGCCGCGTTTGACCGGCTCGCGGATCGTCGCGATGAAGCGCGCAAGATTTCCACCTTCGGCCTCGTAGAGGGCCTCGAAAAGCTTTAAGTTCTTAAGATAGATGATGTAGTGCATGATCACGGCGTTATTCAACGGCTGCAGCGCAAAGCCGCGAAAGCGCGGCGCCGCACCGGCACTCACGCGCCGGGCCCAGTCCGCCTTGCTGCGCGTAAAGACCTCCTCGCGCAGGCGCAGCTTATCTTCCACGGGGATATCACGGCCGTACAACTCGTTGAGTGTGGCTACGAGCCCATCGAGAAAATCGGCAAATTCCTTTTCCTGGTCCCACGCGCGCACCGCCTCGCGATATTCCGGGTCTGATTCGCCGGCGCGATGGCGAAAAAAATCGATGGCGGCGCGATGGCCGATAAAGTTGGCGATACTTTCGTTGAAGGCCCCGGCTCCCTTCACATAAACCGTATTGTGAAACAGCTCGTGAAAAACCACGTCGGCGAGAGTGACCTTATCGTACCGGAGCAAATGGCCGAGTAGCGGATCGTCAAACCAGCCTAACGTGCTGAAGGCCGCCGAGGTGCGAACATACGTGTCATAGCCTTTTGCCTGCAGCCGCGTGACTTCCGCCTGCGCTTCTTCCTTCGAGAAGAAGCCTTTGTACGGGACCCTTCCGACGATAAGAAACCACCAGGTATAAGGCGTCAATTCCGTCTTGGGCGCCGCAACGACAATATAAGTGAGGTCCGGGGTATCGACGTAAGAATAGCTCGAATAGCTGCCCCCGACGTTAAGCTTAAGCACGTCGCGCGCGTAGTCGCGCACCGCCAGCACAAGCCGCAATTTCTCTTGCGTGTCGGGATTCAACTCGGGCCGGGTCAAATAGTCGCTGATGGGTTCGCGGCGCCACAAAATTTTTCCTTCTTCATAAGCAGCGCGCATCACATAGAACGGGGAGCAGCTGGAGATCGCTGCGCTAAACACGACGAGACAGAGCCATGCGAGTTTCTTCTTTGTTATTTTGTTGCACCAACGGAAACTGTGGATTAACGATTTGCGGGAATTCGTCTCGGATAACCTGATCATGAAACCTTCAGAGAAGCCTGATGACGGGGCGCGTTCAGATCTTCCCTCTCATATTGCAACTGATAGAGCCGGTAATAGATGCCCTGCTGTTTCATGAGCTGAGTGTGAGAACCGATCTCGCGCACCTCGCCGTGATGTAAGACGATAATACGATCCGCATTGCGAATCGTCGAAAGCCGATGCGCAATAAGCAGGCAAGTTCGCGCGCGCATCGTTTTCTCCATCGCGTCTTGAATAAGCGCCTCCGTCTCCGTATCGACGCTCGACGTCGCTTCATCCATCACCAGGATCTCGGGCTGCAAGACCAACACTCGCGCCAGCGAAAGTAGTTGCCGCTGGCCGCCGGAAAAATTGCTGCCGCGTTCGCGCACCTGAGCGTGAAACCCGCTCGGCAGCCGCCGAATAAACCGGTCGACGTTGGCGAATCGCGCGGCTTGCTCGATGCGCTCCATGGGAATCGTCGGATCACCGAGCGCCAGGTTGGCGTGCACGTCGCCGGAGAAAAGAAAAACATCCTGCAATACGACCCCGATGTGCCGTCGCAGCGCCCGCAGGTCCCATTCACGCACATCGACGCCGCTGATTTTGATGGAACCCTTCTGGATGTCGTAAAAACGATTCAGCAACTTGATGGTCGTGGTCTTGCCGGATCCCGTCGCACCCACCACCGCTATTTTCTCGCCGGGCTCGATACGGAACGATACCCCCTTGAGCACCGGCGTATCGGCTTTATAGTGAAACCAGACATTGTCGAACACCACTTCACCGCGGAACGGCTTAGGAATGACCGGGCGCTTGGGGCTCTCAATCGCGACCGGCGTATCGAGCAGCTGAAAGATTCGTTCCGCCGACGACATGGCCGATTGCATCACGGCGTATTTCTGGCTGAAGTCACGCAACGGCACGAAAAATCGATTGATGTATTCCTTGAAAGCCACCAGGGTGCCGATGCCGATCACGGCTTGTAACACTTCGCCGCCGCCGTACCAGAGCAGGAGCCCCACGCTAACGGAGCCGGCCGCTTCGACCATCGAATAAAGCGCCGCTTCGTACATGTTGGACAGATGATAAGCATCCCGATGGTCCGCATTGAGCTGGTCGAACTCGCGAAAGGTTTTTTCCTCGCGGGCAAAAAGCTGAATCACGGCCATGCCCGAGATCGCCTCGCCTAGATAAGCGTTTATGCGGGCGATGCGCTCGCGAATCTGGCGGTAGGTCTGGCGCGCCTTGACGCGAAAAAAGTTAATCGCGATCGCCATCGGCGGAATCAGCGCGAGCGATATCAAAGTCAACCGCACGTCCATATAGAACATGATGCCGAGAATCCAAAGCACCATGACAAAATCGGAAACCAGGGTAATGACGCCGGAGGAGAACATTTCCTGCAGAACATCGACATCGGTCGTCATCCGGGTCACCAGCCGGCCCACCGGATTACGATCGAAATAGCTCATCGGAAGCTTCTGCACATGAGAAAAGACCGCGACGCGCAAATCAGCGAGACAGCGCTGCGCCACGAGCATGGTGAGATAATAATTGAAGAATACCGTGACCGTCTCGCCCAAAAGCGCGCCGAGGAAAAGCAAGCCGACCTTTTGCAACCCAACAAGGTCTCGCCCGGCGATGTATTGATCGATGGCGATCTTCATGAGGTAAGGCTGCGCCAGACCGAAAGCCTGCTGGAACGGCAGAAGTAACATGGCAATCCAAAACAGCCGTTTATACGGAGCGATAAACTGCCACAGCCGTTTGATCAGCTTGGTGTCGTATACCTTGCCGAGGATTTCCTCTTGCTGCGAGATTTCGGCCATTTAAATCTGCTCCAACTCCTCGGTCAGTCGTTGCTGCTGGTAGAGGTCCGCATAAATACCGCCGCGCCGCACAAGCTCGTCGTGGCTGCCGCGCTCGACGATCTTGCCCTCGTCGAGGACCAGAATCTCGTCCGCCTCTTTAACGGCTGAAATTCGATGCGAGATGATCAGGCAGGTCTTCTCTTTGATAATCGCTTTAAGCCCGTGCAGAATCTCCGCCTCTGTTTGCGCATCCACGCTGGAAAGGCAATCGTCGAGGATAAGAACCGGCGGGTCCGTGACCAGGGCGCGCGCCAATGTCGCCCTCTGTTTTTGGCCGCCGGAGAGCGTCACGCCGCGTTCGCCGACGATGGTGTTAACGCCCTGGGGAAAAATCTCCAGGTCTCGTTCGAGTTTGGCAATCTTGACCGCCCGTTCGAGCTCCGCGTCGGAGACTTCCTCGCGGCCGAAGGTTAAATTGCGCTTAAGTGACGTCGAAAACAGAAAGGGGTCCTGAGGGACGTATCCCAGAGTTTGGCGCAGCTCGCGTAACGAGAGTTTGCGAATATCCTGCCCGTCGAGAAGAATCTCTCCCGAAGTGACATCGAAGAGACGCGGCACCAACTGCGCCGCGGTGCTTTTCCCGGCCCCGATGCGACCCACGAGCCCCACCGTTCGCCCGACCGGCAATGAAAAAGTAATGGCTTCAAGCGCGGCATGGCTGTTTTTCCGCGCGCCATAAGCAAAGGAAACGTTATGGAATTCCAGTCCTTTCTTCAGCTTGGTGACCGGCAGCGGATTTGCCGAATCCGCGATCGCCGGTTCAACGGAAAGCACTTCATCGAGACGTTTCATGGCGGCGCGGCCTCTTTCGACCAGTGAAAGCATCCAACCGAAAGCAGCGGTCGGCCAGGCAAGGATGTTGAGGTACGAAATAAACGCGACGATATCGGCGACGAGCAAATCGCCGCGCATCACCCGGACCCCACCGTACCAGATGACGATGAGAACGGTGAGCGCGTTCATGCCCTGCATAATCGGGGTCACGATACCGCGCATCTTCGCCAATTCCATGCTTTTAGCCTGATACTCCTCGTTAAGAGCGACAAACTCACGGGTTTGAAATTCCTCCTGCGAGTAGGCCTTCACCACGTGCATGCCGCTAAAGTTTTCCTGAACGTGGCTGCTGAGAATCGACAGCTGTTGCTGAACCGCGAGGGAGCTCTTCATAATGCCGCCGCGGAATTGGCGCGCGGCGATCAAGAGCACCAAAAAAGGGCCGATGGCCGCCAACGTCATGCGCACATCCATCGACAGCATCAGCGCGAGCGCATAGACGTAATAGAGCGGAGCGTTGACGAAGTTAAGGATACCCGGGCCGAGCATCACTCGCACCGCGGAAATGTCGTTGATCACCCGCGACATGAGGTCTCCAGTTCTTTGCGAGTGATAGAACGAAAGCGGTAATTTTTGCAGATGGGCAAACAGGTCGTTACGCAGGTCGTACTCGACGTTGCGGCCGGCATTGAAGATGAGCGCGCGGGAATAGGTACGTACGATGCCTTGAACCAAGGCCGCCGCTCCGATTAGCGCCGCATAGAATCTCACATCGCGCAGCGAACCGCCGTGTTCGATGATCCGCACCGCTTCGCGGATCCACCACGGAATCCACATCACTAATGTCGCTGTGCTGAGCAGGCAAAGCGCGCCGACCAGATAGCGCCGCCAGTAACGCCGGAGGTAATGTCCTAAAAGCCGCATGTACTCCAACAAAAATACTCCAGGGCGTCCGCATTCGCAAGGAAACGACGGAAAGTGGCCCCGGCCAAGGCAGCGGAGTCGGGGTCAACGGACCCGCGCTCCCTTGACAATAGAGAGGCGCTCCCCAATAACAGATACATGATTCACGCTACGACAAGCCGTCGTGACGACATTCGCAACATTGCGATCATCGCTCACGTCGATCACGGCAAAACAACTTTACTCGACGGTATGTTGCACCAGAGCGGCATTTTCCGCGCCCATGAGCACGTCGTCGAACGAGTGATGGACTCGATGGATCTCGAGCGTGAGCGGGGCATCACGATCATGGCGAAAAACACCACGATCTATTATGGCAACGTCAAGATCAATATTGTCGATACCCCGGGCCACGCTGATTTCGGCGGCGAAGTGGAGCGCACGCTCGCTATGGTCGATGGCGTGATGCTGCTCGTCGACGCTTCGGAGGGGCCATTACCCCAAACCCGTTTCGTCCTGAAAAAGGCGCTGGAGGCCCAACTTCCACCCGTTGTCTGCATTAACAAGATCGACCGTCCCGACGCCCGCGTCGCTGAAGTTCTGGATGAGATTTATGATCTTTTTATTGACCTCGATGCCACTGAAGACCAATTGGAGTTTCCGGTAGTCTACACCAATGCCCGCGCGGGCACTGCGACGCGGGATTTAAAACAACCGGGAGAGAATCTCAAAGCCTTGTTCGAATTAATTGTGCAGGCTTTGCCCGGCCCAACGGTCGATCCGGCAACAACCACACAGTTTCAGGCCAACAACTTGGATTATAACGACTACGTCGGGCGTCTTGCCGTCGGAAGGGTCAAAAACGGCACATTGACTCCAGGACCCTACATGCTTTGCCGCATCGACGGTAAAAGAGAAGTCGTCAAAGTCACCCAAGTCTACGGGTGGCAGGGATTGAAACGGATCGAATTGGCGCAAGCCGAGGCCGGCGATATTGTCTCAATCGCCGGAATAGAAGATATCGGCATCGGCGATACGATTGCCGATCGCGAAAATCCACAGCCATTGCCGCCGCTGCGTATTGATGAACCGACCATCGCCATGATTTTTAGCGCCAACAATTCTCCGTGGTCAGGGCGGGAGGGAGAGTTCGTCACTTCCCGTAAGCTCCGCGAACGGGTTTTTTACGAGCAACGCCGGAACGTCAGCCTGCACGTCGAGGAAACCGATCAACCCGACGCTTTCCGGGTAACCGGCCGCGGTGAATTCGCCCTGGCCATCGTCATAGAGACGATGCGGCGCGAAGGTTATGAGCTTCAGGTTTCCAAGCCGACCGTCATTACACGCGAGATCAACGGCGCGACTAACGAACCCATGGAATTGCTCGTCATCGATATCCCCGAAGATTTTATTGGCGTCGTCTCTCAACTGCTGGCCATGCGCAAAGGTAAAATGACCAAGATGACGCATGCCGGATCAAGCCGTGTGCGTTTGGAGTTTTCTGTGCCATCGCGCGGATTGATCGGTTTTCGCTCGCGCTTTCTCACCGACACGCGCGGCACCGGCATTATGAACGCGCTGTTCGACGGTTGGGCGCCCTGGCATGGCGCGATTCAAGCCCGGACCAATGGCGCGATGGTCGCCGACCGCGAGGGGGTAACGACTCCCTATGCCGTCTTTCATCTCCAGGAGCGCGGCGTTCTTTTCGTCGCTCCCGGCACCAAGGTCTACGAGGGCAGGGTCGTCGGAGAGTATTCTCGTGACAATGACCTCAACGTCAACATTTGCCGTGAAAAGAAGTTAACCAATATTCGCGCGGCCGGTCGCGACGAGAACATCATCATTTCGCCGCATCGCGGGATGGGATTGGAAGAAGGCATCGAATGGATTGCCGACGACGAGTTGGTCGAGGTCACGCCGGAATCCATTCGTTTACGGAAAAAAATTCTCAAGCAGTCCGATCGTCCCCGCAGGCGCCATGACGACGATTGATCGAACCCGAGTCGCCTCACCGAAACGAGAACCGCGTCCTATCGCTGAGTGCAAGAAATTCGACCTGTTTCCATGCTCGAGTTTTTCAGGCTGCTCAAAAAGATCTCAGAGGCGAGGCGCGCGAAAAATCGATCCTTCGACTCCGCTCAGGACAGGCTTTCTATAGCCAACCAGTGTAGGATGGGTGGAGCCCTTCGGCTCTGCTCAGGATAAACTCCGCGATACCCATCGGTCATTTACGTTGAAGCGAGGCGATTTCGCGCAACGAAGCATATCAGTATTTTTCAGCAGCCTGCTAGCTTTTGCTCCCATCGGCCTTGAGAGCCCACTCTCCATTATCGAGACGCGTCAGGATGCCCTCATGGCGCAACGCGTCGAGACCGAGCGCAACCTCTCGACCATCGGTGCTGCCAACGGCCTCCATGAGATGGGCAAAGTACATCGGCTCCGATGCCAGAGCCTCGCGGACCGTGCGGAAGCGCGCCGGCCTTGCGAACCGCGGCGCTTGGGCGACCCAATAATCGATGCGGTTCGGCCGGTCGAATGGAACAGTCATGTCGAAGCCGACTTTGGTCATGACATCCCCCTCCTCCATGGTAGGGTCCATGTAGTGAGGCGGAAACCCGCCCTGCGTCACGATGTCTCTATCGGCACGGAAACGAGAGGCCATCGCCCATTCCACTTGCTCGTCGGAAAATACATCGACGTCGTCGTCGACCACGACAATGTGTTTGAAGCGCACGACAGCGAATAATGCGGCGATGACTTGCCGCGCTTGCCCCGGGACTTTCTGGGTTATCGCCACACGCACATGCTGTTGACGCCCGGTGCTCGTCGGCACGCAAACCGATACGGGCTCGATCCCCGCGGCCCTTAGGGCGTTCCATGCCGAGACTTCGGCATTAAGCGCTCCCGTGTTTGGCGAATCGGCTCGGCTGAGATCCTGGCCGCTGTGCAGCAAGGACTGGAACAGAGAGTCCTTACGCTTGGTGATCGCAGTGACATGAAACACGGGGTCTCTGTGCATCGGACCGTAATAGCCGTAACCCTCGCCGTAGGGTCCCTCGAATTCACGGTAACCCAGTTCATCGAAATAACCCTCGATGACCATTTCGGCATCCGCCGGGACCACAATGTCATTGGTAACGCCGCGGACTACGGCTAACGGTTCGCCTCTTAGGGTAGCAACGAGGCCAATCTCGTCGCCAGGAAATCGCAAGGTCGCGGCCAGAAAATCGACGGGATGGGAGCCGATCACAAAGTTGACATTGAGCCGCTCTCCACGTTCCAGACATTTCAGGTAGATCTTCTTGAGATCCGAATTGTTGGTAAGGTTGGCGCGCATTTCATGGCGGCCGCGCAACATGAGACGTCGGCAACCGACGTTGGATCTGCCCGTTTGCGGATCCAGGGTATAGTCAATCGCGGAGGAAATATAGGTTCCGCCGTCGAACTCATGTTGAACGTGGAAAGGTAGCAAGGTCAAGTCCGCCTCGTCTCCCGTGAGCACAATCTCATGCACCGGGGCTTCGCCTGACGGCACTTCCACCGTGGGCTGCAGCTTCGCCATTCGCCGCATGTACTCATGGGCTATATCCCGATAATCCAAACCGAACGCTGCGGCTAGCCGCGAGCGAGCGCCACACACGGCGGCGACCACTTCGACCTGCTCCGGACCGGCCTTACGGAAAAGCGTGGCTTTGTGAGACGCTTCGATAATCCGGCTGAGTTCTGAGAGAGGAACCGGTTCATCGTGAATCTCGACTTCCCCCAAATCGATGAGCCGATTGACGAACGACCTCAGCCGAAATTTGTTCATGTCCATTTTTGACTCGCTGGGGGAAGCAGGAGGCGCATTTTCCATCCGGCAGGAATTTTTTCTGCTGTCTCTTTATACTGGAGCGAACACGACAAATCAGCGTACCATTTTTCGAGCAGACACTAGTGTCCTGGAACCAAAGTTCGTGGTCTAAATCCGTCGTCATGGCGTCCGAAAATCTCCCCTTCCCCTCTTTTCCAAAGAGGGGTTAGGATCCCACGGAGAAGAATCCCCCTTTAAAAAAGGGGGACAAAGGGGGATTTGAGTTCCACTTGAGCAGCGGCCATTTTTTGAACTTTTTAAACGAACTTCAAGCACAGGACACTAGCTGATAAGGCGCGATGATGTCAAACCACCGGGAAGCGCCGGAAGTTTTAGCGCACCGGCGTCAAACAGGTTTGAATCGTGCGTTCGTGGCAATAATTTCCGTGCAAGGATGCTTTCTGCATGCTATAGGGAAATGGATCCGGGGCGGGATTTTTTGCCCACATCTATGTTTTCAACGAGGCGCGGCGCGCGGTTGTCGTCACGCACAGGATACTGCTAATCAAGCGGCGTTCGACGAACGCTCCCGGTCTAGGGAGGCGCTCTCCACCGCAAAACAAATGGAGGCATCAATGAGAATAAGAATAAGAATAATGTTCTCGGTATATCTGCCTCTTCCTCTTCTGCTTATCGTCGCCTCCTTGGCTTTTGCCGCCGAACCCAAAAGGACCACACTGGGACTCACAAGCAGAGTCGGCAGCGTTTCCCTGCCGTTTGTCATCGCCGAGGAGAAAGGATTTTTCAAGAGTGAAGGATTGAACACGGTCGTCGTTGTCATGCAGAACCAGGTGGTGGTTCAAGGAGTACTTAGCCGAAATGTCGACTATGGCGGGACCTTCTCCAATTTCGTGGGGGCTGCCCTTGCCGGACTCCCCTTGCGTATTGTGATGGCGGCGATGGATGGTTCCGATCATGTGCTGGTAACCAGCCAGAAGATTAAGAGGGTAGAAGACCTGAGGGGAAAAATCATCGGCATCAGCAGCTTCGGTGGCACTCCGCACAGCGAAGCGGTTATGATCCTAAAAAAATATGGAATGAATCCGGAGAAGGACGTTACGTTTGTACAAGTCGGGGGTAGCTCCAGGCGTTACGCAGCTCTGGAAAGCGGCGCCATTCAAGGCGCGATGCTGGTACCCCCTTTCAACACGATCGGGCGAAAACGAGGCTTTAATGAGTTACTTTCTTTCAATGATGTAACGAGAATCCCTTTGGGGGGAATCGCGGTTCATGTTGAAAAAATAAGAGAAGCTCCCGGAGAAGTCGTCAAAATCATCAAGGCCGTCTTGAAAAGTATCGACTACATCCATGATCGAAAAACGGAGATCTTAAATCTCATGGAGAACGAATGGGGGATAAGAGAACCGGATGTTCGAGAAGGCATCTACCACGATATCGTCGGGCTCTTCAATCGCACGGGTATCGCCTCGGATCAATTGATGGAAAATGTGATCCGCATGACTCTTGAGACACGCGAGAACAAGGGAGACGTTCCACTTTCGAGGATTGCCGACTGGAGCCTGGCCAAAAAAGCTGATGCGGAGCTAAACAGGAGATGATTCACGTCCGGCGTCAGGCGCATCGCCACGAAACCCTCTCGGACTCGCTTAAGGACCGTAAGGAAATAGACTTACAAGCCGGCTTACCAATGCTCTGTCATGTATTGTCACCCTGAGCGAAGCGAAGGGTCTCGCAGCCAGATTCTTCGCTTCGCTCAGAATGACACGTGTGTAAAGGTTATTCTTTGACGGGCCCTTAAAGAGACTTGCTAAGGCTTAGCTCGATGAAACCGGCATCTTTCGAATTCTTCGATCCACGCAATCTCAACCAAGCATTGGGCTTGCTTGACCAGTACGGGAATGAGGCGAAAATTTTGGCCGGAGGCCAGAGCCTGATGCCGCTGATGAACCTTCGCTTAGTCAGGCCTAAGGTCATTATCGATATTAATCGGCTTTCTGAACTCGCCTATATCAACCCTGATCGCGGCGGAGGTCTTGCCGTAGGCAGCTTAACCCGGCAGCGTCGGATGGAACGTTCAGCTCTTGCCCAAGAGCAAAATCCACTGCTCGTCGAAGCGATACGTTTGATCGGCCATTTTCAAATCAGGAACAGGGGCACCATCGGCGGCAGTCTGATCCACGCAGACCCAGCTGCGGAACTTCCTGCTGTAGCCGTTCTTCTAAACGTCGAATTCGTTCTTCGCCATCTTAACGGTGAGCGCGTGGTTCAAGCCAAAAATTTTTTCCAGAGCTATATGACCACGGCAATTGAGCCCGCGGAGCTTCTGACCGAGATTCGCTTCCCTCCGTGGTACCCGCGCTGCGGCTGGGCAATTCAAGAAATCTCGCGTCGCGTGGGAGATTTTGCCGTAGCCGGGGTCGCGACTCTGCTCTCCGCGGATGGGCACAACGCCTGTCAGGACGCCCGTATTGCTTTGTTCGGAGTCAGCGCGACGCCGGTAAGAATCGAGAGGGCTGAAGCGGTCTTAAAAGGAACGCATCTCGACAGTCGAACTCTAGCGGAAGCCGCCAGAGTTGCTTCAGAATTTTTAGAACCCGACTCTGATGTTCATGCTTCAGCGGAGTACCGTAAGGAAGTTGCTGCAGTACTGACTCGGAGAGCGCTTGAGAGAGCTCTGCAAATATTGAGAGGGGCAAACGACGCATGAATACCAAACGGGCCATCGATCTAACAATTAACGGTAAGCGGCACCAGCGCTTGGTTGAAGTCAGAATAACGTTGGCGGACTTCCTGCGTCACGAAATAGGCCTCACCGGCACGCATCTTGGCTGCGAACACGGAGTCTGCGGCGCCTGTACCATTCTCCTGAATGGAGAAGCGGTGCGCTCATGCCTGCTTCTCGCCGTACAGGCGGATGGGTCCGACCTTAAGACGGTTGAGGGACTGCGCACAGGCGAGGAGCTAACTCCT
>JBGPIK010000139.1:0-14899 GCA_041484845.1 Binatia bacterium | reverse complement strand
ATCTACATCGCTATGCGGACCTCCCGGGGCGACGATGACATTAAAATCACTTCCTTGGGGCCGCAGCATCAGGACCCGTTTCCCGCTCGGCACCCCGGCCATTTCTTCTACCGTCCACTGGCCAGCGACGCTCTTCCAGCCTTCGATCCCTTTCTGATCAAAGTCAAATCGCTCAACCCGCGCAGTGCCGGGCGATTGAATTTCTGCGGCATTGACAGTTCGGCTCTCACCCTCTCGAAAATATTCGAAGAGCTTGGAAAATCCATACAAACCGATCAATCCAACCGCAATTGAAACGAGCCCGAATGCACCAAGGCGCGACGGTTTAATCCGTTGCATGCGCTTGTCCTTTAACATCCTGACGAGTTTGGCGCCGCTTACACTTATCTCTTGCTAATCCAGCTTCTCCGACACCGTCTTGAATTCCTCCCCTTTGGCAAGGGTAACCTCCGCTACCGGATGCCCATCTTTCAGGGAAGGCGTGACGCTGACCGCGCGGAACCCTTTGTTCGCTTTGACAGCATTTTCGGTGGCTGCGCGAAGGGATAATTTTGCCTTGGCCATTGCCCCGCTTTGCGCCCTCGCGGCCGTGAGATCGTCGCCGCCCGTGATCGCTTCAGTCTTCCCAACCTTGCCGGTCTTGTGATCTACAATGACTTCTGAAAACTTGTCGCGCTTCATCGTGTAGACCGAGAGCTGGAGCTTCCCGTCTTCGACTTCAAACTTGCCAGAGATCGGTTTGCCTTGACTCTGACTGGCCGCGAGACCTTTTTCTAAAGAGGTCTTCACGGCCTTAAGCGATTTGGCGAGTTCAGCGTGATCTTTGTCGTTGCCCTTCTGCTGGGCCCAGATCGTATCGGCTCCCAACAACCAACTCAATGTTACTGCCAACACAAATATAGAAGCTCTTCTCATGAACGTATCCTCCTTCAGCTTGAACTTTGTCTCCTACTTCACAAATACCCAGGTCGGCTGGAGAATCGGAAAAGCGATCAGCCCGATAACCGCCGTCGCCGCCACGAGAATTGGATTACTGACTTTCCAGCGAACCAACACGACCAGGCTCACCACCGCAATTAGCGCGGTAAGCCAATCGCCGATCGCGATCTTCCCCAATAAAATGCAGGCCCCGAGGATGGTCCCGATAGCAGCCGCATACGCGCCTTTGACGAAACCTTTCACGTTAAGGTTTTCCCGATGGCGAATGAGGATGGGGGCTACGAGCAGAACGAAAAGAAAGGAAGGGAGAAAAATCCCCACCGTCGACACAAGAGAGCCCCAGAAGCCGGCGACCAAATAACCCACGAACGTCGCTGTGATGACGACTGGCCCAGGGCTAATCATCCCCATCGCCACCGCAATTAGAAACTGCCTCTCATCGAGCCAGCCGGTTTGCTGAACGAGTCCTTTTTCAAGGAACGGTACGATGACAAGGCCACTGCCGAACGTTAGCGACCCCGCCTTCAAAAAAAACAGAAGCAGCTTGCTTAAGATCGAACCGGCAGCGCCGTTGGTGGTTGCCGCGGCAATAGGAACGGCAGCCAACAGTGGCACCGAGGGCACAGCTTTTCCGCGCAGCAGCGATCCGTAATAGGCAATACCCACGATTCCTGACGCGACGAACAGCAGCGCGACTTCAGCCTGTACCGCGACGGTTACAACAAAGCACACGGCGGCGATAACCCATTGCAACCAGTCCTCCATCCCGAGTTTGGCGAGGCTGTAGCATGAAGAGAGGATCAGCGCGATAACGGCAGGAGCTACTCCATAGAAGATCGCCGTTACCGGAGGCAAACCACCCAGGTAGGTGTATAAGGCGCCCAACGAGGCTACGATGATGAAGTTGGGAAGGATAAACGCCCAACCACCAGCCCATGCTCCCCAGAATCCGCCGCGTAGGTAGGAGATATAGATCCCTACCTGAATAGCGAGAGGTCCGGGCATGGACTGACATACCGCAATTCCCTCACGCATCTCATCTTTCGTAAGCCACTTTCGCCCTTGAACCAGTTCTTTGTCCATCTGCCCGCACAGTGCGACCGGCCCACCGAATCCGAGCGCTCCCAGACGCAAGTAGTACAGAACCAAATCTCGGATCGGCACCCTCTTCGGAGGATTAACTGATTCCATTCTTTCACTCCTTTCGTCCAGTCACCACTTTTTGGAGTTCACCCCACCGGCAGCTGCTGCATTATTTTTTAGCCACGTTTTCTCTTGAAATACTCGTAGAGGTCGTCGAAAACTTCCGAGGCGCGGGTGAGCCGTGCTTCATCTTCCCTATGTGCCATTGCTATCCCAGCGAGCAACCGCTCAATTCCGGGAGTCTCTTGCCGAGCAAACTTCGAGTCCTTGAGATCGATATCATGAACAATTTCGGCAATGGGCCGAAGCGCGTTATCGTCGAAACCGAGGCGATCCACGAGCACCTCAAACGTGCAGCGATCACCTTCGTGCGTATATTCCGCCTCGAACATATCGAAACGCAACTCGCCGGATAGAGGTTTGTACCCTTTCGGAGACACAAACTTGAAGCGAGCATCCGAATCAATGAAACGACGAATGAGCCAAGCGCTGGCCATACGGTCCACGTGAATTCCCCGGCGCGTAACCCACGTTTTGCTCCGCACCTCCTCGCGCCGGGTTGTCGCTGCACGGTTAGCTTTAATGCCAAGCCGTTTATTCCGCACGCGTGTTTCCACGCCCGAAACGAGTCCTTCGGCGGCCTCACGTCCCGGAGCATTAAAGAAGTCAATGGCGACAACGTCGGCGAAACGCCGTTTCAATCTGGCACAATCAATTTCAATCTGCGTGCGGCGATTATCTTCGAGCCGAGCACGTGGCAGGGGAATGTCGGCGAGGCGTCGGGCGTCTTGGGCGATCTCTCGGAATTCGGCCTCTCGAGCGGTCTGGAAGAGGGATTCCACCTGTTCGTCGGAGAGCCCATCGATGAAATTGGCCTCACAGATCGACGCCGCACCGTTACCTTCGACGATTTCACGCAGAACCCACTGAAAATCCTCCTGGGTCTGATCGTTTTTTGGCAGTACGTACACAGAATTCTTTATCGCCACCGCGCCGAGGCGCTGCAGCCTACGCCATATCTTTACTCGAAAGTAGTCAGGCTTGGGTGGCAGCTGATGGATGAGAAGCAACCAACGCCCTCCGCTTGAATTGTTCACTGGCTGTATTGACACTTGAATCTTTTTATATAACAGATGTATCAATCAGCACAAACTGTGTCAAATACCCTCCGAAAATTAGGAGACAGATATGAAATGGGTAACCCGGGCGCGACCGAAAGTTGACCGTGTGGCCTGTCCCTGGCTGATCAAACGATTCGTCGACCCACAGGCCGAGTTTTTATTCGCGCCGCCGGATCAGGTGATGAGTGTCGCGAAGCGCGAAGGCGCGATTCCCTTCGATGTTCCGGATGTGGAGTTGGGGCATCAAGGAGCCGAGTGTAGCTTCGATGCCATCATCAAAAGGTACAACCTCACGGATCGCGCGCTTCAGCGACTTGCAGTGATCGTCAGAGGCGCCGACACAACGGCGAAGGATCTGACGCGAGAGTCACCAGGCCTGGAGGCGATCGCCGAGGGGTTCCGACTTGTCTATCGTGACGACCACGAGCTACTGGAAAGGGAATTCCCGGTGTACGATGCGCTTTACGCATACTGCTCTTCTTGAAGCTGGCGTCCGCGTATGTGGACTAGTTGGTGGTTTTCGAACTGTGGCAGGGTATGGTACATAAACGGGTCAATCGTGCTTCGAGTGGGCAAGCACGCCTGTTAAGCATAGTTGCAGATTTTTATTTCCCCCAGAGTATGTCAAGCCTAACGGAGGTCGCGCGCGTCATGCCCGGAAAAGCAGAAGAAAGTGTGCTTCACCTGATTGATGAGCAAGATCTCGTCGATCTGGCGGTCGCCATGGGTAACATCACCGCTCCCTCCGGTTATGAACAGCCGATGGCCGACTTCGTTTTGAATTGGCTTAAGGCGAATGGATTTGAAAACTCATTTCAGCAGCAGGTCGCCGACGGCCGATCCAATGTCATAGGAATTTTTCACGGAATCGGCGCAGGGAGAAGCCTTATTTTCAATAGTCATTTGGATTCTGAACAGGGAATGCCGATGCGTGTGGGCGAAGAACCTCCTCCCGGTCCCAAGGCCTGGGTCGACAGTCTGAAGAGACGGATTTTCGGCCTCGCCGTGCAAAACGACCGCGGCCCGATGGCTGCTTTCATGATTGCAACGAAAGCGATCAAGCAAAGCGGTATCGCTCTCGCCGGCGATATCATCATGACCATGGTAGTTGGCGAAATCGGTATGGGACCGGTCGATGAGTTCCGCGGCGCCAAATATGTCGGGAAAGGTTACGGGAGTCGCCACGCGGTAACGCATGGCATTAATGCGGATTATGCTCTGGTTGCGGAAACCACTGATTTCGGCGTGACCTGGATCGAAGCCGGGGCCGCCTATTTCAAGGTTACACTGGAAGGCCGGGGCGTTTATACTCCCCGTCTTCCCGAACGCGGCGCATTGAAAGATAATCCGAATGCGCTTATTAAAATGATTGCCGTGATCCAGGCGATTGAAAAGTGGGCAGCGGATTACGAGAAAAGATACACCCTTGAGTATCCCGTTGGTAAAATGGTTCCCAAGGTGAGCATTGGAGCCATTCGTGCCGGCGCGCCTTATAAGCCCAGCACTACGCCCAAACAGTGCAGTATTTATGTCGATGTCCGGGTTCCGCCGCCGTTAGAGTTTATTCAAGTCGAGCGCGAGCTCAAAGAAGTGGTCTTAGCCCAGGGGCTCGGCGGGACGGTCGAGTGTTTTATGTCGCGGCGAGGTTACGAAGGAAAGAATGTCGAGCGGCTGGTGAATGCGATCCGCAAGGCTCATTTGACTGTGAGAGGCGCGGAGCCTCCTCCGGTGAACACTCCGGAAATGAGCATGTGGCGCGACATCAACATCTTCAACGAAGTCGGAATTCCTGCCGCCACGTTCGGCATGCCGCGCAAGAGCGCGTCCGACGCGCCGGAGAGATTTGTCGAGATTCAAGACATTGTTGATGCCGCCAAGATGTATGCGTTGGTGGCTTTGGATATTTGTCGATCGTAGCATCAGCGAAAGCCCGGGATTTTTGTATCGTGAGACTCTTAAAACTTTTTGCGAGGTGAAAACCATGACGACTTTGTCAATGATCCTTCGGCTCGGGATACTCGGCTGCTCGTGGCTTGTGGCCGCTTCTCTGTGCTGTGGCGAAGCGCGAGCGCAAAGCCCGGATATTGAGGCGGCCAAGAAGGAAGGCAGCGTGGTTGTTTATGGTACGGTCGTCCCGCAGTCTATGCAAATCAATGCGGGATTTGAAAAGAAGTACGGCATTCGGGTCGAGTACTGGCGCGCCGATTCGACCAATATCATGGACCGGGCGCTTACGGAGTGGCGCGCGGGCCGGCCGGGATTTGACGTGATCGAGGGGAGCCGCGCGCCCCAGATGATAATGAAGAAAGAAGGCCTGTTTACCAGCTACAGTCCGCCTTCCTCGGAAAAGTTTCCCGACCGCTTCAAAGAAAAGGACGGGCTCATGACCGCTTGGCGCGCTCTTCCGATCAGCATTCTCTACAATACGGAATTGGTAAAGCCCGGCGAGGCGCCGAAAAAATGGGACGATCTCTTGGATACCAAATGGCGCGGTTTCATCGGCATGCCGGATCCGTCTCAGCATTCCACGACTGCCGCGTTTCTGTGGAGCCTGAGAAAAGTTATGGGCGATAAATGGTTGGATTTCTCCAGAGGGCTGGCCAAGCAGAAACCACGTATGGTTGGAGCTCTGGCCCCAGTGACGGATCAGATCATTCGCGGCGAGGTTCGCGTCGGCATCACGTACGTCAAATACGTAAAGCAATATAAAGGCCCGATCGACTACGTGCTCATGGATCAGCATTTGTCTGATCCTAACTACATGAGCGTAGGAGCGAAGGCGCACCACCCCAATGCGGGACGGCTTTATATGGAGTACGGCTGTTCCGTGGAAGGACAAAGAGTCATGGCTGGAGAGGGGGAATTTGTTCTTTATCCCGGAGTTAATCCCGCAATAAGGGATGCCGAGAAGGTAGCCCAGAGCATGATTTTGATGGACGTACCCACGGCCGAAGAACTAAAAAAACTCATGGACGATTTTCATAAAATCTTTTTCGGTGCCTAAAACCGCAGGCAGTCAGATTGTCCGTATCCTAAAAAAGGTTGCCGCAAAGGCCGCATTACAAGCACGGTTGTGGAACTTCGAACTGTAGGTGGGATTTAGGAACCCATAGGTGAAGGGCATTCCACGGGCGTAGCTTCGAATCCCATCGGCGCCGACGGTATCAGAGTCGGAGGTTACATGACTAAGATCATTCGCTCATGTGCTGCGATTGTGATTCTGCTTGTGGCCGCGGGTACCTTATTGGCCGCAGAGGAAGTGCCGGCGCCGATCTATAAAGACGGAGATTATTGGCAATTTAGATTGGGCAAGAAACCTGTTGAAGCGGAGGTAAAAGACGGCAAATTGAAATTTTTCGACCCTAAGCCAGACCGAAAAACGGAGATTCCAGCGGAAAATGTGTCTGTGCTCAAGATCATGGTGGCTGTTGAAAAAGACGACAGGGAATTTCTGAAGTTTCCTCTTTTCGTGGGGAAAGAATGGAACAGCGAATACCAACAAGTCGCAAAGGGCAATGAAATCACACGCGCGATCTCAGCGCGTTCTAAGGTTACGGGGATTGAAGACCTGGTCACGCCTGCGGGCACTCTGCGCGCGTTTAAAATTGTCCGGAATGAAACCGTTTCACCCTACGGCCGCCAGACCAAAAGTGGCCGAGCCGTCCAGCGGTCGCACACCTACTTTTATAGTCCGGAAAGTCGAAGCCTCGTGGTATACAGCTTCGAAGGACCGGGCGGCCGGGAAATGGAAATCGAGTTACTTAAGTTCGGGTCTCGGCCTTGATGACTCGATTTTACGTGGTCGGGCGCTGAAAAGATTTATTCCCCGAAGCGAGCCGATCCTATTTCCACGACCATGACGGTGGTGTTATCTTACGAGGCGGATAGAATAAAGGACTACTAATCGGCGCTTACGATGCTTGTAGGGTTATTATGTTGGGCAACCTCATTCTTGTTCCCGGGAATACTACCGATCTGCGCGCGGCCGGCGCCTGATCCTTTTTTGTTGTCCGCTTCAAGTCATGCAGCCGATTTACACTTTCCGTCGGAGCCTTATCGTCAGGTATCTTCTGAGAATCCGGGTATGGCGGTGTACAAACCCGATGGCGTAGGGCCATTTCCAGGGCTTGTATTGTTTCACCAATGTGCGGGGCTCGGGACGGCTCGGCGGCCCAATCGGTCCATGTTCGATTGGGCGAAACAAGCGGTGTCTCACGGCTACGCGGTTCTTCTTATCGATAGTCTTGCTCCGCGCCGCGTCGAAACGGTCTGTTTTGGCCCAAAGGGTGGGGTCAATTTGCCGCGTGGCGTTAAGGACGCTTTGCAGGCCGCGGAACATCTGCGCAAGTTTGACTTTGTCGATAAGAAGAAGGTGGCGCTGGCGGGTTACTCCTGGGGCGCGATGGTGGCTCTCCTCGCCAGCAGCAAGCACTGGCGGACGACGCTCGCTCCCGGGCAACGTTTTGATGCCGTGATTTCATTTTATCCCGGTTGTCGCGCGAGAACTCCTCAATCCGGAACTCCATACGAAATCGTTCAGCCGGATATCGATGCCCCGCTGCTGGTGTTGATGGGAGAACTCGACAACGAAACTCCCGCCGACGAATGTGTCACCAAGCTCAATGCAATTGGAGCGGCGGACGCCCGAGTGGAATGGCATGTGTACCCCAAGACAACGCATTGCTGGGATTGCAGTCAGTTGGATCAAAGGTCGAAAATTGATGCGCGCGGCAATCGTGTGATGTACCGCTATGACGAAAATGTCTCGCGCGATTCCGCGCGGCGCATGTTTGAGTTTCTTGAAAAAACTATGGGCACAGGTCCTAGCCCAGCGCCCCTGGCCATGAACTGATCTTAGATCCAACGTCTACGTCCAGGTAAGGAATTCGATTGACGTGATGATTTTTAAGCTCCATCGGCTTTTCTTTCTGATCGCCCTTTGCCTGGCCGGACCGGTTCTCGGGCAGGAGCAGTTTGCGCCGACAGGGGACTCCAGGCGGGAAGCCATCGCGAAAGGGCGATCGGCTGAATATATCACAGCGATGGAGGCGCTGGGCGCGGAGGCGGAAGCAGGCGAGCGTTGGTCGCAGGCGTCATCGGCCTATGCTTCAGCCTCAGTGGCGGCTGCGCAATTGGGACAATTGCAAAGGGCTATTGGCCAGGGCACCAAGGCCATGGAGTTGGCCCAGAAAGCTAAGAATGGCTACCTGAGCGCGAGCGCGATCTTGATTGTCGCGGATGCTTACGGCCGCGTAGGCCAGCTACAAAAAGAGAGCGAGTGGGCCCACAGGGCGCTTGCGATTGCCCGGCGCATCAAGGGAGAGAACCGGGGCCCTCTCGAGGCTAGAGCTTACCAAAGGCTGGGGGAAAATTTTCTCCGTCAGAGAAAAAGTAAGCAAGCGATCGAGTATCTGTCATACGCTGTTACCGCCTGGGATGCGCGGCTGGGCTACCTTAAATCTCCCGCCGGCGCGCGCGCAACGAATCTGCAAGCTGCCATCCGTTATGCCGAAGATTATCTCGCTATCTGTCTGCACCGGTTCGGGACTGCCTATCTCAGATCAGCCAATCCGCAGGAAGCTGCCAAAGCTTTTGAACGTGGTCTCGCGGTTTTAGCGGACTCCAAACTAAAAGCTTCGATAGAGACATCGCTCGTCCTGGGATCAGGCCAGGCTTATATTGAGCAAAAAGACTTTCCGCGCGCGCTGGAGAACCTCGGCAAGGCGCTTCAGTTGGCCGAGGCCCGTCGTCAGACGGCCCAAATTCAACTAGCAGCTGGCAGCATCGGCAGCATTTTGCTTAAGGCGGAAAAGCCTTCGGAAGCCATCCCCTACTACAAGAAGGCGATTGACGCGATTGAATCCACGCGTTCACTGCTTGAATCCGAAGAATTCCGCACCTCGTTCTTTGCGAACAAAGCGCAGGTTTACGACGGCATCATCCTGGCGGAATTGGCGGCAAAGGACTTCGAAACCGCGTTCAACTACAGCGAGCGGGCGCGATCGCGGGCTTTCTTGGATATCCTGGGAAGTAAAGTGCAGTTGGGCAAGCAATCGGAGCTGGTCGAGGAAGAGCGAGCTTTGCAGGCAAGGATCAACCTGCTGAGCGCCCGGGCAACGGCTGGAAGCGTAAGCGACGAGGAGGAAGGCGACAGGGATAATCGACAAGCGGCAGAAGAGCTGGAGACGGCCCACAGGGCATACGCAGACTTTCTTTCAAAGGTTAGAAAGGAAAACAAAGAGCAAGCCTCGCTCATGAATGTCGAGCCGCTCACGCTTAAGCAAGTACAAGCCATGCTCCGCCCCGGTGTTACGATGCTTGAGTACTTTGTTCTCGGCGGAGAAACTACACTGTGGGTCGTGGAAAAAGAGAACGCCAACTTCGTCCGGCTGCCTCTGGGACGAAACGCTCTGATCTCCAAGGTCAGCGCCTTGCGAAAGGTCATCAACGAGGTACAAGAAAAAGATAAATTCAAACCAGCGGCCGAAGATCTCTACCGAGTTCTGATCCAACCGGCCCTGCCTTTTATCAAAGGCAAAGAGATTTTGATCATCCCGCACGATGTCCTGCACTATCTCCCCTATCAAGCCTTGCTATCACCTCAAGGCAGATACTTGATTCAGGATTACCCGATTAACTATCTCTCCAGCGCCAGTCTCATGCAGTTCACGGAGGAAAAAAAGAGGGCAAGGCCAACAACGGTCTTGGCGCTGGGAAATCCCGATTTAGGCGATCCCGCATACAATCTTCGTTTTGCCGAGCGGGAGGTCAAAGCAATCGCGGGTAATTTTGCTAAAAGCGCGGTCTATATTAGAGGCGAGGCGACGGAGGCTCGTGCGGTCGAGTTGAGTCCCAACTATGACGCGCTTCATTTTGCGGTGCATGCCGAGCTTAAGGAAGACGCTCCATTGGATTCCGGACTCTTGCTAGCGAAGGAAGGTGCCCGTGCCGGTAAATTAACGGTCAGAGAGATTTTCACTCTGAATTTGAGGGCAGATTTGGTGGTACTCTCTGCCTGTGACACGGGGTTGGGAAAGATTTCCAGCGGCGATGAGATCATCGGGCTGACACGGGCTTTCATTTATGCCGGAACACCATCGATCGTTACCACTCTGTGGAAAGTTAATGACCAGGCGAGTTATGAGTTGATGCGGGACTTCTATTCGAACCTAAAGAAGTTGAACAAGTCCGCGGCGCTTCGTCAAGCGCAGCTTACGACGATGAAGCAATTTCCGCAGCCCTTCTTTTGGGCTGCGTATGAACTGGCGGGAGAACCGTAGAGAGTGCAGCCGTATCGGCTTCTGCTCGAATTCACTGAATGAGGATTACCCGATCTCCATAATTTCCTACGAAAGATGGTTTTCGCTGGCGACCTGGTCTCGAGGGCAGAATGAACAAAACAGACTACAATAGGTTTGAGATCAGCTATCTCACAGACAATATCAAGTTTGCCGACTCAAAAGCCGGTGTGCTGATCGGCATGGATGGTCTGCTCCTTCGAGCCGCGGTAGATTATTTCAAATCTGCCGGGATTACGATTGAATCGCTTTTTGCGTCTTCGACATCCGTCGGACGTTTGTCGGTAATTTTTGGCTCGGTCTTTCTGATTGTCGGGATCATTATGTCTTTGGCGGTTGTGTTTCCCAGGAGAGGTTCCGGGACACGACGTGGGTTTGTCTTCTGGGAAAGCATCGCCCAGTATCCGTCTGTCGACGAATACACCCATGACGTGATGAACATCGCCGATGACGAATTGGACATAAAGATGGCGGAGCAACAGTATTACGTCTCCAAGACCGCAACGAAGAAGTATAGAATGTTGAGACGAGCGTTCTGGGCTAGTTCTTTCGGCGCGGCACTTATCGTAATAACGGCTTTCACCCTAAAGTAACTTATTGGTTGGGTTTGGACTGCTTATGACGGCGGGACCGTAGATGAGAATCATCGAGACTCTGAAGAGGAGGAAAAGGCGCTTCTACAAATCCCTGATTCTGGCAACCGCGGTCAGTCTGCTCACCTCCCTGGCTTCTTACATGGGTTATGTTGACGGATTGGAAGCAAAGGCACTTGATTTTCTATTTTGGTTGCGCGGCCGGCAAAAATCGCCCGAGATTGTTCTTGTTCAAATCGATGATCAGGCTTTCCGTAATCTGGGCGAAAAACAACCGCTGCCGCGCGCCTACCTGGCCGGCCTTATTAACCTTGTGGCGCGAAGCGGCGCAAAAGTCATTGCTTTGGACATTGAGTTGAAGGTGTCTACGAATCCGCGTGAAGATGCGGCGCTGGTCAGGGCCATTCACAGCGCTGAGGAGAATGGAATTAGCAAGGTCGTTCCGGTTTACCTCATTCGTCCGGAAAAAGAACAAGGCGGACTCACCCGGTATACGCATGCTCCCCTTTTTAGTTCCAAGCTCGCCGTCATCGCGGGTTTCGCCAACGCTCCCGTGGATTCGGACGGATTCGTCCGTCAACTGCCCTTGGCGGTAAAGAGCAGTGACGATGCTGTCCTGCCGTCTCTCGCCCTGGCCGTGTTGGCGCGCTACGCGGGCTACGACGCCGCTCGCTTGGAAGGGGCCGTGAATAAGAAAAATAAGAATACCTTGCTTCTGCCCGAGTGGAATAGGTTTCAGGGCCGCCTGTTACCCGAGCTGACGCCGTTTTCGTTTGAGTTGGACGACAGCTGGAAAATCAACTTCGCCGGAGCCCAGGGAAGTTTCGTGGCTATACCCAGCGATCCGGTGTTTAAGTTGTCGCAGCAAAAGCTCCCACTAGCGACGGACAATCCGTTTCGCGGGAAGATCGTCTTGATCGGAGCTACGTTTGCGGACAGCCGGGACTTTTTTCCTACTCCCAGGGGACTGATGAGCGGAATGGAAATTCACGCCAACGTCATCCACACGCTGTTGTCGCGCTCACAGATTCTTTCCGAGCGCCGGCTGCTGGCCCTGTCGATCTCATTGGTTTTTGCCGTGATCATTAGTTTACTTCTCACTCTGCTTCGTCCCTCCGTGGTCAATCTCCTCTCTTTCGCGGCGATTCCGGTTTTGCTAATTCCCAGCTACTGGGCCTTCGCCCGCTTGGGTCTGTGGGTCGATTTCGTCACCCCCCTTTTGGCTATCCGCTGGGGTGCCTATGTGGGAGACTTTTTGGAGAGCCGACATGTCCGTCGCGCGCTCGGTGAGTATGTGGACCGTGAGGTGGCGCATCAAATCGTTGATCAGGAGGAAGAGATCCTTCGCGGCCAGACAAAAGAGGTGTCCGTATTTTTCACGGACGTGCGCAATTATACTACATTGTCGGAGGGATTATTGCCGGAAAAAATCGTGGGGATTTTGAACGAGCTTTTTTCAATGATGGGTAAGATCATCGCGCGTCACGGTGGCTGCATTGTTGACTTCGTTGGTGACGCCATCCTGGCAGTCTTTGGGGCTCCGAAGGACAATCCGCAGCACGCGCGAGACGCGGTGCTGACAGCCATCGAAGTACAAAAGGAATTGGACGAGCTAAACAAACAATGGCAAAAACGGGGTATTCCGGCCCTCCAAATCGGCGTGGGGATACACACGGGGGAGGTGCTCGCCGGAGTTGTCGGCTCCGGCGAACGAAAAAAATTTGGCGTCACGGGTGATACCGTGAATACCGGCTCACGGGTAGAAGGACTCAACAAAGAATTTTCAACGTCGATTCTCATTACCCGCGAAACTTTGGACAAGATCGATGGGAAGATTCGGGTGAGAAACTGTGGGCAAGTCAAAGTAAAGGGAAGGGAAAAAACCGTCGAGGTCTTCGAAGTGTTGGGGAATACGAACCCTGCCGCGGATCAGGAGGACTCATGATAACGGGGAAAATTTTCATAGTGAGTGCGTTGATAACGTTGATTACACTGGCGACGACGCCCGCTGGGGCACAAAAACAGGAGGCGATTGCGGTTATTACGGAGCTCAAACTCAACCGCGGGGATATTCAGATCCAATTACCGGGGAAAAACACTTCGGAGCGAGCGGCCGTGCTCCAATCACTTTTTCCAGGGACACGAGTTCTGGCTTCCAAAAATGCTGTCGCCGTGGTTCTTTTTACGGATGGATCTAAGACCGTAACGGTAGATGAGAAGAGTTCCCCTTTCGAAGTCAAGGGATCTCAAGCGAAGGGACGCGAGCCAAATGCGCTGGGGCAAGTGGCGGCACTGCTACTGGGCAAAAAGCAGCCACCAACTTATGTGGCCCTGGCCACCCGTGGAAGCAAGAGACCGCCGACGATCTTGTCGCCGCGTAACACCAAGATTATAAGTGAAGCACCGAACCTACAGTGGATGGGGATGGATCAGCAGACGGGAACGGTTCGGGTCTACGGTCCCCAAGGCGCAATCTGGACGGCGGAAAACCTTGCCCTTACGCAAATCAAGTATCCGTCTGATGCGGTACCGTTACAACCCGGCATAGATTATTCGTGGAGTCTGGAAAAGAAAGGGTTCCCGCCCGAGACAGCAAGCTTTAAACTTCTGGCCTCGGAGGAATCCACAAGGATTCAGGAAAGGCTCGCTTCACTCCAGACAACGACGGGAGCCACGTCAACGACACTGGCGATACTTAAGGCCAGTTTTCTGATCTCCAATGAGCTTTTTTACGATACTCGCGAAATACTCATCGCGGCCCTTAAGACGGACCCCGATGAGCCGACCCTGCACTTGCTTCTTGGCGATCTTTACGACCGAACCGGACTCAAAAACCTGGCGGCAGATGAATATGGCGACGCGGAGTTCCTCAGCAAAGGCCAGCTCCAGTAAAGGCGGGGCCCTTGGATTCACCGACAAGCGGCAAGCGACGATGATCGAAGACCTTGACCTAAAAGCGCGCGCGCTGTTAACCCGGCAGGGCTAGCCTCACTTGATGCAAAAATCCGCCGCGGATACGTTGTTGGTGAAGGCGTGCTCTTTTTTACTAAACACGCGGGACTCACTTGTCAGACGATCATGAGGATTCGTTGAGGTTATATGAAGCGTTTGGTTCTCCAGTTTGACGAGCACACGAGCGTTACTGGCGCCATCTTCTAAAGTGAACATTCCTACCGCCTTGTCCGATTCCGCGACGCGAAAGTCGCTCGCCTCGCCGGAGCGCATGACTGAGTCGAGAACGTTTTGAGCGCCGTCTTTGACGAGATACCAGTAATCATTATTGAACGGCAGATCAAAAAATCGCGCGATTTCCAAGGCGCTGACCTTTGCGCCTGTTGTGAATCGCACGCTGATAAGCGCTCGGGTATTCGTCGCGACAGTTGCGGGAGCGACCGGGAAGACGCCGGACAAGGTTCCCGTTTTTCGTTCCGAAATCTCGAAAGCGGTATCGGATAGATTATAAAACCAGCGCCGATCTTCGCTGCCATGTTGAGTTCCAAATAGGGTTTCGACCTCGCCCATTGTCGTTACGCCGAGCTTTACTTGGGCGATTTTGCCTTCCACCGATTGCTGCGAAATTAACTGGACGGAAGCACAGCCCTGGATTAGCCCTACAATCAGGGCGATCATCAGTCGCGCGACACGCGGTATCATGGATATGGCTTGCCCTCCTAACTCGAAAACCCGTCGCTCGTCGGAAATAACGCCTAGCCCGCATTTCTCACATCAAAGTCAATCGAGAGGCGAGCTCTCCAGACCGAGGCAATGAGCCTGTGCCTTGGAGCAGCCCGCAAACCGAGTTGCT
>JBGPIK010000138.1:0-14943 GCA_041484845.1 Binatia bacterium | reverse complement strand
TCTCCAAGAAGGCTTGGCGGTCCCCAGCTCCGTCAAAGATATCCTCCCGCGCGTTGCCGCGCGAGGTCACGTGGTACAACGCGCCGTCAAATTCTACTCTGAGAGGACGAGCCATGAATGGCCCGTATCACAACCGCTCGCGGATAACAAGATACAAGACCTGACCCCGTAGTGTGACCTGACCCCGTAGTGTGACCTGCCGTAGTGTGACCCCATCCTGATGGGTGACTGGTGCGGACCAGCGTCCGACACCGCATGAAAAGAAAACAGGGGCGCGTTACCGAACGATCACGGACTGTGCGAGAAGAAAAAACGGGAAAGAAGAAAATTCTTTTCACAGGAAACGTCTGTGCCTCTTGACCTGCCTGCTAATGGGTGACCCCTTTCACAGTAGAAACGTGTCACATGTTTTCTAAAAAGTTTAAGCCGTTCAACGCCTGCCGGCGGTTCAAAGTTCAATGTTCAAGGCCAAACGGTAGTTCAAACCGTTCCAGACGTTCAACCGCTCCCCCCTGCCGGGCGGCGGGCAGGTCGATTCGTTCAAGCAGTTCAGATGCTTCAAGACATTCAATTAGGCTTTCACCCCCAAGGGGTCGCAGGCACCGGTCTACGGAAAGATTGCGTCGAGTGAGACCTCGACGTCTTTCTTTTGCACAACCTTGGAAGCATCGAGAATTTCGATCTCGAGGGGCTGTCCCTTGGCTGTCAGGTGGACAATGATTCCTTCGGCTATATCTCGGGAGTCAGCCGGTTTTCCCTCTCTCAATTGAATCACCAAAACATCTGCGTCACGAGAGTATTTTATCTTCATAAACACCTCCACCTTTGAAATAGCGCTGAGCCAAAGGGTAGTATACCGTAATTACGACCGGGTTTTTGCCATCGTATTCATAGATCGCTCTGACGACATGTCTTCCTAATCGGCGATGCGCAATATAGCGATTTCGATGGCCTTTAAGAACCTCTTCCGGTTCAAGCAACGTGCGAATTACTTGCCGTCGCTCAGCTTCCATCTTTGCATTCTTTCAAGCGCATGGAACGTGAGAAGAAGCGTCGCGATCTTTCCATCAGCACGGATCTCGTACATCTTGCCCCGTGCATGCGCCTCGATACCGATAGTTTGAAGTTTCAAGCTCCGCTCTCTATCCGCTTCCTTTACGCCTTGAACGAAGATCCAAACATATCACAGACCTTTGTCGCAACGCGTCACATATTTTCTAAAAAGTTCAAGCCGTCCAATTCAATACCGAGGCCCGTTCCAATCGTCACAATCGTTCAAGCAATGCGCTACGTTCACGTTGTTCCAGACGTTCCCGTCGTTTCAACGCGATAATCCCGAACTCTTCTCACCTCGGCTTTCCGTGATGTGATTATCTTATCACCCCTTGATCCGCTCCCATTGAGCATCAGAGCCGCGCGTTGGTTGATCGTCAACATAAGTCGTTTGCGTTGACGCAGCCATTGAACAATAGTTGAGACTTGTTGTTTTCATCTGATCCTCTTGAGGCTCTGGTTCACAAGATCGACATCAAAACCTTCTGGATCAAATTCGCCGCCGATCCAGTCAAGATATTCATCGTGCTCTTCGTGATCCGGATCGCTTATGGCGTCAAGAAAATTCGCGTAGCCGCCGACACCGCCACAGTCCTCCGGTGGACAGGCGCGCGCGCCTCCGACACATACGGGATAATGAGCCTTGGAATCGGGAGGGAGCATCTTTTCCAGCAAGATTTCATGCTCCCAGCCGTCGCCGAAGTCGTATTCGTAGATGATCTTCTGTTTCGGCCTTGAGAGAACCTGGTTTAGCTTTACCTTTCTCTCGTCCTTTAGATCCAGCTCCGAAAATTCGTCCAAGCTCGGGACGCCATAATAGGTCTTGCCGACAATGAACTGATGAAGATGCGAGTCATACCATCCCATGACCTCCTGAATGATACGGTGCAGTTTGGCCAGCGTCACGTCGCCAGCGACTTGTATGCGCCGCCAAATTGGCGGACGGACGTACCTGAGGGTTATCTTGATTTGACAAATTCCCAATGGGTTATTTGTTTTCACGAGCCTGTAATCCACCTTCCGTTTAAAAGTTCAAAACAAATCAAGAGCCTCGCCTCTTTCCGCGCGCCTCACCACGTCTCCAATTTCCAGATTCAACATCGCACAAAGTCCCTGCTTTGTCTGAATCCCGCACTTTTTTGACGAGCCGCAGACAGGCCAGAACCTCGCCCTGTTATTACCACATCTATTACCAGGTTAAGGTTGTATGTATTACCGCTCTTTCTCCCCCACACGCTTCAGCGAGGCGCCCGCAAGATCATACCCCTACTCATATGCTCACTTGAGGGTACTACCGCTTTTCCCCTCTAGCGACATCTGGCCGCAGACCTCTTCCCGGCAAAAAGACCTCCACCGATTTTCTCAAATAGCCAGGAGGCTGCGATTGACTCAGTTTGTACACCCTTGTACACTTCCTCGCTATGAAACTCTCTATCAGCGAAGCACGAAAAAGATTGCCCGAGTTGGTTCGCCAAGTGCGAAAGGACACAGGCGCTAAGGTTGAGATCATGGTGCGCGACGAGGTGGTGGCGGAATTGCGCGCGACATTGCCAGAGCCGGAGCCCGGAGCCGCCGCCAAGAAGCTCGTTCAACTGATGCGTAGGCTGCCAAAGTACCGGGGACGAAAAACGAAGGTATCCGAGCATGTCAAGGAACATCTCTATGGTTCCGGCGTGAAGAGCCGCTGATGGCGCTCCCAGCCGGCTGTTTTGCGACACATCTTTTTTCTACGCCTGCTTCGACCAACGCGATGTCAACCACCAACAAGCCGAGGATCTTTCGGCGGATGCCGCTACGTCAGGCTCTCGCCTTTACGTCACCTGGGATATCATCAGTGAAACATTGACGCTGCTTCGTTATCGGCGAACCCACCGTGACGCGCTGACATTTCTTAATGAAGTCAAGCCTCATCTCCACATCGTAAACTACGGCGAGACCGTGCCCACGGAAGCGGAACAAATTTTCCGCCGGTACGGCCGTGACCATAAACTTTCTTTTTGCGACGCGATTTCATTTGTGGTTGTAACCACGCTCCTCGATGACGTGCCTTCTCTCGCTTTTGACGGTGATTTCCGAGCCCTGGGACTTACCGTGATTCCTTAGGCTGCCCAAAGCAGCGCACCTAATATAACGCATATCTCTATCGAAACGTGTCACATGTTCCCCTTCGCGTGGTTCAAAAGGCTCAAATCGTTCAAGCCGTTCAGTGGTTCAATGCATTCCCACCTTGTAGGATTTCAGCGATTTCTCCAGGTCGTCTTTGATCTCTTTGACCAACGAAGCCGGTTCCAGGACTTTGGCGAGTGAGCCGAAGCCTAAGATCCACGTTTTGATCTCTTTGGTTCCGGCCACTTCAAAGGCAAGTTCCAATGAGCCGTTCTTGAGCTTTTTGTTCTTCTGGCTCGGATGCCAGCGGCGTTCCAGGAGATAGCGCGTCAAGGATTTATGGAAGCGGACTTTTACCCGGACCAGATCCTCCCGGAACATGCCGAAGCTGTGACGGAGATAGCTCTCCAGAGAAAATTCGGACGGGACGGCGAAGGATTCGTCGGTCAGCTTGATTTTCTGCATCCGGTCCACGACGAACGACCTGATATCCTTGCGCAAGTGGCAGTGGCCGATCAGGTACAGAGTTCCGTTGTGGAGATGAACGGCATACGGGTTGACCTTGCGCTCGGCGGGCGTTTGATCACGCGGATGATAGAGAAGCTGCAGAACCTTTCGACCTTCGATGGCTTCCTGGATGACCTTGATGAACTCCCGGTATGTGCCGTAGTCCTTTTGAGCGGGAATTCCTGAGCGAAAGCTGCCGCGCAGGTCAACCATCTGCTTGAAAAGAGGCTTGGGCAGAACCGGCCATACTTTTTCAAAAAGCGACTGCAAAGAATCATAGAGAACGGTCCCGTCCAAAGGTCGAATAGAGTCTTGCGCAAGATAAAGTGAGAGAAGCTCTGAGAGGGTGAAAGGGATAGACAATCGGTTCCGATAATCCGGATCGAGCTTCCAGAAGCTCTCTTTGCCGTTCTTGTCCGTATAGAACGGCACTTGAAGCTCTTCCAAAACTTGCAGGTCCCGGTAAACAGCCCTCGGCGGCGCCCCAAGCTGGTCGGCCATATCCGTCACTCGTAGGCCGTTGGCATTCCTCTCGATCAGGGAAAGCAGTTTGATCGCCCGCGCTACAGGCTTAATCCGTGACATACCGTCCTCCGATATGACGGAGCAATCGCCAACTTGTCTGACCGTTATCACAATCGGTCACGAGCGGGAAACGGAGTGCTTCTAACGGTTCGAGGTCGCGGCGAACGGTGCGGGCGTTTTTCGGCGAGTCCTCAGGGATGGATTCGACTAGCTTTTGAGGAGAGAGCCCGTTCGAACCTTCGAGTCGCCGCAAGAGGTGCCATTGGCGCGTAATCTGCTGGGTGCGCGGCATATTTTGTTCGTAATCTATGAGAAAAGGCTCAGCAAGAGCAAGAGAAAACTGAACCCCTAGACGAGAAATTGGTTTGATTGTCGCTGGCGGGTTTTGTATCGTTGGCGGCAAAGGCAGGCAATTTGTTATGGTAATCTCGGGCGAAGGAAAATTAGCGTTGCATGACTTCCGGTAGATACACCGAACTGCTCAAAAATCGCGGTTTTTTCTGCTTTTTCTGCACGCAGTTTCTCGGCGCATTCAACGATAACTTTTATAAGATCATTGTCACCTTGGTTGCGCTCGATGTGCCCCTCGACGCAGGCGGGGGCGAGCAGTATATCCCGCTGATCGGCGGGCTCTTCATTCTCCCCTTTCTGTTTTTTTCCGGCTACGCCGGCTATCTCGCCGATGTTCACAGCAAGCGTACCCTCTTGGTGTCGGTCAAGGTTTTTGAGATCTTTGCCATGACGCTCGGCTTGTTGGCCTTTTTTACCGATCGTATGGAGCCCATGTTGGCGGTAGTTTTTCTTATGGGCCTGCATTCAACGTTCTTCAGTCCGGCGAAATACGGGATTCTCCCCGAAATGCTTCCAGAAAAGGACCTGTCTCGCGGCAACGGGTTGCTCGAGATGAGCACGTTTACGGCCATCATTCTCGGGACGTCGTTAGGCGGCGTGATTTATGAGGGATGGAAAGACCGATTGGCTTGGATCGGGCTCGTGCTGATTGCCATTGCGGCGCTCGGGACTCTAACCAGCCTTGGCATTACCCGCGTTCCACCCTCCGGCGCCGCGAAAAAATTCGGCGTCAACCCAATCGCAGAAATCTGGGACGGAACCAAAACACTTTATGCCGACCAGCGTCTGTGGCTCACCGTCATGGGCATATCTTATTTCTGGTTTCTGGGCGCATTATTGCAGATGCTCCTGCCGCTCCTGGGAAAAGAAATTCTTCATTTGGGCGAAGCGCGTATCGGGTTATTGTGGACCTTCGCCGCCATCGGCATCGGCGCCGGCAGCCTCGCCGCGGGGCGTTTGTCGGGCGACAAGGTTGAACTTGGGCTGGTCCCTCTCGGCTCCATCGGCATGGGGTTGTTTTCAGTGCTGCTGTTCTTTTCCGAACCGTCCTTTAATCTCTCCGCGTGCGTGCTCGTCCTGTTGGGCTTCTCTGGCGGTTTTTTCGCCGTCCCGCTCAATGCTTTGTTGCAACAGCGCAGCGGACGCGAGAGTAAGGGGCAATTGATTGCGACAAACAACGTTTTCAACACCCTGGGGGCACTTATCGCCTCGGCAATGCTATGGACGCTGGCAGATCTTCTCGGAATCCCTGCGGACCGGGTTATTCTCATTGTTGGGGTCCTCACCGTTGCTGCAACCGGGTATGCTATTTATCTGCTGCCCGATTTTTTCGTGCGCTTCACCGTGTGGTTGCTCACCCATTCGCTCTATCGCATTCGCGTCGTCGGCGAGGAGAATATTCCGTTGCGGGGTCCCGCATTGTTGGTGTCTAATCACGTCTCGTTCGTGGATGCGCTGCTCATCGGGGCAAGCGTGCAACGTTTCATCCGTTTTATGCTCCATCGTGACTTCTATCAGCTCCATTGGCTCAGCGGGCTCTTTCGACTCATGAACGTGATTCCGGTATCGGCAAAGCGGCGCGACATTATCGAAGCGCTGCGGCGCGCGCGCAAAGAATTACAAGACGGACATGTCGTCTGTATCTTCGCCGAGGGTGCGATTAGCCGGACCGGACACGTAATGCCATTCAAGCGCGGTTTTGAAAAAATCGTCGAAGGGCTTAATGTGCCGATCATTCCCCTCCACCTAGACCAGCTCTGGGGCAGTATCTTCAGTTTTAAAAACGGGCGTTTCTTTTGGAAGCGGCCCAATCGTTTTCCCTATCCGGTGACCGTCTCGTTCGGCAAAGCCCTCCCTGCCGCCACGGATACTCAGATGTTGCGCCAATCGGTCATGGAGCTTGAAAGTCATGCCGCGCGTTTCCGCAAGAGCGCGGGCGATTTGCTGCACGGCAAATTTATTCGTACGGCGAAACGCCGGCCGTTTGATTTTGCTATAGCGGATACGACCGGTGTTGAGTTGTCTTTTGGCAAAGTCTTGGTCGGTAGCATGCTTTTTTCACGGTGGGTGCGGAAGCATTGCGCCGGCGAAAGAATGGTCGGCGTGCTGCTGCCCGCATCTGTAGGAGGTGTGTTGGCCAATGTCGCTATTTTGTTGGCCGGGAAGGTCCCGGTCAATTTAAACTTCACGGCGGGCCGTGAGGCGATGACCTTGGCCGTCCGCCAGTGCGGCATCAAGACCTTGCTCACCTCCCGCCTTTTCGTGTCCAAGTTTGAACTTGAGCTTTTACCAGGCATGACCTTCGTCGAGGAGATCAGGAAGGATTTCACTCGGTCGGAAAAATTATTTACTGCCCTTTCTGCATTTCTGCTTCCATCCCGATGGCTGGAGCGTCGCTTCACGAGCAAGCAAAATCCCGCGGAGCTGGCCACCGTCATTTTTTCCAGCGGCAGCACGGGCACACCCAAGGGCGTCATGCTGTCGCATCGCAATGTGATCGCGAATATCGAGAGCATCGGCCAGGTGATTAACTTCACGCCGAACGACCGGATGTTAGGCGTATTGCCGCTGTTTCACTCTTTTGGCTTCACGGCGACAATGTGGTTGCCCCTGATTTCCGGTTTCGGCGCGGTCTACCATCCCAATCCCATGGATGCCAAGACCATTGGCGAAGTCGCAGAAAAATATCGCGCCACGCTGCTCATCAGCACGCCGACTTTTTTTACCGCCTACATCCGCAGGTGTTCCCCGAAGCAATTCGCCACTCTGCGGTATGCAATTGCCGGAGCGGAAAAGCTCCGTAGCCAGATCGCCAAAGCGTTTAAAGACAAGTTCGGGTTGGATTTGCTTGAGGGCTACGGCTGCACCGAGCTTGCGCCCGTCGTGTCGGTCAATTTACCCGACGTGGTTGACGGCACGGAGAGGCAGATAAGTAACAAGCCCGGATCGGTGGGTCGCCCGATCCCGGGAGTGGCTGTAAAGATCATCGATGTCGAATCGGAACGGCCCCTTCCCTGCGGTCAAGAAGGCCTGCTTCTTGTCAAAGGCGAAAACTGCATGATGGGTTACCTCGGCCAGCCGGAACTCACCGCCGAGGTGATGCGCGACGGCTGGTATATCACGGGCGACATGGCGTCCCTCGACGAGGACGGCTTTATTCATATCACGGATCGCATCTCGCGATTCAGCAAGATCGGCGGTGAGATGGTCCCTCATATGAAAATCGAGGAGGTCATCAATGAAATCCTCGGTAGCGCCGCCAGCGCGGTCACGGCCATTCCCGATGAACAGCGGGGAGAAAAACTTATTGCTTTTTATACCGAGAACGGCATCACCCGTGATCAGTTATGGGAGAAACTCAATCAATCCGAATTGCCAAAACTCTGGATACCCAAGCGAGACGATATCCACCAAATCCCTTCCATCCCACTTTTGGGTTCCGGAAAAGTTGATCTCAAAACGGTGCGAGGGCTCGCCCTTAAAGAGGCTGCCGCGAAGCCATAGCACCACGGCAGCGTCAAGGTCACTTTCACCTTGGTGAACTGAATTGATTTCGCAAGTTCCATTTGTCTAAAAATCCCCCCTGCCCCCCTTTTCCAAAGGGGGGAATTGAAAGTCTCCCTTTATAAAGGGAGATTTAGAGGGATTTTCGATCCTGCCAACACGACTTTGACGAGACCCTGGCCATAGCACCCGTGCTTATTGAACCCCTTCCGAGCGCATGATAAAAATCACCACACGGGAGGTGAGAATGGATTTCCAACAACTGGCAGACAAGGCGCTTCAGGGTATTGTTCCCGATCGTAGCGAATTGAAAGCAGTCTTAAACGCGCCGGACGAACGCCTGCCGGGACTCATTGACGCGGCTTTCCGCGTGCGCCATCACTACTTCGGCAAACGAGTCCAGATTCATGTCATACAGAATGCGAAGAGCGGTCTTTGCCCGGAGGATTGCCATTACTGTTCTCAGTCATCTGTTTCGGACGCGCCCATCGAACGCTACACTTTTCTGTCTAAAGAGAAACTCCTAGAAGGCGCGCAGCAAGCCAAGGAGGCCGGCGCCGTCAGATATTGCATCGTCAATAGCGGCCGCGGCCCAACGAATAAAGAGATTCAGCAAATCGCCGAGGCGGTGCGCGAAATCAGAGAGAAGGTCGGCATCAATATTTGCTGCTCTCTCGGTCTGATGAACGAAGAAAAGGCGCGCACGCTTAAAGAAGCCGGCGTTGGAAGAATCAACCACAACCTTAACACCAGCCGCCAACACCATCCGGAAGTCGTCACGACCCACACTTACGAGGACCGCGTCGCGACCATCGAGGAGGTGAAAGCAGCGGGAGTTTCGACGTGCTCCGGCGGGATCATCGGCATGGGCGAGAGCGATGATGATATTATCGACCTGGCGCTCACACTGCGCGAGATGGACATCGACTCGATTCCCGTTAACTTCTTGCATTCCATTCCCGAGACCCGTTTCGAAGAGAAAAAACAATTGACTCCGCAAAAGTGTCTAAAGACGCTCTGCATGTTTCGGTTCGTGATTCCCAACAAAGAGATCCGTGTTGCCGGCGGCCGAGAAGTCAATCTGCGCTCCCTGCAGCCGTTGAGCCTTTTTCCGGCCAACTCGATTTTCGTCAATGGGTATTTGACGACTCCGGGCCAGGAAGCGTCAGACGCGCACCGCATGATCGAAGACCTCGGGTTTGAGATCGATCAACCGGCGGCGATCTAGTATCCTATCCCTGAAATCCGCCACATAATTTGCGTCTCAATCCGCCCAAAAATCTCCCCTCCCCCTCTTTTCTAAAGCCTGCCCTGAGTTCATCGAAGGGAGGGGTTAGAGTCCTACGGAGAAAAATCCCCCTTTGAAAAAGGGGGACAAAGGGGGATTTCAGTGCGAGTTCAGCCGTTGTCATCGTTTGGAATTTCTAAACAACCTCCTGAGTTACGACACTACCTATCTCGTTAACAAGGGAGCAATTTCGCGACTCTACCCCATGGACGCAGCCGCTATTCTCGGTAGGGTTTTCTCCCGGTTGACGTTTTGACTTTGTAGCTACAAAATTCCTATAATGGGGCTACTTAAGGATAAACCGATGACCACGGTAGGCGTTAGAGAGCTGAAGAATCGGCTCAGCCACTACCTTCGCGATGTAAAACAGGGCCGGTCGATTACGATCACGGAGCGGGGACAATCCGTCGCGGTCTTGATGCCCGCTGGGACTCATCCCGATGCGCAGGTCGCCAGGGAATTAATCCAGAGGGGAATTGGATCTTGGAAGGGAACCAAGCCCAAGGGCGCATCCCGGCGCGTGGCGGTAAAGGGCAGGCGCGTTTCACGAATCATCCTTGAAGAGCGCCGTTGATTCTCTATCTCGATACCAGCTCGCTCATCAAACTCTACGTTCCGGAGGCGGAAAGCGCCACAGTCAAGCGACTGGTTGATGCGGCGGATGTCATCGCGACCTCGCGCGTCGCGTATGCAGAGGCGAGGGCCGCTCTTGCGCGGAAACGCCGCGAACGCGGCGTCAGTCCCGCGGACTATCGGACGATCCTGCAGGATTTTGATCACGATTGGGAAAGCTACTTTGTTGTCGATGTTTCGGATGCACTGGTGAAACTGGCAGGCATGTTGGCCGAGAAGCATGCGTTGAGGGGATTCGACGCGATCCATCTTGCATCGGCAATGATGATCAGGAAGCAAGGAGACCGCCCGGTTAGCTTTTCCTGTTTTGATGCGCGCCTCTCCCGCGCCGCGCGCCGGGAAGGTTTAAAAACGGTCTCGTAGGCACCATTATTAGTTTCCCCATCGGGGATAGTGAAAACCCCTCGCCTTGGAGGCAAAGCGCGGTGTCATTTCGAGGCCCTTCGGCGTACTCAGGGTAAACTCCGCCGAGAACTCTTCATATCAAGGGACAATTATGCTGACACAGGGAGAGGCAAAAACACTGCTCCTGACCCGGCTTCAAGCGCGGTTTGAGTTTCGCGTTCTTGCCATTGCCGAAGAGCGCACCATCGAACGCCCTTTCGGTTGGGTCTTCTTCTTAGCCGAAACTCCACCGACCGCGTCGCAGATCTCGACAAAAAGCAGTTTGGGGCCGATCATCGTGAACAAAAACGTCGAGCAGGTTATTGCAAGCTCGATAGCCTATCCGCCTGATCGCTTCATCAGCATTTACGAAAAGCTACTGGCTAAAAGCCGGCGGAGTGCGGCCGCGTGGTGTCTAACGCTTTCTATGCCTCCCCCACTTTCGCCAAGCGACCGTGGCGACAACCGAATTGCAAAAAAGGCAAAACAAGCGGGATTTTATGAAATCCGATGACTTTAAAAACGCTTAAGAGTAAAGTCATTCAATGACGATGGAAACGACAAGAGATTGCCGATTATTCATTGGGGGTCATCAATCCCGCTTCTAACCTCCGACTCCTTGACCAGCGCCACAGGACCATCGCCAAGATGGCGACCGCCACGAGGCTGGCCAGAACGCTCCACACCGCGAGACTCCACAAGGTGGATGATTCAAGACTCACCGCATCCGCGAAACGTTGTTGGACGACCACCACGAACCCGGTATTTCCAACCGGCGCAAAACCGGCGATCCAACGCCCTGCGTACTCCTTTGCGACCGACGAGACGGGGTCTATGTAGTTATCGTCCGGAGAAATCAGCAGCTTGGAATCCGCCAGCGAAAGCTGTCGGTCATCCATTGAACCTGTTTTCATCCTGATCTTGTTGACGTAAGGAAATTCGACTGGATCCACGCCTTTGCGGTATCCAGGATGATACAGGACAACATACTTGTCGCCGCTACTTTCCGGCGCGAGATCTGGGTTGTCAATGTCTGTTGGAGCGATGAGCGCCACTTTGCGGTTATCCTCGTGGAGAAAGACGAGACCCATGGATGCGTCTGTTGTAACCGAAGTTGCAATGACGCCAAGAAAATTTTTCTGACCGTCCAGAATCGGCGCGGAAACAGCGAATTTGTAAAAATTGTCACTGCGACCGCGGTAAACTCGAGAGATGTGCACCGAACCTCCGGCACCCTTCAGGCCCAGCGTTTTTGCGCCCTGGAAATGATTCCGCCAACTAAAATCACCACCGATCATCTGATCTGCGCGTGGCGCATGCGCCACCATGATGCCATCGCGATTGATGATGTAGCAGGTCTTGAATGGAATGGGCTGACCTTCACAAATATGAAGAAGAATTTTCTGCAAACCAGTGCGGTCGGCTTTTGCCAGCAAAACCGCCAGTCGAGGGTCTGCAGTCGCAATATCAACGTTCCTGCCCAAGTACCTCAATTGCAGGAGCGCCGTCGTGGCCAAATCCTTAGCGGCAAAACTAGCGCTATCGAGGGTCGCTTGCAGGAGATCAGCTTTACGAGCATGGGCGACGGACAGCGCCATTACGACTGCGAATATCCAAATGGCGACCACTGCTGTCACCAGCCCTGCCACGACCATATTGCGCCGACACCAGTGAGCAACGCGCTCCCGCCAGGTCCAAGGGCGCACCCACCATGGTTCCTCCCCCATCCGGTACCGGAGAAGATCTTGCGCAAGCGCATTCGCCGACGGATACCGGTCGGCCTTATTCTTATTCAGGCACTTCACACAGATGGCTTCTAAAGTTTTATCCACGTTGGGATTCAGTGCGCGCGGAGGTTTAGGGATCTCGTTCCGCACGAGCCGCAACGTTTCCTGGACCGTCTCACCGCGGAACGGAGGCGCGCCGGTGAGCAGCGTATATAGAATGGCTCCCAACCCGTACACGTCACTGGCGGTTGTTATCTCTTTCCCCTCGGCCTGTTCCGGTGACATGTAGCTGGCTGTGCCCTCGACTGCACCCGTTGCCAACGGAGCAATGTCTTCGCCGAACCGACGAGCCAAGCCAAAGTCAGTGACATGCGGTTGGTCTTCTTCATCGAGCAGGATGTTGGCCGGCTTCAAATCATTGTGCAGGGTCTGTCTCTGATGAGCATGGTGCACCGCCAGGGCGACCCACTCTAACAAGGCGGCAGCGTCTCCCGGACGACCGACGAATTCTTTCACCCGCTCATTCAGCGACTTGCCGTTGATGAGTTCCATGACAAAATAAGGGCGTCCGTCATGGTCCCCCGTCTCGTGAATGGTGACGATATTGGGATGCCTGAGCCTGGCCATGCTCTGCGCCTCAACGCGAAATCGTTCGAGGTCGGCGGACGTATTCAAATGGGAGGGAGAACTGAACTTCAACGCCACCCAGTGGTCTAAATTTTTTTGGTAGGCCTTGTAAACAACACCCATTCCGCCCTGGCCGATATACTCGATCGCGCTAAACTCCGAGTCCCCATTGCTGAAATTGGGGAGACAGATAGGGATGTCGTCGATAACCCAGGCAGGCCTCGGCAGGAAGTCTTTGCTGTCGGCCTCTTGAGCGTCGCGCAGCAGTTGTGCCACTTCGTCGCGCAACTCGGCATCATGCGCAAAGGCCTCGGCAACATATTGGTCGCGCTTGCTCGGTTCCTGGTCAAGCACGGCCGCGAATGCTGCGCTTATTTCCGCCCAACGTTCCGATATCATTTTGCGTTTTCCCTCAGGCTCCGGTAGAGCCATGCTCTTGCGGCCTGCCAATCCTTCTCCACGGTGGATGTGGCCACATTCAGACAAGTCGCAATTTCACTCCATTGGAGCCCCCCAAAAAACCGCAGGGTGACCACTTCGCATTGACGAGCGTGCATGCGCTGCAATTGTTCCAGCGCACGGTTGAGGTCGAGCATGTTCACCCGGCACGTGCTCTTGATCGTGTCTAGGATTTCATCCAGAAGCGGCACGCGCTTTCCTTCCGGCCTCCCACCTCTTCTACGCGCGTAGTCGATCAATATTTGCCGCATCGCATTGGCCGCAGCGCCAAAAAAGTACGCGCGATTTACGGCTTGAAGGGGTTTGCCCACGAACAGCTTGATATATGCCTCGTGCACCAGGGCGGTGGGCTGCAGGGTGTGATTGCTTCGCTCCCCCTTCAGCATGATCGCGCCCGCCATTTTACGCAGCTTGTCGTAGACGAGCGCGATCAGTTGCTCCTTGGCAGCCTCGCTTCCCGCAGCGATCGCGCCGAGGAGTAAAGTGATTTGTCCTTGTGGTTCTTCCAGAAGGTGCCCCGGATTTTCGGTGGGCGTCATCATCGGTGTTACCTCGCGGGTGTCCATTCGTGGCAGGCACCGGTCTGCTAAACCATGTTGTGCGCAATAGCCAATCGCATCTTCCCTTTCACACCTACATGCGAAACCCCATAGCGAAAGCCGTAACGAATGTTACTCCCTTTAGCTGAATTTTAGCAAACTCAAGTCCGCAGGAGGCTGGAAAGCTCTTTCAACGTATTAAACGTCGCCTCTTTTCCTCCTTGCTTCCAGGCGCTCTTCGCCGGAACGTTCGTTGTTCCCGGATCTGTGCACACAATTACGGGTTTCGCTTCCAGTCTTCGCATGTAGTGCCGAATGCGGCAGAAGTCCCAAAACAACATGAATGGAGGGAAGACCGATGGACTGGCCGTAGCACAGAGGAAAAGCAAGCAGGGTGACAAGCAAATTTCTAAACATCCAAGGAGGAGCATACCATGAAGAGTAATACGAGACGTTTCATAGCCATAGTGGGAATAATCGGTTTGGGATTGCTGATGCCTTTAAAAGCGGCGTTGGCAGACTCTGAATCCTTTCAGAAATTGAGTGCCGAGTGGCAGCAATGGGCCTTGTCTATCCCAACGGATCACAACCCCCAGCTTGATACGACCGGTAAAGACTGCATGGTGGGCCAACACGGTTCGGCGTGGTTTCTGGCGGGCACCTTTAACGGCGGGTCAGCCACCCGCACATGCGCCGTGCCTGGAGACAATCCGATCTATTTCCCCGTCATAAACAGCGTAAACATCAACGTTCCCAATGTGTGCGGGCAGGGTCCTGACAACGTTAGCAGTGCGGACTTGCGCGCTCTGAGTGCCGCCTTCGTTGATGGGGCGACCAATCTATCAGCCGCAATCGATGGCAAGGCAATAAAACAATTGGTGCGCGTCCGATCTGACGTCTTTGAAGTCGCGCTGCCCGAAGATAACGTGTTCAATGTGCTATGCGGTGGTCCCGGAACCGTACCGGCAGGGATCTATTCCCCTGCGGTGGATGATGGCCTTTATGTGCGCCTCAATCCGCTAAAGATAGGCAATCACACCCTGCACATTCACGCAGAAAATTCGAGCGCTGGGTTTGCGTTAGACGTTACCTATAACCTTACGGTCGTTTCAGTTATACAAAAGTAATACACCAGCGCGGTCGTGGGGGGGGGGGCCCCAAGATTGGACAACACAACACCCCAGAAAAACACCACCCCAAAAAAAAAAAAAAAAAAAAAAAAACCCCAAGGCACCACACC
>JBGPIK010000137.1:0-14966 GCA_041484845.1 Binatia bacterium | reverse complement strand
CGTAGTTGAAACCGTCTTCGCTTACCCGGGCATGGGGCGTCTTTTATACACCTCGATCATGGGAAATGACTTCGTCGTGGCGATGACGGTCGTCATGATCATTGCGGTCACCGTAGTGGCGTTTAATTTGCTCGCCGACGTTCTTTACGGTTGCCTCGATCCGCGCATTCGCTATCAGCGGTAACCTAGCGGATCACACTGTTGGCACTTTATCCTAGATTCGGCATTTGCAAAGAAGAACAAACCGCGAAGAACCCGAAGAGCACGCAGGAAGAACATCATGTTAAAATCCGGTCGCTTTTCGAATCCGGCTTGTCCGTTGACCTGGGTAACGCCATGCTATGCTTTAGAATCTTCTCCGTTTGCGCAAAGTTCTGACGGCACACAGCCCCCTCTCTTCTCTCCCCCGCGACCGGGGGAGATGCAAGAGGGGGATCTTTCGACTGGTTTCGTTTGGTTGCGGCTTCGGCGCATTGGACGCTTTGTGGTGAAAGGATAGGTGCTCTAATTCAAGAGGGGCACTATAGTAGATCCAATGGATTCCACCGAGCTTCAGACAGCAAACTGGCGTATCGTTTGGCGCCGCTTCAAAAAGCACCGCATCGCTTACGTCGGCTTCTTTTTTTTCGTTGCGCTGTTGCTGCTCGTAACGGTCGGCCCTTATCTGGCGCCTTATGATCTCGATCAGGTCTCCCTGGGCGAGCGCATGCACGGTCCGTCTCTGGTTCATTGGTTCGGCACCGATGAGTTAGGGCGAGATACGTGGGTGCGAATCATGCATGGCGGACGCGTTTCGCTGGCGGTAGGCATAACCGTAGGGTTGAGCACGGTATTCTTTGGCGGAATGGTGGGAATCTTAGCGGGCTACATCGGCGGAGTCGTGGACAACTTGTTGATGCGTCTGGTGGACACGATTTACACGATTCCGCGCATCGTGCTCCTGTTGGTGCTTTCCAAAGTCGCCGGACCGGGGCTGCTGAACATTATCACCATTCTGGTCGCGCTCGAATGGACCGGCGCCGCACGCTTGGCGCGCAGCGCGGTCCTTTCATTTCGCGAACAGGAGTTTGTTTTGGCCGCGCAATGTCTGGGCGCTTCGCGCTGGCGGGTCATGCTGCGCCATCTGCTGCCGAATTCCCTGGCGCCGCTGATCGTCGCTGCGACCCTGGATGCCGGCGCCGCTATTCGCGCCGAGACCACACTCAGTTTTCTCGGTCTCGGCATTCAGCCGCCTACGCCAAGCTGGGGAAACTTACTGACCAACGCTTCCACCAATATCTTCATCGCGCCACTGCAGGTGTTTCTTCCCGGCATTTTTATTTTCTTCGCGCTGATGATCTTCAATCTCCTGGGCGACGCTCTGCGCGACGCCATGGACCCGCGCCTTGCGCAAGTGCGGCGGTAGATCGTGCGGCGCCGCAAGCAAACGTAAAAGACGGATTTCACCACGAAGGGCGCGAAGATCACGAAGTTTTTAGAATCATAAATTTCCGAATCCTTCGTGACCTTCGTGCGCTTCGTGGTGAGGAATCCTTTCTGTGGTCAAAAGATTTGCATAGCTTGGTTTTATTCGTTACTTTCAACCTTCAACTTACGCGAAGGAGACACCTTGGCTTCCAAAAGCGCAACTATGAATGGAGCGGGAGTGGCGGGTCCAAATAAGAAAATCGCATTTGCAGCACTGCATCACCGCGATTTTCGTTTTTACTTCGTGGGCACAATGCTGGCGATGATGGCCGACAACATCGAGCATGTCATTAGCTATTGGCTATTATACCAAAAATTTCATTCACCGGTGCTCGCCGGTTTTGCGGTCATCAGCCATTGGACGCCTTTTCTCCTGTTTGCGGTTTACTTTGGCAGCCTAGCCGACCGTTACGACTGTCGAAAACTTATACAAATCGCGCAAATCATGTACATGGTTGTTTCCGCGGGCTGGGCGTTTCTCTTCTATACCAATACCATCCAGCTGTGGCAGGCCTCGGCGTTGCTTATTATCCACGGCATGGCAGGCGTGTTGTGGGGGCCCGGCGAGCAACTTATGATCCACGATATCGTCGGCTCCGAGCATTTACAAAGCGCGGTCCGGCTCAACTCCACGAGCAGGCAACTGGGAATTCTTTTTGGACCCGCGGTGGGTGGAGGATTGATGTTATGGCTCGGGCCATCGGCGGGGCTTCTGGTCAACGCGCTGATTTATCTTCCTTTAACGATTTGGCTGGCCGTCGCTCCCTACACCGGCCATAGCCGTGAAGGCGCCGCGCCCGCGCGCCGGGCGATTACCTGGCGAGATGCGATCGGGGTTATTCGCGAAGTGGCTCATAACCGGCCGATTATTACCATGGTGATCCTGGGCGGCGCCGCGTCATTGTTTGTCGGCAACGCGTTTCAATCGCAGATGCCTGAATTCGCCCATGACCTGGGTACGGCGAAGGCGGATTTGGCCTACAGCGCGTTGCTCGCGGCCAACGCGTGCGGCGCGGTTTGCGGCGGGTTTCTTCTTGAAGGAAAGGGTTGGCTCAGGCCGACGCCGAGAAGCGCAATCGTTTGCGCGACACTTTGGTGCGTCGTGGTCGCGGCCTTTGCTTTTTCTTCCAGTTATCGGTTGTCGCTGGTGCTGTTATTTTGCGCCGGCGTTTTAAACCTGGCCTTTTACTCGACGGCTCAAACGATCGTGCAACTGCTTGCCCCGACGCATTTGCGCGGGCGCCTGATCGGCTTGTTTTCCATGTCGACGTTCGGGCTCCGGGCTTTCAGCGGCGTTACCGTCGGCGTGGTCGGAGGCTTGATCGGTGTTCACTGGTCGCTGGCGATCAGCGCGATGGCACTCTTCGCTGTCACCCTAGGCTTGTTGGCGTTTACGATTCCTTCACGCGCGAACGAATTCGGATAAGCTGTCCTGGTCTTTTGGAATCTGACTCAGGCCTCGAAAGTCTGTCATTCCCGAATGCTTCTATCGAGAATCCAGACAAAACGGTGACCCATTCGACGGGCGCTCAGGGTCATGGTGAGCAAAGTCGAACCATGACTGGACCCCCGATAAAAACATTCGGGGGCGATGCCTTTAGAACAAATCTCATCGCCGAGTTCTGATACCCGCAGCTTGCTGCGGGGTAGTTCATCATTTTGAACTTCTTGAACGTCTTGAACGACTGGAGCGGATTGAACTCTGCAGTTCGTTATTTCTGTCTCGACTCCCACAGCTTCAGAATCCATTTCTGCGCTTCCTCTTGACGCGCTCCGTACTTCGGGTCAGCATCCGGGAATGAATAGTCTACACCGGGTTTGCGCCGTTGGTCCGGCGCCACCTCGCCAATCGGAATATCATTACGGAGAGACGAGCGGTCGAGGTTTGGAATTAACGTGTGCGTTAACGTCTGTGCTTCTTTCGAAAGGAACCAGTTCACGAAGAGTTTTGCCGCGTTGGGATGCGGGGCGTTGGCAAATGCCGATATGCAACAGCCGGAGCCGCCTGCGCGGAGCACGCCGACTTGCTTCGGCAGAAACACTTGTTTGATGGGCAGTCCTTTTTTCGCCAGCGCGGTGAGATCCTCGCTTCCCGTAACAATGGCCTGAAGAGGAAATCTTCCTCCCACGAGCCAGGTCTCCAGGATCCTTCGGTCGTCGGAGAAAGTTATTCCCGCATTGAGAAGGTAGGTCCGGACCCATTCCTGGCCGCGATCGGGCTCGAAGTAGCTGTCAATCATCTGCCGTATTCCCGACGGATCGCCCATGCCTTGACCCAGCATTTTCCCTTTCCAGCGCGGATCGAAGAAATCTGTCTGCTTCTTGATGCTTGCGATATCGGCTTCCTTGAGCTTCTCCGTGTTGTACCAAGTTTCGTACTGATCCTCTTTGGAGACGTGATAAATGAATACGTACCGTGACGCTTTGTCTGCGTACGCATGTTTGCCCTGATACCAATGGGACGCATCCACCACATCGGGATAAATGAGCAATGGCGCCAGCGGAATCAGCGATTCCGAGGGGAGCAGTCTCTGGTTGCTCTCACGGCTGCTGATCAAAGCGACATCCATCGAATATCTGCCGGATTTGCGCTCGGCCAGCACGCGGTTCACGGTGTCGGTGGCGCTGCCGGTTGACACCTCGGCTTTGACTGCGAATTTTTTGTTAAAGGCATCGACGACCGGCCGGTACTGACGCGACGGCGCGCCGCCGGACGCAATCGCAACCGTTCCCTCTTGTTTCGCCGCAGCCATGAGATTCGACCACTCCACTTCGAAGTTTGCGCTCGCTTGTAGCGCAGCTTTGTCCCTAAGCGCAGCAGCGGCGAGAAGGGTCTTCGCTTGCGGAATCGATGGCTCGCCATAGGCGGAAGGCAGACGCACCAAAAAGAAGGCTGAAAATATCAGCACCAACTCTATAACGGTACGGAACCTTCCATTCGTGCCATTGCCTCGCCGACCGTGTGCGGTGCGAGCTTTGATCATGATCGATTCCTCCTTGTTAATCACTACGGGTTTAATTCCCCGCAGCTTGCTACGTAATGGCGATTCCGTGTCTTCTCAAGGTCCGTCATTCCCGCACGTTCTTAGCGGGAATCCAGGCAACACTTGGACCCATTCGACTGGGGCTCAGGGTCATGGTGAGCAAAGTCGAACCATGACTGGACCCCCGATTAAGACATTCGGGGGTGACAACTTTGGGGGAAATTATCATAAAGAAGTTCTTTCGGTACCCCGCAGCTTGCTGCAGGGGAGTTCATTCGTGTGCCAAGAGGGCCCGTCCGAGGGTACGGGAGCATTGCACCTCGCACCGGTTCAGCCGTCCTTATGCGACCAGTCGGATGGCCAGGCGCTGTGCCCGTCCGGCCGAAGCTTTAACCAGACTTTCCTGCCTTCTTCCACGGGATTGTGGCGCTCCCCGTAAATCAAGATGACTCCCTGTCCGTCAACTTCGACTTGGTATTCAATCCGTTCGCCGATGAACAGCGCGGCCTGCGTCGCGCCGCCGATCATTCCCGAGGGTATCGCCGAGCCGTGCGCGGGAAAAATCTCCACATCCTCCGGACGCACTGCGATATAAACCGAATCGCCGTTGTTGATTCCTGGATCATAGGTCCGGCCAAAAACGACGCAGTCGGGCGCTCCGGCGAGGGCGATGGCCATCTGCCCGGTCGGGTTGCTGCTTTGTACGGTGCCTTTAAACAACAATGTTCTGCCGATGAAGTCGCGCACAAATTCATTCACCGGTTCTTCATAGAGCAACCGTGGATCGCCTTGCTGTTGCACGACACCGAAGTTCATCAGCGCAACGCGATTCGACAGGCTGAGCGCCTCAATCTGGTCGTGCGTGACGAACAGCATGGTGATGTTCAGACGCTTCTGCAGAAGTTTGATCCCAATGCGCATCTGCTCGCGCAATTTAGCATCGAGATTGCTGAACGGCTCGTCTAACAGCAGCACGCTCGGCTCGGTGATCAGCGCGCGCGCAAACGCGACGCGCTGTTGTTGGCCGCCGCTCAACAAAGGCCCCGGCCGATCTTCGAATCCCGATAGGCCGACCAGATCCAGCGCCCGCATTACGCGGTCCTTAATTTCCTTCCGTGGAAACCTGCGCGCCTGGAGTGGGAAGGCCACATTCTCGGCGACCGTCATGTGCGGCCAGATGGCGTAAGACTGAAAGACCATACCCACGTTGCGCTTGTCGGGCGGAAGAAAAAATCGCCGTGAGCTCACGACCACCGCACGGTCGCCAAAAAAAATATCGCCTGCATCGGGGGTCTCGAGGCCGGCCACCATGCGCAACGTCGTAGTTTTGCCACAACCGCTGGGGCCGAGCAACGTTAGAATTTCTCCCTCACGGACATCCAGGGACAGATCCTTTACGGCAGGGTGCATGGATCCGGGATAAGTCTTCCATAAGCCATTAAGCCGCACAGCAAGCTTCGCTTTGCCGGCGCTATCGGTCTCGGCGCGAGGGATCGTAGCTTCAGGCTCATCTTTGATCGAGGAACTCTTCAGCATGTTGTCATTATCAGTTATCAGTCGCGATGAATTCCTACGTTGGGAGCTATACGCCCGCAAGCCTGGCCGCCTCCGAGTGAAAGAAGCTCTCGTAATCGATTCGCTGCGCGGACAATCCTTGCTCGTGGGCAAACTGAGTCATGGCTTCGAGCGTGCGCCGGTTGTTCTCAATGTTATAGGCCCAATAGTTTTCGCCCATCAATTCCCGTTGTTCGTTCACCGCGGCAGCGGCCCAGGAATAGACGATGATCTGCGGGTCGGGTCCCTCGATGCGATTAAAGGCTTCGTCACGCGAGCGGCGGAAAGCCTGCAGCAGCGCCACCGGCGCTTCGGGATGGCGCGCGACAAACTCCTGTTTGAGGGTGACGATATGGCTTGTGGGAAAAATGCCGGTGTTCCTGAAATAGTTCTGTTCCTCTGTTTTGTAATCACGGAACAACCGCCGGGTGCGGGGATCCCGATTGGAAATCGAGGACAGCACATTGGGTCCAATGACGGCGTCAATCGTGCCGTTCACCAATAGATCGTCCAACATGATGTCCGGATCGCCGCGACCGTCTAGTGCTTCGATGTGGATGCCGTTGGCGACGCCATCCTTTTTGACCCTCGCCGCGATCCAGTTGATGCGGTTGAGATCAACGCCATAGTAGTGCTGCAGCGCGCCTCGCGCCCACACCCCGGCCGTATTATCCCACTGCATGATACCCACGCGCTTTCGCTCCAGGTCCCGTGGAGACTCGATGCCGGCTTTACTGTTGACGAAGATGTAGGACAGACGAAACTTGCGGTTAGGGAAGGCCGGTATCGAGACGTGCGGGAGACCGTTCGCGTAGGCGCGCACGCGTGCCGCGAAGCCGCAATCCCAGGCATCGGCTTCGTCTTCTGAAGGAACGAATTCGAAGTCAAAGCCATCCATCTCAACTGTTCCGTCGGTTATCGGAATGTTGGTGTCAATAGTGGGCTCACGGAAGTAAAAGCGGAGCTTGGGATTTGGCATTGTTGAACTCCCCTTTAGTTAATAAAGTGGGCGGATGGTAGCACAGGCGCCAGGCGTCGTTCCAGACGCTGTACAGCCCCGGCGGCCACCGCATCGAACTGATAAAAGTCCTACTGGCTGGACACCAGCCTTTCACAAAACCAAAGAATTTCACAGAGAATTGCGCTATAATATTCTTAATATGGAAACGGCCTCCCGGCGCAAAAATTTCACCACCCGTATCATCCGGAATGGAGATTCACCAACCCAAGAGTCCCACTGGGATAAAGCAACGCCGGAACAACGCATTGAGGCTGTGTGGGATCTGACGCTTCTCTGCCTTGCTTGGCAATCAAAACAAGCCGATGAACCGCGACTTCAAAGATCTATTAGCCGAATTCAACGCCCACAACGTTGAGTTCCTTGTGGTCGGAGCCCACGCTCTTGCTGCGCACGGGCATGTCCGCGCCACGGAAGACCTTGATGTGTGGGTGCGCCCGGACAGGCAGAACGCAAAAAGGGTCATTGATGCCTTGCGAGCGTTTGGCGCTCCCTTGCACGACCTAACGGAAAAAGACCTTACCAGCCCGGGAGTCGTCTTTCAGATCGGCGTCGCCCCGCTAAGGATTGACGTTCTCACCGCTATCGATGGAGTGGATTTCGCGGAGGCTTGGCCCAGCCGGCTGATCACCAAGTTTGCCGATCAACCCGTTGCCGTGTTGTCCAGAGAGCACTTGATCAAAAACAAGCGGGCTGCGGGACGAACCCAGGATTTAGCGGACGTCGAAAGGTTAGTGGGCAAAGAGAAAAAATAGACCTGACGATTCCGCCTTAATGTCTTTCCCCATTTCCTCTCTCGTCCTTTCGCGTTGATCCTTTCACCCCTTACTCCTCACGCTTTCCGTTCCGCGCCTTTTTCTTTTCTATTGCTTCATTCCTTTTTTTATCGTTTCCACTTTCATCCTTTGCCCACCGCTGGACAGCGAACGGAGTATTCAGCAATAGCGATTCTAAAACCCCCGCGCTTCTTCTTTCATGTAGAAGCCGAGCTTCTTCATCGCCGGCCAATCGTCGATGGAGAACAGAATAGAATCGTCGTTTCCGGTGTTTTCGTGATGGTGCCACTTCCAGGCGGGCACGGCGAAGATATCGCCTTTGTGATAATTCAACCGTTCGCCCTCGATCACGACAGCGCCTTCACCCTCGAATGCAAAATAAAAGGTAGTGCTGTTATGGCGGTGCGGCAAAGTTTTCTGGTGCGCGCACAACATCTGGGCCTGCCAGGCGATGGTCGGCAGAGTCGGCCCGCCATCGACCGGGCTGGCCAGCATGACCAGAACCGCATCATAGGGATCGCTCTCGTGGTTTTCTTTGAGCGCCGTTAGCGCAGCTTGTGTATCCTGCCAACGATAACGCATGGGCGGCAGCGGGAACGGATTCCCATCCGTAATCCGCCGCGCATGACCGAGGGTTCGCTGCCCATAGCCGGCTGGTTTTTTGATTTCTTCGTACGGGTTGTCCTTGGGCATCCGCTCATCGATGTTCACGTTCGGATTGTAACCGTTGTCATAGCCATCGACCCAGATGGCCGGTGTCGTGCCCTGGTTCCAATGGTCGTGAAACGTCCAGGCCGGACTGATGACAACGTCGCCGCGCTCCATGGGATATGATTCATATTCACACACGAAGATCGCTCCCTTGGGCGCCTGGCAAACCAAACGAGTTTCGCTGCGCAGATTACGGTGCGCCTGAGTGCGCTCGCCCGGCATCAGTATCTGAGCGTTCATCCAGACAGGAAACCTCCGCGCCTCGATGCCGACGACGGAGCGCATCCCGGTCATGCCGTTGGGTCCGATGGTGACGATTTCGCCTGAGCGCATGAGGCCGCGGTAGATGCCGTCCCACTGCCAGTGGGTCGCCGTGTGGCCTTGGCGCGGCGGCGCTTGCCCGTCGCGACGCAATCCGGCGCCGACGAGGTGGTGCTCGGCAAGAAACCGCTCGAGATCCTGGTGAGTTGTGCCGACGTCAATCACAATTTACCTCCTTGGCAGGCTGCCGCAGCGATGCTATTCACCACGAAGGACGCGAAGAGCACGAAGGTTTAAGAAAGTTGTATAAGATTAATCCGAAACCTTCGTGTCCCTTCGTACTACTATGCTTTTAAAATTTCTCCGTTCGCGCAAATTTCTGACGGCACTCATCATTCGACGAAATGCTATTTACAAAACAGTGAAAAGCCCCCTCTCTTCTCTCCCCCGCGACGGGGGAGACTAAGAGGGGGTCTGTCGGCTGTTTTCGTTTGGTTGCGGCGCTGCCGCCCTGGGCCTTCGTGGTGATCTAGCCTATCTATCCAGGTGGAAGAACCGCACGCAATTGTCCACCAGCATCGCGCGTTTTTCGTTTTCCGGAACGCCCTCGAAATCTTCCGCCAAATGTTTTTGTGAGTTGGGAAATTCACTGGCTGCGTGGGCGAAGTCGGTGCCCCACATCAACTTATCATATCCGATGCAGTCGCGGCGTTTGACGCCGATGGGATCGTGCAGGAAGCCCCAATAGTTGCGATCCTTCAAGTATTCACTCGGTTTGCGCTGCAACTTATTCAGGCCCCAGTTATCGTGAATCATTCCCATATAGCGCCGGTAGTGATCGTCGATCTGCCAGATCCCGTATTCCAACCAGCCGATCTGGGTCTCGGCCCAGTAGAGTTCCAGTTTCGGAAAGCGGTCCCAAACCCCGGCGAATGCCATCTGCATTGGCGCGGTCATGGCATCATTGCTGAAGCGGGTGAAAAATTTAAAAGCGTCTTTCTGATGCACATCGTGGCCCGGATCTTTTGGGTAGAGATAATCGGGCTCTCCTCTGCCTGAGCCCATATTGCCGTTATTGTGATTGGTCAGCGCGACGCCGAGGTCGAGCGCTGCGGCCCAAAATTTATCGTCTTCCGGAGTGGGATAGCTTTTGCCGCTCGGATAGCGATCGAGCTTTACGCCTTTCATGCCGAGCTTGGCGCAGTGTTCGAGCTCTTTCACCGCATCGTTCACGGTGGTCGTGGGAATGGTGCCCATGCAAACGATGCGGCGCGGGGCAGGGGCCATGTACTCCTCGCCCAGAAATTCATTGTAGGCGCGAATGCAATCGCGATAAAAATCGTCGTCTTTGGTTTGGCGCAACACGAATGTAATCTGGGAGAAGAGAATCTCGCAGTCGATGCCGTCCTGGTCCTGTTCCGCCAAGCGTTGCTCGGGCGCACCGGTGCCGGCGCAGGTTTCGAAAGTGGGAACCTGTTTGGCAAGCTCAGCGTGCGGTACCCGAACGCTCCGGGTAATCCCGATGGTGTTGGGCTTGCCGCCGTCGATGACGACGGCGTCGGAGTCGTTCGGCATCTTGACGCGCTTGGGTGCGCGCTCTCGCCATTTAGCTTGAACCCGATCGCGCCAAATGTCGGGATTCAAATCGATGTGTCCATCGCTGGAGATGCATCTATATTGACGTGCCATAGCGCAATCCTTTCCTACCGGGCTCCCAGCTCCGACTATTCACGTGTGAAAGCGATCGACGCGTGAACCCTCCGGACCGAAGGCAATGGGCCGGTGCCTTGAAGCGGTCCGCGGACTTAGTTTATGCAACGAACGCCTGAGAAAAACGAAAGCCTCGTGTCGAGCACCAAAGACATCATTGAAGCTATCTGTCTTTGTGCCTTCGTTCCTCCAGGTTCACCCGTCGATCGACGTAATGTCGTAGTCTTTTGTAGGGAACGGTCGCGACCGTTCCCTAGCGCTCGCTTCACACCGCCAATTGTTTTTTTGGCTGCGGGGTGAGGGCGCTCAACTCATCGAGCAAGCGCTTCATGTTCTCTTCATAAAGCCTTTGATGTTCCGCCGACAGCGGCTTGGTCGGCCAGCGCGGATACTCTTTCACGGCCAGCCCTCTCAAACGCAAGCCTTCCAAAGTGATGCGCCGCCCATACGAACGAATCGGCGCCATTCTTTCATTGTGCCCAAGCAATAGAACCTGTATTTTTTGCGCCCGGTCGAAATCTTTCGCCCAAATCGCCTCGATCAACTGCACGCCGATCTCAGGCACTGTCACCGGCGATCCGGCGGCGATGCTCCCGGCGACTCCGACTAACATGCCGGGCAACATCTGTGTGATCGGAATGAAAATGATAAACTCCCGCGACAAGACGCGCAGGTACTGGATCGCTTGATCGATATTTCCCATGGCCAACTTTGCGGCAAAGATATTCGGCACGGCTTCGCGCAACTTGGCCATCAGCGCGGGCGTAATCGGATAGCCCGAGTACTCCGGATTGTTATACAGCAGCATCGGCATATCAACGGCTTTATCCACTACTTTGTAATGTTCAATTAACTCCCACTCATTGCGGTCGCTATAATAATACGGGCCGACGACGCCCACGGCATCCGCGCCGATCTGCTTGGCATGAAGCCCAAGCTCGATGCTGGTGTACGGTTCCACCGCGCCGATTTGCACGATGCACGGAACACGCCTGTTTACCCGTCGCACGACCATTTCAGCGACCGCCTTGCGTTGATCGATGCGGCAGGCCGGCCCCTGGCCTTGCGATCCGAGTATAAAAAAACCATGAACGCCGGCACCAAGGTACCAGTCGGTCAATTTCTCCACCATGGGAAGGTCGGGTTCCCCTTTACCGTCAAACACGGCCGGAATCGGTATCACCAGACCCTTCACCGTCTTTCGTAATTCAGTAATGCTTGTCATGAATTCCTCCTCATTAAGAATTGTTCAAAGGTTCAAAAGTTCAAGGTTCAATCAGGTCCTTATCTGTTAGTTTGATTTCATACCTTCCCGGCATAAGAAATTAAACTTCTAGCAGGCCGCTGAAGAACTCTGTTTGCAGGCTGCTCAAAAAGATCTCAGAGGCGAGGCGCGCGAAAAATCGACGAGCGGAGGCGTACTTAGCCAGTACGTTGAAGCGAGGCGATTTCGCGCAACGAAGCATATGAGTCTTTTTCAGCAGCCTGCTACTCACGCTCTTCCCGATAAAGCCCCAGGCTCTCAAGCACCGGTCGATCGGTGACGGAAAAGAGCATCGCGGGATCTTTCCTGGAGTTGTTCCTGAAATGGTGCCATTTCCACGACGGCACAAAAAAACAATCTTTCGCTCCCCACGCGAGCTCGTTTCCGCCATTCTTTTTGTCGCCGACGGTCGTGACGCCTTCACCTTCAACGACGTGATAAATGGTGCTGCTGGTGTGGCGGTGCGGTTTGGTGGCGGCCCCCGGCGCCAGCCATTGCACCCAGCAACCGATGGTCGGCATAGTGGGCCCGCCGGTTAGCGGATTTGTGTATTCCAACAATACTGCGTCGCATTCGTCGCGTGGGCCCGCCGCAGCCGCATCTTGCAACGCCGCCAACGTGTCGCGCCATTTATAGGTGTAAGGTAACGTCCGTCCGTCGATGTTGCCACTCCGTGCCCGTATCGTTCCCAAACTGTGCCGGCAAGAACCGTCGTTTTTCATCACTGGTTGGGCCGGTCCTTCGCCATAGTTCTCATGAAACGTGGCGTCGAGATGATTGGTCAAATGAGAGTCAAGCACATCCAGCCACACCACCTGCTGATTTCCCGGATTGAAATGATCGTGCCACGTCCAGTTCGGCGTCAGGACCAAATCCCCCGGCTCCATGAACATCTGTTCCCCTTCGACGGTGGTGTATGCGGACCCATCACCCTCGACGATAAATCGCAGCGCTGCCGCCGTGTGACGGTGGCACTCCGCCCGTTCGCCGGCCTTGACCAATTGAATCGACATCTGCAAAGTCCGAGTCGTTGCCTTTTGTGCCGTCAGCGCTGGATTGACCAGTTGAACGGTGCGCCTTTTAGCGGCCTCATCAATATGGCCTAGCTTGACGACTTCCCCAGACTCCATGAGGCAGGAGTAAATTCCCGGCCAGCGCCACAGAAATGGCTGCAGCGGGGCGGCGGATTGGCGCGGCTGCCAATGGCCTCCGAGTGAATTTTCCGCCAACCGCTGATGCAACGCTTCCAATTGCGGGTTTTCAGCCTTGACGTCGACTGGGTTCATTGACGTTCTCCTTTTCATTCCAGCGATCTGCTGAAATGCGTATACTTGGTCCGCTCAATCGGCTCCTCTTACCAATAGAGTCAGACTAGTGAAAACTTTGTTCATGGTTCGACTAAGCTCACCACGAACGGAAGCGAGGATATAAGAAATCAACTACTTAACCGTTCGCCCTGAGCACGGTCGAAGGGCTCCTATAGAGTTTTCACACAGTCTGGCATACTGCAGTGGTCGAGCAATGGAGTGATGGTTTAAAAGCAATACTCTTATACTCCAACATCCATTTCGCTGTGCGCGCCGTTTACTTTTCGTTGCGCCCGATACTGCAATGCTAATGCTACGCCGAAGTCGCTGCGTTTGCTCGGGATGATTCATCATTGCGCAAACGGCCCGGAGCGGCGGCGCAATACTCTTCGGCGAGATATTCATTGTAGGCGCGGTTCAGAGCGATGTAACCCGCGTCTTCCTTGATACCGCGCAAAATGCTCATCCGCGAGAAGAGAATTTCAGCATCGATGCCGTCCTGGTCTTGCTCGCGCAGACGTTGTTCGGGGCTTCCGGTGCCGGCGCTGTTCTCGAACGTTGGAATCTGTAAATGCAATTTATCATGGGCTACGCCGACGCTTCTGGTCAAGCCGATAGGGGCGATGGGGCGATTCTCCATAACGATCGCATCCTCGCCGCTTTCCATTTTGACGCGCCGCGGCGCGCGCTCGCGCCACTTGGCCGGGACGCGACGCGTCCAGCGGTTCGGCGCGAGATCCAGATGGGAGTCTCCCGATATTATTCGATACGGTTGTGCCACGCGCTACTCCTGACGACGCTTGGAATTCGACTGTTCTCGATGCCTGTTTTTGCTGCTAACGCGGAGCAGGAGGCTAAAATTAACAGCTCGGTTCGACGATTGTCAAATGGCGGTTGCATGCAAAAAGCACAACGTTTCGATAACCGACTTAAGGAGCGGCATCGGCTGCCATCGTTTGGAGTTTTTAAACGAACTTCTGAGTCACGACACTAGCGCGGCGACCCCAGAGCGAGAGGAATCTCGGTGCTGTCGTCGCCATAGGTGACCTTAAGGTTCCCGCCAGTCGTTCCGCGCGGGACGACGAATATCACATTACCCTCCTTGGCTGACTGCGCGGCTACGACCTCGTTAAGGTTGCTTTCGGGCGCCATCGGCACGCCGTTCACTATCAGTCGGAAGGACCTGTCCCAGAAATTGGCATCGAACCTGTTTTCATTCAACATGCGTAAGCGAATGTGCAGCGCATTCTTCTCGGTGGTTTGCGGAGACACCTCCGCCTTCAGTAATGTGAAGGTGGCCGTGCTGAGTTTGTAGTCGCGCATCGCCGGGAGCCCGACCGAATAGGTGGGTCTCGCCGGGGACGTTGGGGAGGTGACCAGGGGTGGGTCCTGAGCGGGCACTACCGGTGCGGCAGCACTGGGCAGCACTGCCGGCGTCGAGGTCGACGGTGTCGTTATGGCCGGGGGAGTCTGCAGCCCAAACCAGCCCGTCTGCCTGATCGCTACGACCAGTCCGGTTAGGGCCGTGATAGTGGCGGTCAGGCTGGTAATTACGCCGGGCAATGTGTACCACCAGCTTTTGGACTTCTCTTCGTCACTCATGGGGTTCTCCTAGCCGACCGGCGAAAGCAGGCTGCTGTCCAATGCGGGCCGGCTCTAGTGAGCGAACAATCCCTAGGGCCAGATGAAACGGCGGGCAGTTCGACAGCTTGCTGCGAACAGCGAAGCGTGCGGACGTGCAGACAACGGCCAGCGCATACCGCCCTCGATTCAGCTCCTCCCGTGACACCACGATCACCGGGCGCGGACCTCCAGGGCCGAAGTCGGCCATGTAGACCTCGCCAGGTTGGATCATGCGGTGTCGTCTATCCGACCAGCGGCGTTACGCAGCGCTACCGCGTGAATGGCCTGTTG